>JBDNFN010000132.1:0-22790 GCA_041689795.1 Fuerstiella sp. | reverse complement strand
TCAGCCTTAACCCAAACTGACTCTCATAACCGTGGTACTGAGAACTGGGGCACGCCAATAGTCCTTGCGTTTTGATCAATGGCAAACATCCGTTCACGCCAGAACCTGACTGTGGTGAGCGTCGCATTCGCATCTGGGATATTGAGTCGCGTGCCCTGCTTCTCAAAAAAAACATATGCCGATCATGACATGACGAAAACGATGCCCAACGCTCCTATTTGTGTCCCGGCGAAATGACGTGAACAAATGTGTTGAACATCCGGCACCCCGTTGCCAGCCATTGCCATAAACTTTGGGGAGACGATTCTTGTATACATTATGGTCGCTGGGGAAATGGTCCGTCGAGAATAATTGTGTCGAACACCAGCGTTGCCAGAATATTTGCGTCTTCAAATCCCGGAATCCGGCTCGGGACAGAACGCCATGACATTTTGATCAATGCCCGGGGCGCAGGCCGACCGGCGGTCCTCAGAATGTTCGAATTCGTCCATGTGACAACTTCTAAGATGGAAGTCGTCATCAGCGCTTCAATACGTTGGGGAGTGGGCCAGATGAACGCTTGAGCAAAGGCGTCCGTAACTTTAAAAATGCACGTGGTAACCTGCACATCTGAGCTTCCATGCTGGCAGCGCGAATGTCATTGAAGAAAAACATGACCAGTTGGAAACGCCTTTCTTGTAATGACCTGTCAATCACTCGAAAGCACACCCCAAAATCGTCAATATTCCAGCCTGCAACAGCCTGCTGCGAGTAACACTCAATGATCAATTTTTCGCAGCAATGCGAAAATGTGCAACCCGTAGATTCCAAGCCTACAATACCCGCGGACTGCTCGTCAAAGGCAGTAGTTCTCTTTGCAAAATCTTCGCTTCAGGGTATTTCCGTGATCCGTTGTAAGATTCCCGGTGTTCATTCGAACCTGAGTTATGAGATGTGCTAACGAGAACGCTTTTCCCCAAACCGTAGTATTCGAGAAGACGCACCATGGACGTTTTAAAGACAGACTCCGATTCACCACAAACGAGTTCCGCATTGCGTTACGAACGTGTGGCTCAGCTTGAGGCGGTGCTAACACTGCGAGACCAGCGACAGCGTGCTCGATTTCGAAACGTCCTGCTTGGCGGACTCACCATAACAGCCGTATGCACGATAGCGACGATGGTTATGATGCGTGGCTTAACCTAGACGCGGACGTTTACGATTTGGCGATCACTCGTCCCATTGAATCATCCGGTGACAACGAGGTGCCAGACGACACTGATTGACGTTGGCTGAACACCCACAAACGGCACAATGTATAGTTGGCAATTGCTGCCACGCCCGTACCAATGATTGCTGCAATCATTGGACGGCTTCTCAGAACCTCAGATAATGTGGTAAACAGGATTGAGATTGACCAGCTCAGGCCGGCTCCCAAAAAACAAGCCGCACAAAATCGAACATAACCCGCAAACACGTTTAGTCCTGTGGGCTCAGTAAACGTAACGCGTCGATTAAGTTCGTAGTTCCAGGTCATCGCGATACAGATCGCGACCGCTCGAGCAGCCGCAAGTCCCATTGATGGGATCAACAGGCCAAAACATGCCAAGTCGACAAACATGCCACTGGCACCCACCGCTGCAAACTTGATAAATCGAACGACATCCGCATTGCGAAAGATGTCACATCGGACTTTTTGCCGCAGGTAGCGCCCATGTGGAGTGAAGTTCATGCGAGGATTCCTTTCCTTCGCGGGATGTGGTGTTTTGCAGCAACTGGCAACTCACGATGCCAGTTCTGACGTTGGCTATTTACAATCGATCTCGCACCTGAAGGTGCATAGTAGAAACCCTAAATGAGAATTCGGTGAGAACCTGACAATCGCCCAGGACGAACAACGCGGTATCGGCGAAGTGGCTTCTGCATGCATAGAACAAAGTCCGGCTCGACTTACAATTCTGGCATCCCAGAAATCAGTGTGGCTCCTTCAGCAACAGAATGTCGCGAAGTGAAGTAATGCTCCTGTAAAAAGCTGCGTTTGATTATCGCACTTATCTAACGCGGGCAAAATATCCCCGAACCGCATTTTGTCACGATGGTTTTAGTGACCGTGATATCCACAGCGATGAAAAACTTCTGAACCGTTCTAAACTAGAGCGGAAGCGTGAAAAATCGCAAGAAAACACTTCAAACCTCGAAAACACAAATGGCGTCGCACATTGAGCTTACATTTGGTTATCAACCTGATTTGTTTTGAATTCTTTAACATCTGAACGGCATTGCCAGTCAACACACTTAATCCTGTTGCTTATCTGCTATTGCCACAAAGCACCATCATCGGGGCGAGGTGGCCGAGGGGCGACTGTGCTGCAACTGCGTGAGGCAAGAATGCTAATTCGACCGGCGGACTGACATGCCTTCGAATACCTTCAGCTTTCCATCGCAGAACTTTCCGACTTCCGACGAGCATAAAGTCCTAACCAACATCTGTGCCCTGCGCGTGATGACAACCGTTAGCGGATGGAGGCGTTTTCTGCATCTTAGCCTTGCGTTTATCTTTTTTGGTCTGGCAGTACTGGGGGCAATACTTCCTGGTTTCCCGGCGACTCCGTTTCTGCTGCATTCATCGCCTCGGCTGAATGCAAGGCTTCTGAAATCCAGCTTATGCGGTCCCATCCTTGTGGATTGGCAGGTTCATGATGGAGTTCGCAAAGACGTAAAAGTGAAGGCCGTCGTCGCCGTGCTTGCTGCTGTCTTATTGACAATTTTCACCACGGGCTACGCATTGCTGCCGTCACTCGCAGTGGTCGCGCTGGCCATCGTGGGAGTAGCGGTGGTACTAACGTTGCCAGCTTCTTCAATGAAAAAATGACACGCCATGGCCAGCCAACGCGTGAATATGGGTAACCGATGAAACGAATCATTCGTTCAGGCCGCAAGGCTAACGGAAGGATTTCGGAGCCACCCGCAGTTCAGCAAGTTGAAACGTGAAACGGTTAGTTTTTTCGGCTCTACCGCGCAAGCATCGGTTCGGCGCTGGCAACACCGGTTGAAAGCCTGGCGGCAGAGATGAGACTATTCGGGATCTGTTATGTATCGGGCGATTCTCTTGCCGTACTTCAACGCTGATTGTTGCTGCTGTGACGCGAAGGCGCGGGCTGATTTGAAATCGTGAGCAGCTATGTTCGATGTCAGCAGCGAGCACTACACAGCGCGCGTTCGCCTGTCTGAAACAGAAGCGCGTTGGCATCTTCGACGAATGGTTGGCGCTCAAGAGCAGGCGGTCCACCAGCCTGAAGCTGCAAGCATGAAAGCTTCGAACATGGATCCCGGAGAGCGGACTCGGTCGTTGTGTTGCGACAGTCACCAGGCACCTCAGTCTACCGAAATACACCTACGTGCACGTGCGGGTTCGAGATGAAACGTGGTTGCCCGTCGGCTTGGCCAAAACTTTTATCTTGGGGGACAGTGGCACTATCGAAGTGGAGGAATGGTTGGATGCCGTCCTGAAACCGTTCCGCCGATTTTCTCAATACAAGGACGCGTGAGCGAGTGAGTTTTGCAATAGCTGGATCCATTGGCTCGCGTCGCGCGTTTGTGAATTTGTAGTTTTCGAACAGCCTCGCGCCCAGCGGCCGAAGGTAAATCTCCGATGCCGAGTGGAGGGTGATATAAGTACAATCAGCCACTGCTGAGTCCGAAAGAGCGTGACTGCGTCTTGTTCCCTTCTCTTAAACTGAGTTGATCTTTACCGCTGGTCACGCTGAGATATGTCAGAGATCTGACGATGTTCTTTTTAGGAAACGAATGCACTATGCGAATGGTCACGGGCGCTGTGTTGATTGTCGCGAGCGAGCAGGCTTTTGCTCATTCACAAATGATCCCTTTTCCCAATCAGGTGTTTGCGGCTGAAGTTCTGTATCCGTCAAGTATCGCTTTGCTTGGTCTGGGAATCTGCTTTCTGTTGTGGGGGGCAGTGTGTGAACTGAGAAGTCCGCGCAACGCCGGCGTTTCATCTCTGGCAGCGATGAATGAACAATCGCGTGAATCGAGCAAGTGATCACTATGAAAAATAACGCACAACAGGTTTCGTCAGAAAAGTCCGGGCGGATTGCCGCAGGACTGATTGTCGTCGCAGTTGCTGTTGCGTTTGACCCGGTGTTGACAGCCAGTTCAGTAGACCGCATATCGTGGCGTGCGGCGACCGCTTTGTGGCAGCAGGATTTTCCCGAAGCTCAGGAATTAGCCGAACAGTTGCTGCAGGCGAATGCGACGTCTGACTTTGCGCTTGTGATTGCGGGCGACGCAGCAGCGGGACTGCATCAAAGCGACTTGGCGATTCAACATTATCAACAGGTCGATCAGGACGCCGGTGATCTTGCTTATCGAGCGCAATTTGGACTGAGTGAGCGATTTCAGCGTCTTGGGAAAATGATGGAGGCGGAACGGCACCTTCGCTATGTGCTGGACCGAAATCCCAATGAGTTTGAAGCGAACAAACAGTTTGCATTTCTGATGCAGGTGCAGGGGCGAACGTGGGAAGCCGTCGCACCCGGCATGCGTATGATCAGGCAGGGGATTTTCGGAGCTGTAGAACTGCACATTGTCGGCTGTCCCGAAAATCGTTTTCTGGCTGACGAACGATTCCTTGCGACATGCAAACTGGCAGCTCCGGAAGACCCGCGTTGCATTTTAGCAGAAGCACGCCTGGCTGAACTACGTAACCAGTCTGTGGAAGCCGAAGTGATCTATCGCAAAGTCATCGCCGCAGATAGCGGACTTATCGAAGCGTCAATTCGGCTGGGGCGGATTCTGCTTGATCAGGATCGTCATGACGAGTTTTTACAGATCATGAAATCGCTTCCGTTAGCCGCCGAATCACATGGCGGCTTCTGGCTGAATCGAGCAGTGTGGGCTGACAAAGCGGGCGACTCGGAAGGCGCTGGGCGTTGTTTGCTGGAAACGCTCAATCTTGCTCCGGGAAATGTTGAAGCGAACTATATGCTGTCGCAGGTTCTGGTGAAGCTTAGGAAGCCCAATGCTGCTCGACAGTTTGGCGATCGAGCAAAGATTCTCGCCCGAATAGAACTGACCATGCCTGAATTCTATGACTCACCGTCGTCTGTTGAGTTGATGCAGACATTGGCCAATGACTTCGAATCCATCAATCGAATCTGGGAAGCGGCAGCGGTCTGTCATTTTGCAATCAACGTCGCGCCGGAAAGTCGGGCCTGGTCAACGAAACAACTTGCTGCGTTAAGCGACAAACTGAAGACTTCAGGAGGCACACTGATTTCGGCTGCTCCGATGGATGCCGTTATGGAAATGTTCAGCTATCAGTTGCCGAACTGGGATCGCATTGTTCAGCGAGTTCCGGAATTGCAACCTCGCCAAACAAGCTCCGCAAGTGCAGTCACGTTTAATGACGTCGCATCCGGAACGGGGCTAAATTTCACGTTTTTTAACGGCTCAGTCAGCGTCCGTGGAATGGAGCATATTTTCGAAACCACGGGTGGTGGCGTTTCGGCTTTGGACTACGACGGCGATCTGTGGCCGGACGTCTACTTTTCGCAGGGAGCACCGATCTGGGAAGGCGACGATAATGTTAAGCGCATCGATTGCCTGTTCCGCAATACCGGCAATGGATTTCGCGATGCGACAGCTGCTGCTGGTTTAGGCGACGACCGGTTCAGTCAAGGAGCGAACGTAGGTGACTTTGATAATGATGGCTTTGCTGATTTGTATGTGGGAAATCTTACCGGCAATCGCTTCTACAGAAACAACGGCGATGGCACGTTTTCGGAAGTCACGGATGAAACAAATACCGGAGGCGACGAATGGACGGTTAGCTGTATGCTGGCCGATCTGAATGGCGATTCGCTGCAGGACTTATACGTGGTGAATTATCTTGAGCGAGAAAGCGTATTCGAGCGCCGCTGTCGGCAGAATGGGGAACCTCTAACGTGTGCTCCAACAATGTTTCCGGCAGAACAGGATCGCGTATACCTGAATCTTGGCGATGGTGGTTTTCGCGAGGTGACTCAGGAATGCGGCGTTGTTCAGGCAGAAGGTAAAGGGTTGGCAATCTTGGCTGGCGACTTCGATGATTCCGGACGGCTTAGCGTATTTGTCGGCAACGATACGGCACCAAATTTCTTCTTTCAGAATTCGACTTCCACGGATAAAAGGATTCAGTTTGAAGAGGCCGGAACGATAAGTGGCCTTGCGGTTGATGGCATGGGCAGAAGCCAGGCGACCATGGGTGTGGCGTGTGGTGACGTTGATGGTTCAGGAACAATGGACCTGTTCATTACGAATTTTTATGAAGACGCAAATACGCTTTATCTTCATCACGGAGCCTCAACGTTTCTGGACAGCACTCGCGATGTCGGTTTGTACGAACCAAGCATTCCTATGCTTGGTTTTGGCACAGAATTTCTGGATGCGGACCTGGACGGAAATTTGGATCTGTTTGTGACCAACGGTCACGTCGACCGAACGAATGCAACCGGCGAGCCGGATGAAATGCCGCCTCAGTTCTTTCGCAATCATGGCGGCGCAAAGTTCACTCAGCAGGTGGACCCAACTCCCGGTGAATACTTCAGCGGTAAGTACCTTGGACGAACCGTTTCCCGACTCGACTGGAACCGCGACGGACTTGACGATCTGTGTGTGCTGCATCTGTATTCGCCGGTGGCGATGCTGGAAAACACTACCGCAGCACGAGGAGGTTCGTTGACGATTCGATTGAGAGGTACCACGACAGACCGAGATGCTTTGGGCACTGTCGTTAACGTTACAACGTCAAAGGGAACGTCTACTCATCAACTGACGGCCGGCGATGGTTACATGACAACAAACGAACGTCTGCTGAACATCGGACTAGGCGACGCCGATCGTGTGCTGAGAATAGCAGTCCGCTGGCCGAACGGCAAAAATCAAGTGTTTGATGACGTGTCGAGCGAACAGGAAATATTGATAATTGAAGACCGTAAGCATCCGTTGAACATATTTAAATAAAACAAACCCTTACGTACGAGGCTTGCTTTGTTCGAGAAACAATGCGATCATTTTTGAGAAGTTGAGATATCAAGTCTGACTCAACGATGTGGTTTTTTTCGTTTATTCTTGGAGGTGCATGATGATGAAATTCCAGAAGCAGAGACAGAGAGGATTCACGCTGATTGAATTGCTGGTGGTAATTGCCATCATTGCTATTCTGATTGCGTTGCTGCTACCCGCAGTGCAGCAGGCTCGCGAAGCAGCTCGCCGTACCCAATGCAAGAACAATCTGAAGCAGATTGGTTTGTCCTTGCACAACTATCATGACGTTTACAACTCGTTTCCAAACGGCACTGTTTCAACATCGGCAGGGAACTGGGGAATTTCATGGTGGGCACGCGTGCTGCCGTATGTCGATCAGGCGCCATTGTATAATCAACTGGAATTCGGAGGCACTCATCCGGGCTGGACGCACGGGGGAACAGGCAACAATACTTCTGAAGGATTCCGCAACGGACAACGTGCGAACGGTAAGACATTTGCGTTTATGCTGTGCCCTTCGAGCCCACTTCCGCGGTTGCACCCCACCGGGGGAGGCGGCATCAATACCGTGAAACCTCATTACGTCGGCATTGGGGGATCAGCAAACGGAAATAACACAGCCGTTGTCCAGCAGGACAACTTTGTCAACGGCGGTACTCATGGTCAGTGGCAGCGAACTGGCTGCTGCGGAACGAGCACCGGTGGCTTTGGAGCATACGGTGGATTGTTGCTGCCGACACAGACCAAAGCCATTCGTGATGCGACGGATGGTTCAAGTAATATGATGATCGTCGGTGAAGCTTCCGACTTTGCGTCAGACGCTAACGGGAATCCTGTCGACATTCAGGGAGTCCATGGTTGGCTGATGGGTTCTCCGCGCAACAGCATCAATGCCCATAGCGAACGCATGTTCAACCTGACTTTTATTAATTACCCACCAAACTGGGTGAAGAAGCCAGGCAACGGGGTGGCCAACAACAATGGAATTGGATCAAATTTTGGATCCAACAATGGACTTTACTCGGCACATACCGGCGGAGTTCAGTACCTGCTGGCTGATGGTTCAACTCACTTCCTTTCAGAAAATATTGATATGGAAACGTTGCGACGATTGTGTACTCGCGACGACGGCAAGCCACTGGGCGAATTCTGAAAAGACAACTAGCTATAAAGAAGAAGGTAGATTTGATGAAATACAGCTTATTATTTCTGATGTTTGTCGGTTCCGCTGCATGCTTTTTGGGATGCGGTGGCGGTGACGAGGTTCCGGCGAAAGTCGTTGACGACGCAAAAGAGCTGCAGGAAAGCCCTGATTATCAAAAGGAAATGATGGGCGAAGACACCAAAGGCAAATAGCTGCTTTAGGTTGCACGATTGTTTCAATGACCCCGGCCTACGCCGGGGTCATTGCGTTTAACGCGAGGGAGAGTGAGTCCCTCTATTGGGCGTATTTTTCCACGGATATAGTTGCAGGTGTTTTGTCTGTGCATCCGGTCTAGAAGAAAGAGACCAACACAATTCACGGGTTGGGGAGCAACGGAAGCTCGGAGTATCCGACGAATTGTTTCATCGAGGACGTGAGCTCGACTACCTGAAATTGCTCCGGTTGGTTGTGAATGTCAGGCAGATTCTGCTGGGAATACAGCAGTCGTCTATCGCACAGACATAGTGTTTTAAGACGATGTTTATGAAAATGAGCAGAGCATGTTTCAACGGTCGGGTTTGGTATAATTTTAACTTCTGGATCCACTGTGTTCCTGCAACTGTTGGCGAAGCCTGTCATGAGACAAATCTCTACGTTCATCTTTACTGTTAGTGTGTTGGCAAACAGCTGCGCGTTGTTTGCGGCCGATGAGCAGTTTGAACACTTTGAAAAAAAGATCCGTCCGCTGTTTGTTGAGCACTGTTATTCGTGCCATTCGGCGGATGCGAAGACGATTCATGGTGGCCTGCGGCTGGATTCGGCAGACGCCGTGCTGGAAGGCGGAGACAGTGGACCTCCGATTGTTGAACACGTGCCAGACCAAAGTCTGCTAATTCGAGCCATCCTTTACGAAGAAGACGCCATTCAGATGCCTCCCATTGGCAAGCTGAGCGATTCTCAGGTGGCTGATCTGATTAAGTGGGTGGAAGATGGTGCCGCCTATCCACCATCAGTCGAAAAAGACAAACCAACCACTGACAAAATGAATTCAGTACAGGCGGGCGGGGTTGATATCGACAAGGGTCGGGACTTCTGGTCGTTCCAGCCCGTTGTGCAGCACGCTTTGCCGACCGTCGAAGATGCACGGTGGCCGCGACAACGTATCGATTATTTTCTGCTGGCCGAAATGCAGAAGCACAATTTGCGACCTTCGCCCGAAGCGGACAAATCAACACTGCTGCGACGCTTAAGCTTCGATTTGCTCGGATTGCCGCCGAGTCCCGAACAGGTAAAAACCTTCGTAAGCGACACATCGGCTGATGCATATGAAAAACAGGTCGAACGTCTGTTGCAGTCGTCTCATCATGGCGAACGCTGGGGCCGCATGTGGTTAGATCTGGCTCGATATACCGACAAAACCGCCAGCTGGCTGGATAGCACCGGTCAGGCCCATTTGTATCGCGACTGGGTTGTGAAGGCGTTTAACGATGATATGGTCTATCCTGATTTTGTCCGTCGACAGTTGGCCACAGACTTAATGGACACCACCGGCCCCGAAGATATGCCGGCACTGGGTTTTCTCGGTTTGAGTCCCTCATACTGGAAAGAGCTGAAGCTCCCCACTGAAGTCATCAAGGTAATTGTGGCTGATGAATGGGAAGAACGTATCGACGCAGTGTCTCGCACATTTCTGGGACTCACCGTTGCCTGTGCTCGCTGCCACGACCACAAGTTTGATCCTATTACCACGGAAGATTACTACGCTTTGGCGGGCGTCATTGCCAGCTGCCGAATTGCAGAACGTCCTACAATTGCCGACGATCTGTTTCAGGTTGTGAAGAAAGCTCGCGATGAAGCTGCAGCGTTGCAGAAGCAGATTGACACACTAAAAAAACAGACTCCTGTGCCACAGGAACAGATTGACGCGTTGAACTTTCAGATTACTGCGATCAAAACGGGAACACCGCATTTTGATGCTCCGATGGCCAACGGCGTAGTTGAAGAATCTATGCACGTCATCCGCGCGGGCGATCATCCTCAGGATGGAACAAAGCTGGAATACCGAAAGGAACACCGGGATCTGAACGTCTTTATTCGAGGCAATCCGAATCGTCCGGGTGACTTGGTTCAGCGTCGCTTTCTTTCCGTTCTTACAGCAAGTCCGACACCGTTTACTACGGGCAGCGGTCGTCTTGAACTGGCAAACGCCATTGTTAACGATGGCGAGCCGTTGGCGGCGCGAGTTATCGTTAACCGAATTTGGCTGGCTCATTTTGGCAAAGGCCTGGTTATGACTCCCAGTAACTTCGGTCAGCAGGGCGAACGTCCAACGCACCCGGAACTGCTGGACGATCTTGCAGCAGGTTTCATTCAGAATAAGTGGTCCATAAAGTGGCTACACCGTCAGATCGTGCTTTCGGCCGTGTATCGTCAGTCGAGCCGATCGGATACGGCTGTTGCTGCGGCCAACACCGAACTCGATCCCGAAAATAGTATGCTGTGGCGCATGAATCGCCGGCGATTGGAATTCGAAGCGTGGCGAGACGCGATGCTGTCGGTATCCGGAAAGCTGGATCTCAGCATGGGTGGACCTTCGCAGGAACTGGATAGTAACGACAACTTGCGCCGCAGTATTTACTCGACCGTTCATCGTCGCGACATGTCGACTACGCTGCTGACTCACGATTTCCCTGACCCAACGTCACATAGTCCTCAGCGTTTGCCGACAACAACGGCGTTGCAGGGACTCTACGCATTGAATGGCCCGCTTCTGGATAGTCAATCTGCTCGACTGGCAGAACGATTGATCTCAGAATCCCCTGACAATGCAAGTCGCATCAACAGCGTCTACCAGCTGTTATTTTGCCGAGACCCGTCGCCAGCCGAGATGCAACTGGGCAATTCGTTCGTCAGCGACGTAGGAACGGATGAAGTCAATAACGCATGGCAGCAGTATTGCCACGTGCTGTTGTTATCCAATGAGTTTTTGTTTGTAGACTAATAAGTGAAACACGGGTCATTTTCCTGAACTCACCGAATCTGCGGAACGCTGCCATTTCGGTACAACATTTCACAAACAGCGAAACACTGGCCGCTGATGTGTTGTGTGACGTCTTATTTGCCTGTGTTGTTTCGACGTGAACTGCGATTTGCGATTCCTGGATTCGCATGGCATTTTTTGGCCTTAGTTGAATGGTGCTGAGATAACGGTTAGAACGCGTGCTGACACGCAACATGCTTTGCCCGATAAGATTTGAACGGCTCACTTGCGCGTACCCATGAGTAACTGATGCAATACAATGTCGGTTCTTTTTATGGACGATTCCCGTCGACGTGTCTTGAATAGCATGTCACGTTTTGAGATTCCTTCAGCGAAATAGAAGATGTCGGTTATGAAAGGTCTTTTGATTCCTATCCTGTTTGCCCTGGGAACTGCTCTTTGCTGGGGAATGTATGGTCCAGCTTTGGGGAATGCGCGAAGTCCGGCAAAACTGCCCAGCCCCGATGCGTGGAGCCCGTTCAAGCCTTACGTTTTCATTGGCGTGGCATACTTGGTTATTGCAATCGCTGGTGGACTGGTTGCGATGAAGTTGAAGGGCGATACCTTTAGTTATTCCGGAGCCCAGTCAGCTGCCAGAAACTGGGGTTTTATTGCTGGATCGCTGGGTGCCCTGGGGGCCTTGTGTCTCACAAATGCGGTTATCTCAAGTAAAGGCAACACGGCTCTCGTAATGCCGATCGTATTTGGTGGAGCAGTCAGCATTAACGCAATTTTCGCCTACACTCAGCTACGCAACTCGATGGCCATCAGCCCAATGCTATGGGTTGGCATGGCACTTGTCGTTGGCGGAGTTATTTTAGTGGCTAAGAATACGCCGCATGGTGCGCCTGCTAAGCCAACTGCTTCTGCCGAAGTTCCAGCTGTTGGCGCTTCGGCAACCAGCGATGGTGTTCAGAAGGGCTGAAGCGTCAGGAAGCCGATTTTTCCGTTAGCCTCTCTTTCAGGCGGGCCACATAGAAGGCTGCCGCTATTCTTCCCTCGCCGTGGGCCATTTCTCAGGATCATGGTTTGACAGATTTAATCACCTTCCGGATGCAGTGTTCGGCCAAAGGTTTCGCCAATGTCGTTTACTGGCTCAATGCTAATCGTCCCGGTTGACTTTTCTGAGCAATCTTCCAAGGCGGTACGAACCGCATTGGAGATTGCCGGCGATGCTTCAAAGTTACATTTGGTTCACGTCGCGTTGTCGCTGGATTCGATTGTTTCCAGCAATATGCTGGGCGGCGACGACGATGAAGATATCCAGCCGCAATCGCGGGCCATGAAGAAGCTATCGCAAATCGCCCACGAAAACGGCGCCGCGGATGCACTAACGACTGTATTGTCGGGAAGTCCAGGCGAACAGATTGCCAGCTATGCCAAAGAACACAACGCGGATCTGATTGTGATTTCCTCGCACGGATACCACGGCATCAAACGCATGGTGTTGGGGTCTGTTGCTGAAAAAGTAATTCGCCATGCAGAATGCAGCGTGCTTGTACTGAGACGTTCTGACGCCGAGTAACCCAAGCGTTTTCCAGACATGAATGTCGCATCACGCGATGCTGTCACGATTCACTGGTCAGCTTAACGGGCACGCCGATAAGTCTTTGCACCCCAAGGCGAAAGATTACCAGGACCGCGGCGACCGCTTCTTTCCAACTGATCTTTGTTACTCCAAAACGACGGTCTTCAAACAGGATGGGTGATTCCCCGAACGTGCAGCCCAGCTGTCGGCATCTGTACAGGACTTCTTCCTGAAAAGCGTAGCCCTTTGACAGTGTTCTCTTCCAGTCGATCTGCTTCAGGCAGTCCACTCGATAGCACCGAAAACTGCCACTGTTGTCTCGGGTATTCAGGCCCAGAAGCAGCCGGGCATACAGATTGATGGTTGTGCTCATGAAGTGTCGTTTCAGCCCCCAGCCCACAACTCCGCCACCCTTGATATAGCGAGAACCAATGGCAACGTCACAGCTTTTGGCAAGTTCCAGCAGCGCAGGAATGTGTGCTGAGTTGTGACTGAAGTCGGCATCCATGTTCAGCAGCTGGTCATAGCCGTGAGCGATGCCATACTGGAAGCCCGCCAGCGTTGCCGCACCAAGCCCCAGCTTTTGAGGTCGCTCAAGCAGCGTGATGTGTGAGTCATTGGCGGCAAACTTAGTCACGGCTTTACCAGTGCCATCCGGCGAGTTGTCATCGATAACCAGAATGTCTGCGTCAGGCACTACCGAACGCAGCTCGGGCAACAGCAGGCGGATGTTTTCCAGCTCGTTGTAGGTGCAGAGTGTAATCAGCAGACGCTTCATGGTTCGCGAAAATCAGGTTCGAAGTTTGATGTGTGTCATGGTACACGCGAAACGCGAAAGAGGATTCGCATTATTCAGGCTACATGCCTTCGACGTGCAGAAGCCCGTATTCTTCCAGCTTTTGCTGCAGCCTCAATGCGGGCACGCCCAACTGCGAGGAAAACGTTTGTAACTTTTGCCAGTATTGACGGTCAGGCGAATCGCTCGGATGAACAATTCGCCGAATTCCACGAATCAGCAGGTTCTTGGGAGTGTGTTCTGTATCAATGAATTCTATGACTTTCGTGCTATAACCAACGCACTCCAGCAAGTTGGCTCGGATTGCGTCAGTTGCGAGCGACGAAAATCTTTCGTGCAGAATACCGTGTTCGGCAAACAGCGGCTGGCGTTCAGTATTCAGCTTCGAAGCCAGTTCGTGCTGGCAACACGGCACGGCAAGAATCGCATCCGCTTTCCATTGAGCCGCCATGGCGATCGCGTCATCTGTCGCTGTATCGCACGCATGTAACGAGATGGCGATGTTCACTTTGGAATTCGGCGAATAATCGGCAATGTCCCCGGCTTCAAAACGTATATCCTGAAGCGCCAGTTCAGTAACAATGCGATTACATGTGGTGACAACGTCTGGGCGACGATCCAGGCCAACCATTGACACAGATCGATTCATGGTTTTGGTTAACAGATAATGAGTCGCAAAGGTCAGGTAACTTTTGCCGCAGCCGAAGTCGACAATGTGAATTTGAATGTCAGCAGGCAACTGGTCGACGACGTCTTTAATAAACTCGACGTAACGATTGATTTGCCGAAATTTCTTATAGTGCTTTGCCACCACGTGGCCCTGTTTCGACATAATTCCGGTAGCGATCAAAAACGGCACAGGCTGACCGTCAGGAATCAAATAGTTTCTGCTGCGGTCGTGCGCGGCTACGGGCAATTCTGTAGCGTTCCCGGAAATAACAGTTCGTCGCTTGATACTGCAAACGCCTTTTCGGCTGTACCTTGCTGTTACTTCTCCGGTCTTCGTAAAAATCATCAGATCACGAAAGACGGTTCCTGCCAATTCGCAGATGTGTGCGGCCGCTTCCGGCACAGCGAAGTTCTGGTGGTGCTCCTGAGTTCCAATTCTTGAAGTAAACTGAAATTGAGTTTCGTTTCTGATAATGACGGGACGCACATCCACTCGGCTAGCACTGTTTGGTGATTTGTCCGCCGACTTGCTGAGAACACCTTTAAGAAAGTTCCCTTCCTGCATGGCGTTTTGCAGTAATGAGTTGAGTATCTCTGAGTCGGAAGACATATTTCGCTATCTTATTGGAAGACACTACACTACCGCTGTGCCGCAGCAAAATGACGGGTTCAAATCGCAATGCGAGGATAATGCTGCCAATTGGCGATCGCAGCGACTTGAATCGGTTTGCAGAATCCTCTGCGACACTAAATTGTGCGGCATCGTAGCCGCTAACATGTCCTTTCACGGAGCAGAATGCACTCGAATGGTCCTGAATAAGAAACAAAAGAAACAGATCGACGCGTTAAAAAACAAGATGCAGAAAGCTCAGCAGCTTCTTACCGCTGCTCGTAACCAGCCTGACGATCCGACAGATGTACCCCGACTTGAGAAAGAAGTCGTGGGCTATCAGACCGAAATTGAAAAGATCAAAAGTGCCTGAATCAGTTTCTAACTCAGCGATAAATACCCCCGCGGGCAACTCGGCAAATGCCGGAGCGACCTTGGGGGTATTCCCGAAAACCATTATTGTTGTTCACCCTAAAGAACGTCGCAGCAAATGCTCCGTCGAACCGTTGCGTGGCCGCGATGACATCGCGTTTTTTACGTATCCGGAAGACGTTATGTTGCCGTCGGAAAATTACGTTCGGCTGGGAATGGGCGGTCCCGTTCTGTCAGAAGCTGATGCGGGATCGGGACTGTTTGTGCTGGATGCCACATGGCGGCTGGCCGAAAAAATGGAACGCCGATACAACGACCTGCCTGTGCGAACGCTGCCGCCGATCATTACAGCCTACCCAAGAGTTTCCAAGTTGAACCACGATCCGAAGGGCGGACTGGCAACAGTCGAGGCCGTTTATGCAGCCCTGCGAATCATGAACCGGTCGACCGAAGATCTGCTGGACAGCTATCACTGGAAACAGCAGTTTCTGGAATTAAATGGCTGGGCCTGACTTCGTTAACACAGCGTCTCAACTGAATCTGCGGGGCATCGCTGAGGCTGATCGTTGCTGCTTTAGAGTTGCATGAGATGGCGAGTGCATCAACGCGTTACTTCATGCGTCGCAGTCTATGATCTGACGAAACCGATCGTCTCGTCGTTTTTAGATATCGATGATCGTGTCCGGTGCGTTTGACGATTCAATGCTGATCAGCCAGCGACCTCCCAAACGATGAGTCTTCCAGAAGCCCTGGAATGTGCCTTCTCCGTCGAACGTTCCGGGGTAGTCTATCTGATGAGCGCCGATGTATTTCTTCACAAGCGTTACGTTGTCGGCTTGTACGAAACTATTCAGGATGAACTGTCCCACGATGCCGTGACCCTGGCCCAGAATTTCGCCATCCCAAAATGAAAGCTGAAGTTCGTTCATCGGCTGACGGCCCAGACCACTCTGTTCCCACCAACCCTGACAGTGCACCGTTTGGATTAGTTGATCAACTTTCCTGAGTGCCACTTTGGGCTTTGCAAACTACTGAATGCTTTGCAAAACAATTTGCCGAAAAATGTTTTCAGCAGGCCAGTGGTTTACTAATTCGGCCTGCGAATTTGCGGCGCGAGTAACGACAGATGGCCACAGGGAAACACATCCTGCGGCCGGCTATCGCAAACCGATCGCGGTGATGCTACGAATGCAGGAAGACCCCGGCAAGATTCGATTTCTGCAGAATGGCCCAGATCGTCATTCGCTCACAATGTAATAGCGATTATGGCTGACATTGAGCGATTGCCACAGGCGGAAACGGTATCTTTCCAGGCAGGACGAGGGTCTAAAACAGATCGGGCATTGACTTCAACCTGGCCTTGCTTTCAGGAAAATCCACAACCAGGTGGCGTTGCGGTTTCAAACGTGATTCTCCCGACGACAATGCCCCGTGCAATATCCAACAACCTGTAAATGAAGTCTGGTCGGCAATGTCCGAAATGTGTCTCCAAGCTACCGGCATTTCTCATCGCTACGGTCCCACACAAGCGTTGAACGACGTCGCTCTGCAAATTCCGGCCGGGTGCCTGTTTGGATTGCTGGGCCCAAATGGCTCGGGAAAAACAACGCTGTTTCGATTACTGGCCACTCTGCTTCCAATGCAATCCGGCAACGTAACAATTGCCGGATTCGACCTTGCAAAACAGCCCGCCGCTATTCGTCGCCAGCTGGGAGTCACGTTTCAGTCACCCGCTCTGGACAGCCGTCTTACCGTCGAAGAAAATCTGAAGTGCCACGGCCGCATTTACGGAATTGGAGCCATCCCATTAAAATCCAGAATCAATGAATTGCTGGATCAATTTGGTCTTGTTGATCGGCGACGTGCGATCACCGGCAAGCTTTCCGGCGGACTTCGTCGTCGAGTTGAACTGGCGAAGGGATTGCTGCATCGTCCTAAGTTACTGCTGCTGGACGAACCCAGCACAGGACTCGACCCGGCGGCACGTCGCCAATTCTGGGACCTAATTCACGAACAGCGACAGCGTGAAGGAACGACAGTTGTCGTGACGACTCATCTGATGGAAGAAGCTGAGGGTTGTGAGCAACTGTTGCTGCTGGACAAGGGCCACGTGATTTGCGAAGGCACGCCTCAGGAATTACAGGCCTCGGTCGATGGAGATCGTCTCACCCTGCGATTAAGTCAGGCTAGCGAACAGCGGCCTCGGCTTGAGGAATTTCTGAGTGCAGAAGCCAGACCTGTCGGCGACCGACTGTGCTTTCGACTTTCCAACGCGGCGGATGCTCTGCAACGAACAATGGCGGAATTCGGCAGCGAGATACTATCCGCCGAGGTTGCTCGGCCGACATTGGAAGACGTGTTTCTGGAAAAGACCGGTCGAGTACTTTCTAACGACGACGAGGCTCGATCATGAGTGGCCTGACTTTAACGAACAATAAATCCACAGCTGAACAATCCGCTGATGCAGCAGCAAATATCTGGTCCGCCACGTGGGCGCTGGCGGCTCGAGAACTGATCAGGTTTTTTCGTCAGAGAACTCGCGTGATCGGAGCTATAGGGCAGCCCATCATTTTTTGGATCCTGTTTGGAGCGGGCTTGCAAGGATCTTTCCAAAGTCCGGATTGGGCGACTGGCCTTGAACAGCCATTGTCCTATCAGGAATATTTCTTTCCGGGTATCGCGGTGCTGATTGTGATGTTCACTGCCATATTTTCAACAATTTCAATTATTGAAGACCGCCGAGAAGGGTTCCTTCAGGGAGTGCTGGCCGCTCCGATTCCTCGATCAGTGATTGTGCTTGGGAAAGTTCTGGGCGGAACAATTCTAGCTGTCATTCAGGCGGGATTGTTTCTGTGTATCGGGCCGATGCTGAGCTATGTCGGTCTTAGTCCGGGTCTGCAGGTTCACGTCAACCTGCTGCAGGCTGCTGAAGCAGGTTTGTTACTGACTCTGATCGCTATTGAACTCACCGCACTCGGCTTTCTGATTGCGTGGCCAATGAACTCTACTCAGGGCTTCCACGCCATAATGAGTATCTTTCTGATGCCGATGTGGCTGTTGTCAGGATCGTTCTTTCCTGGTGATGGCAGCAACTGGCTGGCGTGGATTATCAAGCTGAATCCGCTGACTTACGGAGTAGCCGGGCTGCGGCGGCTGTTGTACTCCGGTCAGTTGCCGGTGACCGACACGCTTCCGTCCATGACAATGTGCCTTGCTGTATCCGCTGCCTTTGCAGCTGTGTGTTTTGCCCTGTGTACCTGGCTTGTGGCGCGGCCATCCGCCAACAACGTGGCCTAGCCTTTATGCTGCCATTCACTTCCTTCCGGAAAACATTGGCAAATACGTCAGATCACGCGACGCTACGGCAGGATCTGCCGGTTTCCAGTGATGGTTTATTCTGCAAATTCACCCCGTTTCAGCTGACATGATTAATCGGCAGAATCGTTTCAAGCATCAGTGCCGGATTCCCCGATACGAATCAAGAGGCACGTCACGTCGCCTTTTGATTCGAAGTTACACGGGCCACAGCTTTCTGGCGGCTCGCGGAGGATTCCGGAATGAAACTGCAACGCTACACACTGGCTGCTTCAACGCTTATTCTGCTCGCACCCTGCCTGGCCGCTGACAACCCGTTTGCTCGCTGGGACAAAATCCAGCGAGACACGGTTCTTCCTGACAGTGGACCGTTGGCTGGCGGCGCAATGCCTTCCGTTGTCCGACCGCAGGTCGTGAAGACAGAAAAAGCGACAGGCAGTTTTGAGTACTTCTCCGCCAACTCGGCGGCGCAGGCTGCATCCGAGGAATCTGCGGGCAAGGTTACTCTGGAAAGACTTGGCGTCAAAAAAACGCTGGCGTCACCACAGCCATCACTTGTTATTGCAGCGCCGGCCACGCAGGTCATTCCATTGGCCGTAACGGAACGAATTCCTGCAGCTCCGCCGCGAACAAATTCATCGTCGGCCGCAGGCGTGCGTGTAATGAATGCTGCCTTTGTGGAAGAAACCGTATCAAAAGCAATTCAACAGACCTCGGGTGTTCAGTTCGACGAATTGTCAGATAGCGAATCAAATCCATTCGCCAATTTCCTGAATGAACGTGAAGCAGCGGAAGAAGAGACTCCTTTGCTGCCATCCACAACGGATTTGGAAGAACCTGAATTTGCTGCTCCGGTAGTCAATGAAAACTCGTTTACTCCCGAGACTGCAGAAACGCCCGAGACGTTTGTTGCAAAAACTGCGTTTGAAGTAAGTGACACTGACACTGGCACTACGGCTGCGACGCAATCCGGCCCTCAGTCTCCAACCGTGACTTTGCAATGGATTTACCATGGCGATTTCAACGTCGGCCAGGAATGTCGTTGCGAATTGTTGGTTGAAAACACAGGGCAGTCCATTGTGCGCAACGTTGTTACAGAAGCGATTGTGCCTGACGGCATTGAAGTCATTAACTCAGATCCCGCACCAACAGCCTCTGGCGGCAGTGCCACATGGTCTTTTGGCGAAATGAAGCCCGGAGATGTTCGCAAGGTAGCACTTACCGTAATTCCTCGCGTGAAGGGCGAATTGCAGATGAACGCATTTGTTCGCGTGACTGGTGCAAGTTCATCCAGCTTTTCTGTGCGACAGCCAATGATTGCTCTTAAGCTGGATGGCCCCGCAGCAATCGAAATTGGACAGATGGTTAACTACACTGCCATTGTGACTAACCCCGGTACAGGCGAAGCAAAAAATGTCGTTATTCAGGTCGTCGTTCCTGACGGTATGGAACACCGACGCGGCAAAATGCTGACGATTGAAATTGGAACTTTGAATCCTGGCGAATCCCGACAGGCCAGACTTAGCCTGACCGGAACCAAAGGCGGCAACCAGAAGCTGGACGTTCGGGTTGTCGCAGATGGTGGCCTGATTGATGAGAAAATTGACACAGTCGCCATTGCCGAACCTCGCCTGAACATCGGAGTTCGCGGACCTGATCGAGGTATCGCTTCGCAATCAACCGTCTACGAAGTCATTGTTGTTAACGAAGGGAAAGTGGATTCGAATAACGTTCGAGCGAAGTACCGAATTCCTGAAGGCTTTGACTTTGTTAAAGCTGATCGAGGCGGAAAGTTCAACGTAGAAGATCGAACCATCGATTGGTTTGTGGGAACTCTGGGACCTGGGCAGGTAAAGAACTTCAACGTGACTCTTCAGGCACTCGCTTCTGGTGAATACCGACATCAGGTGGGCGTGATTTCAGAACACGGCCGCATGACAATGGCTGAGCACCTAACTGCCGTTCAGGGAAATGCAAAATTGGCCCTGACTGTGGCGTCCAACGCTCGATCGGTGCAAACGGGAGCCGAAGTGTCATTTGAAATCAAAATCCAGAACAGTGGAATTACGGCCGCCGAAAGCGTTGGGCTATCGTGCGAACTGCCGACAGGACTGGAACTGGTCGACATTTCCGGACCATCCGAGTTTATTGCCGACAGCGGCGTTGTGATTTTCCGAGCATTGCCGAGCATTGCTGGTGGCGAATCGGTTGTGTTTATAGTGAAGACACGCTGCAGCCGACCAGGCAATCACAGTGCACGAGTTCGAGTTGCAAGCGAAACAATTGGCAAGGCACTCATCGGCGAGCAGACTATCACCGGCATCGCCCGCTAGTCAGCTTGAAACGCAGTCACCGAAGATTCCTTTTCGATTCGGTGACAATCAGATTATTGAAACGGCAGTCAAAGGCGACTTTAGCTTTTTGACTGCCGTTTTTTTTTGCGCTGCCACCACCTCGCGAATCCAGACTCTATCTGCGAACCGCGTATCCGCCGCCAACCGTTCGCAGTGAATCGATCTGATACCGCGATTTCTATCAAACGTGTCAGGTACTACGCTTCGTGAACGGCGTTTCCCGTGAACGCAAGCCTTCCACGTATTGCCTGCGCATGACGCGACACTGTATGAACTCATCTACGAGGGGTAGCGATGCGGCTCCGAGTCAGTCATCGGCAAAAGCCTCGGCACCCACGCTTCTTAACAATAAGGCGGCTGAAACCAGCTAACCATTCTGTTTTGATGTTGGCCTTTTCCGATCGTACCGTTCAGGTCATCGTTAACGCATCCTCAGCTGAAGGCGTCCGATTCGCCGGCATTCAAGACTGAATAGGGTGCGAATCAGTTTCAGCCATCGTCGATGACGCAGCAGTGCTGAACGCGGCTTGCACACTAGGTTACAAGCAGCGTTTGCCATACTTTTGCGCGACGTCACTAAAAATAGCATTATGTCAAAAAACGACGGGCAAATCCCGGTTTGGTCGGCCAAAGTTAACAACATTTAAGGCGGATCCGGATGATGGAAGATCTATGTACACCGTCAATACTGGTTGGGGGATTCATGCGGTTCGGCTTGACGGTATGGAATGTTCAGACCGCTTCATAATCCGTAAATTTCCCAAACTGATCCGACGATAAAGTTCACCAGACCCGGAGAGTCGATCACACCTTACCGATCTTCTTGAAATTTCCGTTTCCTCACAGTCCGCGTATCCCGAATCGAAAGGTTTGGTTCATATTTATGTATCAGCCAGCTACCTGCGGCATGATGTTCTCCGCCCCTGCGGATGTTCGTTCATTGGACGGTCTTAGAAACTTTATTCATCTTGCTTTGTGTCGCAAGGAGAACCTGCTTGAAAATCATTTTCCCATGACAGAATTGGAACTGAAACGAAACGGCATCTGCTGTGGATTTCAGTTCACACTGCACGGTCCAAGAAGTGTAAAACTGAGCGCCGTCTGGGACCGACAGGGTAACGAAGTTTTGCTGTACGATTCCGTGGGACGAAGATTCTCACGGACACAGCTTCCACACCAGGTGATACAAACATCTGCTGTGTCTGCTTGAAAGCGACTTTGCTTTTAGAGCAGCCGTCTTCTAAAGCGTTTCCTATCACGACGGGATTCGCTTCCAGTGGGTTGGGAGTTAGTTTGCGAACCGTTTCGGAATTAATCTCCGCACGTATCTCGACGTCAGTATGCTGAAGGCTGTCGTCGCGTCCGAAACGCAGTTTGAACAAATAGGAACTCCCAACCCCGTCACCGTTCGCCAGTTGCATCGATCGACGGTTCCGGTTCTTTACACGCCGCACCTGAACAATAACTGTCAGCCGCGAATGTAAGCTACGCGGCAGGCGACACTCACAACTACGGACTATGGGTCGCGGTTTCGGTTGCCTTGCCAACGCAATTCATCGCGATCGGTGCGATAACAAAGACTCTCAATCCTATTGTCGCCATCGTTGGCGGATTGCTTATCGTTGCCCACATTGCCTGTGTCCCGATCTGGCTACGCCGTCAGCGGCAGTTTCTCTGCAACACAACATGGGCTCGCGAAAATGACATCAGCCCCGAAAGCCTAAAGTTGTTCAAATGGTATCGTACCCAAGACTCCGGCTAGTTTTCCTTCTAAACCATGCGCGGCGTGGTCAGAACGCAAAAAGGGGACATTGTACTTTAACTGTGTTGCGAGCGTTGTTATCGTGATGGAATGCCACGCACAGCCCGAGCATCGCAAGGCGGTTTTGTTTACCACGTTCTTAATCGCGGTAACGGTCGCAATGATGTTTTTCACAAG
>JBDNFN010000131.1:0-6917 GCA_041689795.1 Fuerstiella sp. | reverse complement strand
GCGGCATTGAGAGTGCGCAAATTCAAAATCGCCTGTTCCGCGATCAGGCGTTCTGCGGCAGTAAGGTCATCAAAATTCATCGTGTAGACTCCGTTCGATTCAGAAAAGACGACTACTACAATAATCCAGCTTGCCTATTCGAGCAACCGTTCTTGAGCGCACCCACGACGCATCGTGACGGTCCGGACGCCGATGCTCAGTGAACAGAGTTCGTTTTCAAACCGGCAACGCTCGGTCCCGCTGGCGACATGCGCCGCGCTGAGTTTCGAGCGACTCACGACAGCAAATCGCGAATGCCTGCACGCCGAATCGTTATTCCTGCCGCCGCAGACCGCCGCAGCACGGCTCATGGCGCCCCGAGCACCGCCTCTGCACCGAGCAATCTCACGTCACCGGGGCCATCAGCTCAACGCAATCCCCTAAACGGCACACCGACCAAGCCGCGACTCCGCTGAACAGGGATTTGAAGCCAGGCGGAACCAAGCTCAAACTGCAGACAACCTTCAACCTCGTTGGCAACAAATCCTAACTGTTGGGCGACCGACGGTCTTGCGGCGGGGCTGAACCGCGACGAGATCGCAAGAACAGAACGAACGCGATGATCGAGAACGGCGTGAGCAGTTGCATGCCGATGTAAGGTCGGTCAACAATGTCGATTCCATCGCGATTCAAACCAGCGATGAAGAAGATCACAAACGAGACGCCAACCAGAACTGGAAGCAGTAGTCGGGCGGCAGAAGGACCAGCGAGAATGCAGTCACCATCGTTGCGATGCCAACGATCATGGGACGCCAGTGCCACGCAAGAAGCCAAGGAACTGCCGCGATCAAAAGCAGGATGGCAGCAACGTTGATTCGTTGATCGCGGAACAAGCGTGAAGCCAATGCAGTTAGGTCGCCCAACGGAATGTTTTTACGACACCACCCCCGACATTGGGAAACGGTTGAACAAAAGATAAGTTTACCACCCCGGCGAGGCTTGAACAAACAGCGAAGGCGCGTCGAAGGCCCGTGCGTAAGAACCATACTGTCTGACAGGTTGTCGCACAAACGGTTTGGGGCGACGTCAGCTTTCTGTCGCTATGGGCCTGTTTGGGTTTTGCAAGCTGAAGGGGACGTCAATTGCTGGCTGGTTTGGACGGTGCTGAATCAGGCGCAAAAAAAAGGCCGGGCATTAAGCCTGGCCGGAAACGATTTAGGCGACTTGCATCGCTTTGGCATCGATTCAGATTACAGAGGCAAGGCCTCTGGAGTTGTTGTCGTTTCTTTTGGTGCGGTGCCGAAGTCGCAAAGTTCCTGACGAACAATGTTCATTGACTTTGGTGCTTCGATCCCGATGCGAACTGAATTGGGTCCGATACGGACAACCGTGATCGCAACGTCATCTCCGATCAGAATTCGCTCGCCAGCTTTTCGTGACAGAACCAGCATAGTCTCTCTCCCTGTCTGTATGTGTTCAGAACTTCCATGTGCCTGAAGAGAAAGTTGACACCTCGCCAACTTCTCAGTCAATTGCCACCCAGCTTCATGAGTGTCAGATTGATGTCGCCGTCAGAATGATACAATCCCAGAACTCAATGCCAACCCCAAAATCGGCAAATACACCGCTGCCTAAAAAAACGGCACAGTCAGCACTGCTTAAGTTTTACGCACAGCGTGAGTGAATAACCAATCGCCGCCAATGTGGCAGCTTGCTTGCTTGATTTTTTGCTGGTGGTTTGGTCTTCTTGGGGATATTCGTGGCTGGGGAAAACTTGGCCATTTAGCACTTTGACAGGGAGCATCTGAAAGATGATTCGGATTGGAATCGTGGGCGTGGGGTTTATGGGCTACACGCACTTTGAAGGTGCTCGAGATCTGTCCGGGGCCAAAGTGACGGCCATTGCAACTCGTAATCAGAAAAAGCTGGCTGGCGACTGGACCGGCATTCAGGGCAACTTTGGTCCGCCGGGCGGCCATGTGGATGTCAGTGAACTGAAGTGCTATGCCGACTACAAAGATCTGTTGGCGGACCCTGATATTGATATGGTCGACATTTGCGTGCCGACTGACAGTCACTTTCAGGTTGTGATGGAATGCCTGGCGGCCGGGAAACCGGTTTTCGTGGAAAAGCCAATTTCAGTAGATCTGAATGAAGCTCAGCAGATGGTGGACGCCGCACAGAAGGCCGGCGTCCCGTTGTTGGTGGGCCACGTGCTGCCATTCTTCCCGGAGTTCCGATTTGCAGCTGAGGCGATTCAGAATCAAAAATTTGGTGCTTTAAAGGCTGGACATTTTAAGCGAGTTATCTGTCCACCCGACTGGTCAAACGATATGTCTGACTTCCGCAAACTGGGCGGCTGGGGGATTGATCTTCATATTCACGACAACCACTTTATTGCTCATGCCTGCGGCCAGCCTGACAGCGTGTTTTCAACGGGCCTACTTCAGGATGGTTTCGTTAATCATGTGCACACGTCATATGTCTATGACGGCGGCCCGGCAATCACGGCGGTTAGCGGTGGTATCGCAGCTAAGGGGTTGGCGTTCGGTCATGGCTTTGAGCTGTACTTTGAAAATGCGACAGTGATATTTGATGCAGGAACGTACGCCGGAGAATGGGTTGTTAATCGACCATTGACTGTTGTTGGTAATGATGGAACGGTCGAAATTGTGGAACTGGCAGACAGCGACAAATGGTGTGCGGCCTTCACCAGTGAATTGCAGGTTGCCGTCAATCACGTGCAGAGCGGCTCGGATCCTGGTCCACTGTCGAGTCGTGTGGCACTGGACGCATTGAAGATTTGTTATGCAGAAGCGGACAGCATCGCTGCGGGTCACGCCATCACATTGTCTTAGGCGTTCGGGCCTAAGGCCGGGAAACTCTATACCATCCGGCGAGCGACGGGTGTTGATTTCCTGAATTCAGCCTGATCGCATTTGCTGCTGCATTCGTTGGCGAAGCCGCGCGAACACTCGGCTGCCGATTCGTTGGGGCTTTGGCTGTGCCGTTGCTTTAAAGGAAAGTTAATGACGTCGATCTTGAAGATTTCGGTGCAGGACGGAGTCGTGTTTGTGGCTGACATTCGCACCACCGTTGGCCACAGCGAGAACAGGGCTTAGGTTTTTGATGGCGTAAAGAAGATTTTCGTGCTGCAGCCTGCAGTTTCCGGTGGCAATAGCGACCTGGGCACAGAATCGTATTGGCAGTCTGTCAATAGAGCGGTTGATCGCGCGGTGTCATCGAGGCTTGCCGGGACGTCTGTGGATCATGGAAGCTGGACGTGTCGGCCGGAACCATTTCTGGCCTTGGGCAAAGGTTTAGATTTTTCTGTACCACGACCATTACCTGAAGGCAATTAAGGCCGGCGAAAAGCTTGTAGAGCTGAGTCTGTACTTTGCGGGCTTCTCACCCGGCAAGCCGCACCCTGGGCATGCCGAATATCGCTTAACTCCAGAGCACATGCATGGTTCAGATGAACCTGATGGCGGCGCGCTGCAGATTAATTTCGCTGGTGTTTATGTAACGCGGTTGATTGCCGGGACTGATGTTCGAGGAATGAATGGTCTTGTTGAGGCCGGAGGTCGCTAAAAAATTGGTTCAAAACACAATGAAGACTGTGGGCACAGCGGCGCTGCGAGATCTGGTTTCTCCCGGGATGCCACTTTCAGAAGTCGCTGCTGTGACGCGATGCGTCATGAACACGGAAATCACTCTCAGTCAGTTTGGGCCAGAACCGGATACGGTGGGCGAAGACATTCAGGTGGTAGTGACCGGCAAAGATGGCTGCCTTGAAACGAAATTCAAGCCGATCGACTTTCATATTCCGCCGTCAGCCTGGAAGCGTGGTCATCGGCCGCTTTGAATTAAGTTGCGGTCACTCGTAGCGAAAGTCGTGAAGACTTTCGGCCTTATCCTGTGGTTTCTCACCGGCGGAAAATCTAAACGCGTACTGGAAACGCCCCCAAAACCGCTCCCGCGACTTCCTCAATACAAGTGAGTGAGTGAGTTTTGCAATTTCTGGATTTGCTTGCGCCGCGTGCTTGTGAATCTGCGATTTCAGCACCGCCTGTAGAGCATATTGCAGGTGGTCGGCTACGTTTGTGAGGGCAGCTGTCACTGTGCCGAATGAGGCCGCGCGATTTGCATTGCCCGTACTGTTGCTGCACCTGACTTAACGATTCCGCTGACATGCGGCCGCGGGGAACGCGTTTCGATTGTTGATTGCTATTTGTTTCGCCGGGCATAGACCGCCCATGTGTTGCAGTAAACAGAGTCGCGGTTGTGCTTTCGCAGCGTGTGTGGTCCGCAAGGTTTGACTGACTGTTTAATCCTGGCAGGCTTGCCTTGTCAAAAAACCGCGATCATTTAACGCCTCGGCCGACATTGCTACACATCAGTCGCAGAATTGCTGATCATCAGTCGTCGATCAGGGTGATAACGAGAAATGGTATTCGTTCAGTTTGCGGCCAACGCGTTCGGGTCGGGTCGGGTTCAAGGAGTTATCGTTTATGATACGGCAGATTATTTTCGCATCTGGTCTGGCTGCAGTGGCTTCCCTGTCCATAAGCGCTGTGTGTGCTCAGGCCGTTCCGCTTTTGCAGCAAAACCCGCCGCCTGTACGTGTGGCGAAGGTTGATGGCAGCGCCGTGATGCGTGAATTGAAGATTGACGCCGAGTTTGGTCTGCCCAGTTCTGTTGCGTGCGCTGCAGTTCCCGGATCCAGTGGCTGTGGATTACTTATTGGTGCTCAGTTGAGTCAGCAGCTTCAGAATGAATGGGTCCTGACTCAGCAGAAAAACACAACTACGGATGCAGAAATCCCCTATCCCGTATCTATTAACCTGATGCTTCCAGCGGAAGCTGTGATGACTGCGATGGTTGGCGGTGAGCTGCCTATTCGCACAGCGATAGTCGAAGAAGCAGATGACGCTTTAGTTCCTGTACCAGAAGTTCCCGCAGTGTCGGAAAATGCGACGGCATTAACACAATCCAGAGATGTCGTGTCGCGTCACGGTCGACTGATCCTGCACACACGGTTGGGGAATAGTGGTTGGCGACGATTTAGTTTCGCGGATCAACGCGGAACGGTTCAGCGTGTTAATCCTCGAGTGTTTTCCGAAGGCGACGACTACGAC
This sequence comes from Fuerstiella sp., assembly GCA_041689795.1. Lineage (GTDB taxonomy): Bacteria > Planctomycetota > Planctomycetia > Planctomycetales > Planctomycetaceae > Fuerstiella. Next base: position 1,800 of record JBDNFN010000131.1, on the reverse strand, counting down.
GTCGCTGTTCCACCGCCGGCTCCTGCGGCCGACATCTTTGACGAATAGAGGTCTATTCCTGTCGCTGTTCCGATGTGTTGTTTTAGTGCTTTGCGGGACATGCGGCATGTATCGCGCCCCACGGGGAAATGCGGAGACGGCTGCTGACGCCGCACTGCACTTTCGGAGGCGTGTCTGATTCAGTTTGGTTGGCGTGAGGCATCTGCTGTCAGCAGATGCGGTGTTGACGACTTGGCTGTGAATTTCAATCGTCGATTTGGACCAGTTGCTGTGACTGCGCTGGACTGCCAGCACGAAGGTTTGGGGTTCTTCTACCGAGCGGTCCTGCCACTGCTGGAAATGCCGTCGGCGCACTATTCCGATCTTTGTTATGCCAACCTCTGTAGCTATTCATCAGGACCGCCAGAACGGCTAAACAGCCGGACCAGTTCCTCATAGCCCGTGGATTCCGAGAGAAATCTCACCGAGCCATCAGCCATCGCAACATAAGCGCCACCCGAGTGCAGAGAGTAGATTCCCTCCGAGTTCGACTGATTGATGCCTACTTGATGATCGTTTATCGCCCACGCAAACGTATTGCTGGCCGACCAACCAACTTGACCGGGATAATCTGCGTTTGGATTGTAAGGAGTCACGTGCGGTTTGCCTCGTAAAAGGTCAATGGGTTTCCCACCTCGTTCGACCACAGCAATTGTGTTCGAAAGGCCGTCGGTAACATCTCGGAATTTACCTGCGCGATAGCGAAGTAGTTGTGTACCGGCAAACTGTCCATTCCCGAAATCTGGCCACCCCCAAATCCCCCAGCGAATAAACTTGGTACCATGCGGGTTGATTGCTGGATCAGGTAGCAATTGGATTCCCGCCATCGCATCGTAGTCGCTTCGCGTTGCAAAATACTTTCTTCCCGCACCAGGGACTGAAGTTGGAGGCGTAGCGTGTGACAGGCCCCAGCCCATGTGAGAAACTGGATCGGCCCCAGATGGGCAGACGTAGACAGACACGACCGATTGCGACACGGACTTGTTGACTGGATCGGTCGCGAATGAGGACCAGTTAATCGCATCGCGTAGAGGTTGTTGCTCCAGATACGGAAGAAGTTCAACTCGCCACGAATGCATATGGAAGAGATCCCACTCCTGGAGCGGATATGCCAGCGAAGTGCCGTTGTAGAGAGACGGGAGCGATCCGCTTGTGGCCTCGAAAGCGTGACACGCCTGCAAAATCTGCCGCAGATTGTTCCGACACTGCGTTCGACGTGCCGAATCGCGAGCGTACTGGACTGCGGGAAGGGTAATGGCCAAGAGAATTCCAATGATTCCAATAACAACTAAAACCTCAATCATTGTGATTCCGCAGCGAGTCGCTTTGAGACGGTGATCCGCTTTTGCAAAATCGCATTTCGTCATCGCTTAATCCCTCAATAGCTTGCAAATGTAGAGATTTCACGGAACTGCTCCGCAAATGACATCAAACCTAGAGTAAGAGTTGGCTGCGGTGAAATTTTGTCTAAGTGCCGTATTACTTCCTGCCGGCTCTGACTCAGATCTTTTCTCAAAAGATCTACGGTGCCAGATCTACGGTGCCATGCACTTAAAAGAGGAGCTTGAGTTGTTTAGGATGGTTTGGCGACCATTCTTGTTGTGTTCTTTTGGAGCGACTGTGAAGTTCCGTAGATTTAGTGGGCGCGGGTTAAGGTTATTTGAGACAGGTATTTTGTCTCGAAAAAATGTTGTGTGAGGATTTGCCTTCGTCGGAGCCGGTCGTCGTTCACTCACTTGCTGCCGTGAATGATGGCCGGCG
>JBDNFN010000130.1:0-3024 GCA_041689795.1 Fuerstiella sp. | reverse complement strand
TCATCTTCGCCATCGCGTTGTAGGTTTTGTCATCGGAGAACGATTGAAGCTCCGCAGTCTTTGCCGCAAACAGTGGCTCTCGATCGGCCAGTGACAGGCCCTCTTCCACCGTCAGGATCTCCACCACTTCGCGGACTTGAGCCGCGTAACCTCGCACGCGGGAAAAAGTGTCCTGCTGTTCCGCCACGCCGCGATCGATGAAGCCTTTGAGTCGATCCAGCAACGAGAACGCAGGACCCGATTTTCCAGACTCCGCTATGCGTGCTAACGACTTCTGCGCATCCACTAATGCATCGACCATTCGAATCCCCGGCGGGTTGCAGGGCCAGCCGTGATTATCATTCAGGATGCCGCCTACTGCACTGCACTGCAAAAATTAAGCACGACAGCGCCCGCTTCGCCTGCCAGCGACGAACCTGTCGCAACAGCAGCCATCGGAGCGATGCTTGCAGCGGATTTCGTTTTATGCACCTGCCGTGCTTCCAGAACTTCCCGCTCCAGAGCCCTCAAACCCCTGATTTTTGACCGCATTTTCTTCTTCGGACAGATCAAAAGGGTCAGGTCTCTTTAATGTAGCCGAGAGGCGAATATGACGTTCTGCGGTACATATTTGGAGTGACTGAATCTCTGGAAAATATGTTACAAAGCACCCTGAAAGTGGAAGACAAAAGAAAAGACGCCTGACCCCTTTGATGCTTTCGACGGATTCAAAGATATTTGAATCTGAGGCCCCAAAGATTCATAACAAGCTCGAAAAGCTTCAGCAGCAACTGGACGGACTGGAGCGAGATGCACGTTTATCTGGCAAGCGGGTTGCTGACCAGGTCGAGGCTGTGGACGCATTGCGGGCGCTAGTGCCGGCACATGTGCGCGACTCAGTTCAGGCCGACGTCAACGCGATCAAGTCAACACTGGGCCGTCAGATCCCCGATGCTGCGACTCGCACTCAGGAATTGCAATGCTGCCTGGTTCCGAGCAAGTATCGCGGCGAAAACTCATATATTGCGATGCTGCAGGGTAGTTTTCGTGCTGCGGTCAGTGTCGGCGACATCAATAGAATCCGAGTACGTAAATTGTCACCAGCGTGGCCGGAAATTCGACTCGAGATTGAAGACGAGTTGGTGGAGTTGCAGAGCAAACTGCCCGAACAACAGGCCGAATACGACGCAGCCATTGCAGCGGCACGAGCTCCATTGAATTACTACGCAGACTGACGCATTGCCAACGCGACGCTTTTTGTTAGGTGCGGACGTTCTTTTTGTGTCCGCAACCTGACGATCGGTGAAAACTGAGGGGCGAGCCGCGACGTGCCCACCCCAGACTCGCGCCGGGGTGGGCTTTTTCTTCTGAGTGGAAGCCGTCATCCGTGACGATTCCGAAGCCCTCGCGATGTTCCGGGAGGTAATCTCGGCGGATTCTGCCGGTGTCTAGGGAGGCAACTGACCAAAAACGGAGTCGGCACGGTGCCCAAATGTGACTTATGCTTGAAATTGGATGTGGTCGATGAAAGAATGATAAACAGCAGCCGCGACTGCTTTCAGCGGTGAACGTGAAAGAAAAGAATTCGTGTTGTTACACCGTGTGGGTCGTGCTGAGGAATGAAACAGGTGGCGGGTATCAAGCCAGTCTTACAAGCATTGTTGGTGGCTGATCATGTCTACCAAGACAAACTCACAGGCAAACATGTGGTTTGTGGCGTGTTCGGCGTGATGTTTCGACACGTGGCAACACCATCGGACGGAACCGTTGATCTGAGCAGTGACAATCGCATTAAGTCTGGTTTCAACTCTGGGTCGCCTTTCGCATTTCTGTCATTGATTGACGTTCATGGTGAACAAAAGTTTTCACTTAGGTATGTCCGGCTAAGAGATGACGCGGTTTCGTTCAACATCAAATTTAAGGTGAATTCACCCGATCGACTTAACCCCTGCCAAACGGCTATTGCACTCCCACCACTGCCGGTAGTCGATGGGGTTTATGCCTTGGAACTGATTTGGAACGATGTCGAGCCGTTGGGCTCGTACCGGATTAGCGTGATGCCGCCAAGCGGAGAAAATTTATGATTACTGAACCGGTTTTCGAAAAAATAGAACAGACGACCTATAGCGATCATTCACGGTACGAATGCCGTGCTGTTCTGATTAAAGAAGACGATGGGTACAGCGTTTACGCATCTCGGCTGCCCGGTGTCCACAGTCAGGGTGGAAGTCGCAAAGAGGCGATCGCCAACATCAGTGAAGCTTTCGTCGCGGCTATCGAATCCTACACTTCCATGAGTCGCGATATTCCATGGCGTGACGCCGATGTTGACGCGAGCGGTGAAGAGGTTTGGATCTTAGTCGATGTCTAAGTTGCCGATCGTTAGTGGTCGGCAAGCGATTAAGGTTCTTGAAGAGTTCGAATTCCGAGTGGATCGCATAAAAGGAAGTCACAGCGTAATGGTCAAAGACGGTCATCCTGCGTTGGTGACAGTCCCATTTGCACAAAGAACTAAAACGCGGAACGCTGCGAGGCATAATCAGAGACGCGGGCATCACGGTTGACGAGTTCGCCGCCAAGCTTCGGCAATGATCGTTGCTTGGGCAACTCCATCGGAGAGAAGTTCGCGAAAGCCGAAACGGCATGCCGCACAAAACCCGTCAGATTGTTCGGGCGGCTTTCTTCATTCACAGCTGGGGTCGCGACCCCTTAAACGTGCCGAATCAGCCAATTCCGACACATCGAACAGCGTGTTTCTGACTAAAAATCCAGTTTTTTAAGCGTTTCTGTGGGTGTCGTTTTTATTATGAGTTCGCTGCTCTAACCGATTGAGCTATACCCTCAGTAACAAAAACACTGGCTGAAAAGACGATTCTTGAATTTCGGCATCGCTGCCGTGTACGCTTATTGGAACTGTATCAATTACGAGGGTTACTGTCAAATGTTGTGTTCAGGAAAAGCTGATCAGGCGACGATTTCGGTTTGAATTGTTCGGTTTGGAGAAGTCTGGGTGTCTTCCTGGTTGATGTGATTCTCATTGACTCC
>JBDNFN010000129.1:0-30070 GCA_041689795.1 Fuerstiella sp. | reverse complement strand
CATCGGTCATCGTTGTGGTGACTGTGAACTGGCTCGGACGGAAGCCGTTGCGGTGGACGTTCACATCAATCAGGCGAAGTTCAAGCGTTGCCGGTTGCTGTTTGTATTCTTCTTTGCTCATCCACGATGGACGTGCTGGAAAGGTCCATGTCACCAGGCGTTCTCCTTCGCGAAGACGAATCGCATCGGCCGGGTTGTCTTCACGCTGGTAGTGATTCTTCATCACCATGTGAACGCCTCGCTGTCGAGTTTTGTGTTCCGCTTCTTGGTGCGTTGGGACTTTACTTGAGATCCTTTTCTGAGTCACGTGTTGACACCATTCAATGCGCTGTCGTCAAAGAGGGTTTCGAGTCTTTCTATTTCACAAAAAGAAAATGGTCGCTGGTGCTGGCACTAGCGATATTATTTGCTGCGAAGCAGATAAAAACGGCGCGTGTTTCTTTAAGTTCCTTCAGTCTGCGGGCAGCAGGTCTGAATCGGAAAGTAGCTTCACGTCACTTTTTGTGTCCGGTGCGACAGGCTGTTCGACGGGGCTGGACAAAATCATGGCAGTGGCTCCGTCGTAGATTGAACCGCCGCTGGAAAGCTGAGGGTCAGGCCCCAGATAGACGTTGTAAAGAGCACCCGAAAATGAAATTTGATCGCCTGGCAACAGCGCACCTCGAAGCACGCGTTGGCCGTTCACTCGAGTACCATTTGTACTGCCCAAGTCTCGCATGTAAATTAAGCCATCCGTTTTTACCAGGATGCAATGCAACTTGGAAACGCTGCCGTGATCCACGGCCAGGTCGCATAATCTCGAGCTACGTCCGACAACCGTAATCGGCTTCGTCAGAGTAATGGGCGGACCACCTTTGGCTGGTACAAGTTGGGCAAGCATGGAATCACACTCAATGTCGGCAGCTGGGTGCTGCCAAAAAAACTAGCGATATCAAGTAAATCTGCCTTAGTACAGTCTCGGGATGTTGGGCTTTGGAAGTCAAGGTTCACTCGGTAAGGAAACGACTTTGTCCGGGAAATTCGCATATTGAATCGAATGCAATAGCCGTTCCATCCGCGTATCTGGCGTAATCAGAAATTTAGTCGGTGTCGTTTTTTCGCAGGACGCTGAAAAGCCTATTCAAACATTTAGCTGTTGCGACTGAGGCGTCTTGCCGGCTAGATCGTTTTACGGAATGGCGTAGCGAAGCTTGTCAGAGTTTCGTCTGGTGAAACCACAGCCAATACCGAAAGTCCTGCCGACTTTCGCTACGAGTGACCGCACCTGTTCGTAAATTGTTCCATTGATGGGGGGCCCGCTGGAAAAAGTATTATCGATCCTCATTTTCACTTTCAGGATGCGACACACATCTACGTCAGGCAACAAAAACCAGTGGTCAGCCGAATGGTTGACTAACGTATCCAGCCTCACAAAACCGCGTGCAGATGGATTTTTTCGCTTCATCTGCCGTTTGTTTTCATCGAATGTAATGGCCATTTGTTGATTGCTGTTGGGACCACCGGGTTAATGCGGATCGATTGCGTCAGCGAGGAATTTATGGAAAAACAGGTTTTGCGGGCCCTGCTGGCGCGTGCTGCTGTCATGGCAAAAATAAAGGTCCTGCAAATTCCGGTTCTGGCAGTACTTTGATTTGTTGTTTCACCGCCCGTCGTTTGTAAGAATGCAATAGTTATATCTTCCTTAGTTTTTGACGACGATTTCAGCTTCATGGCGCAGAGAACCATAGGCCCATTTGTACTCGATCGCCAGATTGGTGTCGGCGGAATGGGTATTGTTTACTCGGCCGTCTACCCAAAAAATGGGAAGAAGGTCGCCGTCAAAGTGCTCGCGCCCGGGCTGATGATGGATGAGAAACTGTTAAAACGCTTCGAACGCGAAATCGAAATTCTGAAGCGACTCGATCATCCTAACATTGTGAAATATTACGGCGGCGGAAAGCACCTGGATCAGCGCTACTATGCGATGGAATTCATTGACGGTGGTTCTTTGCAGCAGGTGTTGAAACGTCGGAAGCGACTTTCATGGGAACAGGCTGTCCACGTGGGAAGGCAGGTGTCTTCCGCTCTGGAACATGCTCATAACGCCGGCATCATTCATCGCGATTTGAAACCAGCTAACCTCTTTTTGTCTCGTCAGGGAAAATTAAAGCTTGGCGACTTCGGGATTGCTCGCGACACTGAAGCGACTGCGCTGACTGCCGCCGGGAAAACCGTCGGTACGTATGCATACATGGCCCCGGAACAGATTCAGGTGGGGCCACCCATTTCTGGAAAAACAGACCTCTACGCCTTGGGGTGTCTGTTATACGAAATTCTTGTAGGAGAAACGCCGTTTCAATCGGAAAATCCGATGGACATGCTGATGCAGCATCTGAACGACGATCCCTATAACGTTGTCGATAAAGTTCCGGACTGCCCGATCTGGCTGGATCAGCTGGTCGAACGACTGTTAGCCAAGAATCCAGATGATCGTCCCTACGACGCTTTGGCCGTACATACCGAGCTTGGCGAAATTAAAGCGAAAGTTGCAGCTGGAAACAGCGCGGCGTTTGCAGAAACCGTTCAGGCCAATCGAGTTTCAACCAGGACTGAACGCGCGAAGACACCTGCCAAAAAGAAGAAGAAAAAAAAGAAGGACGTGCCTTTCCATGAGCAAACATGGTTTCTTGCCACGTGCCTGATTGGGCTGCTGGCCGCAACTGTATGGTTGCTCCAGCCGAAGGGGGAAAAGTGGTATGCAGAACAGTGGCGAGATGCCATGAGTGGTGATGAGTATGCTCAGCGAGCTACTCTCGAAACGCACGTAGATAAGTATCTGACAGAGTTTTCCGAAGGCGAATATGTGGCGGAGGCTAACGGTCTTTCCGACAAACTACACGCCAACATTCTGGAACCGCAGTTGAAGAACCTTGCCAGAATGGACAAGGTCATTGAACCTCCGTTCAAAGCTGCATGTGTTGCTGCTGCAGCTCGGGAGGACAAAGAGGGACTTCGATATTTTAATTCGTGGGAAGAGTCGAAGAATCAGACTCTGCAGGTCAACCCGCTTGCCGCCATGGAACGCTGGTACTTGCTGATTCAGCAATCGCGTTCAGTTACCGAACCTGACAGGGAGACTCGCTGGCTAACACAGGTTTGTCACAATCACTATGACTATTTTCGAGCCATGCTGATCAAGAGTGAGCGGGCGTTTGAGTTTATGCAGAAACGCATGCAGGACACTGAGAAGCGATTTGCTGAAGGCGAAACGAAGTCGGCACTCGCGACCTGGAAATTCGTGTACGATGAATTTAAACAGGTCGACGACTTCAAAGAATTTGCCGAATATGCTCGACAGAGATTTGGTCTGATTGCCGCTGAGATTCCCGCGTCAAACATACCGGTTCGTGCAGTAGACGAGGGAAGTTCGGCGGATAGTTCGAATCTCCCGGCCGAAACAACTGAGTAAGTTGATTAGTCGAAAACGACGATTCGTTAGCCGTTCGGTTTCGTGTTTATGATGCTTCCGCAACCACTTCAGATTCAGATGCATTTCTGTTCCAGAGGCGGCGATAAACCACAAGTTCACAAGCACGCGGCGGGAGCCAGTGAATCCAGCGATTGCAAAATTCACTCGCTCCCCGCCGCGCTTGTATTGGGAAATTTGCCGAAACGGTTTTCGGACCGCTTCGAAGTGCTGGTCAGCTGGAAACGCGTCTTGCTTAGTGATTTACAATGGTTAACGCAGCCTGGTTTCAGTCGCGTAACTTGCTAAGCGAACCTGCGTGTGTTTTTACCGAGGGTTTCCTGACGGCTTTGGTTCGCAGTGTGCCTGAATTGGGCCGGCGGAAACCGACCCAATTCAAGTGATTCGCAAATTTAAACTTCAGTACGGCACCGAGGCAGCACCAGTTTAAGAGTTCGAAGGCCGTCGGTCGTGATCCGGGTTTCAGTCAGGCAAAGCGATGTTAGGTTCTTCAGCTTTTTAAGCTTTGGAATAGCTTTGTCTGTGATGAAGCAGTTGCGGAGACTAAGTGTGGTCAGTTCTTTGAACTCTGCAATCAAGTTCAAACCCTTGTCGGTGACTTCGGTTTCATTCAATTCCAGCCACTGCAGGTCGACCATCTTTTCCAGATGAACAAGTCCATCGTCTGTAACCTTTGTTCCGCGCAGCCATAGTCGGCAAAGGAACTTGAGTGTTTTGATATGCTTCAAGCCTTCGTCGGTGATCCCGGTATCGCGAAGCAGCAACACCTCCATCTTCTTCAGCTTTTTGATTTGCTTCATGCCTTCATCAGTGATTGCCGTCCCCGTTAGTCCCAGCGTTGTGAGATTTGAGAGTTCACTGATCTGTTCCAATCCGGCATCACCGATCGATGTGTTTGCCAGATAAAGTTCAGTAAGGCTGGTCAGCTTTTTTAAGTGAGCTAGACCGTTGTCGGTCACCTTGCTTTTTGAAAGCACCAGAATCTCGAGCGTGTCAACGCCCTTCAGGTGAGCAATCCCGACATCGGTGACCATCGTTCCGGTCAGCGTCAGATGTCGCAGGTTCTTAATCTTTTTCAGTTCAACCAAACCAGCATCCGTGATTTTGGTGCCGTTTAGGTTAAGTTGACGCAGGTCTTCCATTTCGCGCAGATGAACCATTTGTTCATCTCCGAATTTTGTCCCAGTGAACGAGGCTTTCGTGATTTTTCCTCCGAAACCAGTCCCCAGAGAGGCCCCGGCGTCTTTCAACGCTGATTTCGCAACATCCGCCTTGGAAAGCTCAGATCCCGTTTCTTCGCTCATATCGCATGTCCCGGTACAGAAATAGCTAGCATTTTCAGCACGTTACGCTATTTGCCGCCCAGTCTCAAACGTGTCCGCGTTCTGACTTTGAATTCGACGATGTCTGTGACTCTAGCAGCAGAAAAACGGGCATTTTTTAATCCTGGACACTCGGTTTGCTGCCAGTTTGGCGCACCGACGTCCCAATAAGCTCTGGTTGCCGGAACTTAATCGACCTAGAGCGAATAAAGGAAATTTCAGCAGCCTGAATTAGAATCGCAGGCAAACGGGCTGATAAGTTGTCCGCAAATCATTTGCCGATTCATTGGATGTCGCCGGTTGACCTGAAGTTTTCAACCATGAGCTTTCATGTTGGTGACCCTGCCGGCATTGATAGCCAGTACCTGAATCCGGCCGTTGGCATGATTGATGGTTCAATACGACGGATTGAGTCGGACGTGACGCCCGATGAACAGCGAGCCATGTGCACGGCGAATGCAAATGATGCTGGGCCAGTAGACGCTCATATCATCCAAATGGACGATGCCAGAAAACGGATGCTGAAAGACCTGCTGAACAGACCTAGTCTGCCCTGACCACCCGTAACGAACCAGGTTCCACGGTACCGCAGATTTCAGGCGGATCCACTCCATGATCTTCTAAGGCGATTTACCACGCCTCGAATAATCTGGTTCAGCACGGCGCCACGTGGATTGTCATTGATCATGAACGTCCATGTGGAAGATGGCGATTTCAGTCCTTGTTCTTCCAGATTGATTCCGTTTTTGGTGAACGTTGCGGTGCGCATTGTTTGAACAACCTTCTGTTCCACATCGGACAGGAAGGCGGTGAATTCCAGATTCAGTTCTTTGTTGAATGCGTCGAATGCGTTGAAACCGCCGAGACTCACCAAATGAATACCCTCGCGGATTTCGGTTGCGTGAGCCAGATGGTCACTCCAGCACCAGTCCAGATGAATCAGCGTTACGCTGCGTTCGGCTTCGACGATGTTTTGTTCGCCCCATTTAGCAATTAATTCTTGCCGCAGTTCTGGATCATGCTTTTTTAACGCCCTCGCAGGTTTGGTTCCGGCCAGCAAGGCTTCTCGATCTTTGCAGATTGTTCGTCGCTGAGCTTCCAGCAGGTGTGAGTACATTCGCAGAGTTCGTCGAACTTCGAAACTCTCACCCTCAATTACTCGCTGTACATGACCAATTCGTCGTGCCGTATCTTTGTCTTCGATTGGCTGATCATGAGCGTTGCCGGGCGGGTTAATCAGTTCTGCAATGCCATGGCGGGCAATGAGATTATCTTCAAGACTGACATAGAATCGCGATTCTCCCGGATCGCCCTGCCTTCCCGAACGGCCTCGCAGTTGATTGTCGACTCGCCGACTTTCGTGACGATTGGTTCCAATGACGTAAAGTCCCCCCAGTTCCACAACGCGTTCCGGAGCTTTATGCTGGCTGCCGCCGAGGCAGATGTCGGTTCCGCGGCCGGCCATGTTTGTCGAAATTGTGACGGCTCCCAGAGCACCAGCTTCGGCAATAATGTCTGCTTCAAGATGATCGTTAGCCGCATTCAAGACACGACAGGGAATGTTCGCTTTCGTGAACCTGCCAGCAAGAACTTCAGTTTCTTCAACGCTGGCCGTACCAATCAGCACGGGACGTCCCACTGCATGCTGATTCTGAACTTCGTGCACTAAGGCTGCTGCTTTGGCTGCCTGGGTTGCGAAAATCCGATCGGGATGATCAACGCGGATACATGGTCTGTTCGGAGGAACGACGACAACCTTCAAGTTGTAAAATTCATTCAGTTCTTCTGTTGCTTCGTTGGCTGTGCCCGTCATTCCCGCCATGCTGGCGTACTTTTCAACAAAGTGTTGCAGCGAAATGGAATTCAGAACTCGGCCCTGAGGTTGGATTTTCAATCCTTCTTTGGCTTCAAGGGCCGCCTGCAGACCACCCGGCCATTTGCGGTTTTCGGCAACTCGACCCGTGAATTCATCGATCACTTCGATGGCGTTATTTCGCACCATGTAGTCGACATCTTTATGCAGCAAAACTTCTGCCTGAAGTGCAAGATTGATGCGTGCCAGCACATGCATGTTGTCTTCACTGTGAAGTTCTTTGATTCCCAGTTGGCGTTCCAGCACGCGAATCCCAGTGTCCGTCAATGCAATATTGCGACCGCTTAACTTGATTTCATAGTGTACGTCAGGCTTTAGAGGTTTGACCAGTTTCACAATTTCATAAAGGTCCGTTTCATCCTTTTCCGACTCCGTGGCAATGACCAGCGGAATTCGAGCTTCATCAATCAGGATCGAATCGGCTTCATCCACAATTGCAAAGTGAAATCCTCGTTGCACTCGATGATCGTTTTTTTCGCAGAGTTGATCTCGTAGAAAATCGAAGCCCGCCTCCTTGGCGGTGACATAGGTAATGTCGCACTGATACGCGGCCTGGCGTTCTGTGCGAGTCATCCCCTGAATAACATAGCCGACGGACAATCCCAGAAACCGGTAAACCGGCCCCATCCATTCAGCGTCGCGTTTTGCCAGATAGTCGTTAAATGTCAGCACGTGCACGCCGAGGCCCGTGACAGCTCGAAGGCCAACCACTACTGCGGCAGCCAGAGTTTTCCCTTCGCCCGTCTGCATTTCCACGCACTTGCCGGTTTGCATCGCGAATGCGGCCAGTATCTGCACATCGAAAGGCCGCAGCGACACTGTTCTCCACGCGACTTCTCGAATTATGGCGAAGGCTTCCACGCAGACATCGTCTAATGATTTTCCGTTGGTGATCTGCAGTCGCAACGCGTCAAATTGTTCTCGCAACTGGTTGTCGTTGAGGCAGGCAATGTCATCAGCGATCAGATTGACAGCATCAACATGGGCTTCGAAACGAGCGTTCGACAGAGTGATTCCGTGTCGCAATCGATAACAGAACTGCACAAATGCAGTGAACAGCGATTTCATGGCAAAACTTCATTCGTCAGTTTTCGCACGGTAACGTTGGGCGAATTGCTGTTCGTCTGGTCAGGGGAAATATTGGGCGATGGCTTTCCGGCGGCCGCTGAGTTTGGCAGATTTTTTTGATGACGCTACCTGCAATTATTGAGGCGGTCGCAAAACTACAGATTCCATGTTCAGTGTTCAGTCTGGCAGCCGAGAAAGGCCACGAATTGCAGTCGCCGCAATTTGTCTCACAGAAATTTTAAGTTAACCCATTATATGGTTTAGCCGTTTATCCCACTTGCCTGCAGTACGGTTTCCTGAACGGCGATGTCATGAGCCGTGTCGTATTCGAGAGGTTCTTCTTTTCGAATCACGCGGGCCAGATGCAGCAAATCACCATCGTAGCGGCCCGCGGTTTTTTTCAGTTCAACCTGCTGCGTGCCCTTCCTGAATCCGCCCGCTGGCTGTCCCAGAGTAAGACTTAGCGTGGCGGGTTCGAGTGGTTGAATGCTGATTGTGCCTTTCGTTCCGCAAATCACGAACTGCCGCCTTTGTTGTCCCTGCACTTCGCACACAGCGCTTTTTACGGTCGCCACAGCAGTTTCGTATTGCAGCACGGCAAGGCAATTGTCCATTAGCGAGTCATGGTCCGGTCGAGTCTTTCTATTGAATGCACTGACGGACGATGGCTTTCCCAGCACTCCCACGACGGCGTCAATTAAGTGGCACCCGAGTTCGAACATCGCTCCGCCTGGATAGCGTGCGAGTTCACGACGTTCTATGTCGCCGACTTTTTTGCTCATTTCACAATGAATGCTAAACACTTCGCCAAGCCAGTTTTCGCGGACGGCTTTCTGCATAAAACGAAAGGCCGCGTTGCTGCGAAACATGTAGCCCATTTGAATCGCCAGTTGCTGCTGATTAGCGATGGCACAAATTTTCTTAAACATTAATAGTGAAGTGCCAGCCGGCTTATCCATATGAATGTGATTGCCTGCATTGATACACAATTCGGCCGTCGGCAGCAGTCTGTCGATTTCGGTTTCCACCAGCACCAGTTGCAGGCCCGGCATGTTTAGCAACTGCTGTTGTGTCATCAGCGGTAAGTCTTTGTATGAACTGCTGGCAGCGATTTGGTCCTGTCGCCGCTCATCCGGTTCGACAACTCCCACAACATTAAAGATCTCCGGATACCTGCGAACCGTGTCCATCTTGCCAGACGCATGGGCATGCCGGGTTCCGATTTGTCCGACTATTATTCTATCGTCCGCCCGGAATCCCGCGACGGATGAATTAGCGGCCCAGACGGTAGCGGCTGTGGCAGCCAGAAACGAACGACGGCTTGGGTGAACCATTTGACGAACCTTGTGGTTTAAGTTTGTGAAATTTCCGGGTGCGAACATGTGGCGGAGAACCATCATTTGTTGCCCGATAAAGTCGTTTACGGTTGAATCGCGAACGATTGGAAGACAATGGATTCGTAGGCACTTTTGCTTCCGGCTTCGTACAGACAACCAGCCTTGTCTTCTGAGAGTTTCACAAGGCACGAATAAGCACTGGGGCCCTTGTGCAGCAGTTGTGATTTTTTCCAGTCGGCACCGTCGTTGAAGCTCCATTTGACGGTCAGGTCGATTCGCGATTTACTGCTGGCAGGATTGCTGAACAACAGGATTCCTGGCCGGTCGCCATTGGGCCAGTTGAATCGAATCACGCTGCCCTGACAAACGGGTTCTTGCAGATCCGCTACGTCGACGGGACCATTGAATGAAGCTCCGCCATCGTGGCTGACGGCGTGAGTTCTGCGTGATCGGCCGAAGTACGCCCGGGAATTCATAACAAGCTTTCCGTTGCCGTCAGCGACCTCGAAAATCTGGCATTCGTTGCTGTGTGGGCGAATAGTGCCACCCAATTGCCAAGTTGCGCCATGGTCGTCGCTGAAGATCGTGTGAGCTCCGTAGCCGAACGGACCTTTCCTGACGTTTCCATTGGGATCGTCGTAACTGTGGTCGCAGGGAATGACAAGCCGTCCGGCATGCGGCCCATGCTGAATCTGGATGCCGACGCCCGGCCCTGTGGCGTACCAGCCCCACGATGGATCCTTGGTTGTGCTGGTAATGTCTTTTGCATCTGACCATGTCAGACCGTTGTTCGCGCTGGACATCAGCCAGACTGTTCGAGTCGATTCTGCTTTCTTGTGAATGATGTCGCCTTCGTGATCAGAACCAAGATTCTTTGTCAGCAGCAGCCACAGCTTTCCTGTGGACTGGTCCACTACCGGACACGGGTTGCCGCACGTGTTGGCATCATCGTCCCATAGTACAATTTGCTCGCCCCATGATTTACCGTGGTCCTTCGAACGTTTCAGAACAATGTCGATGTTGCCCGCATCGCTAAGACTTCCTTTTCTCGCTTCGCAAAATGCCAGCAGGCTTCCGTCGCCTGCCTGAATGATGGATGGTATGCGATACGAGTGATATCCGTCTTCGCCAGCAGTCCACACGATGACGTTCGCGTTGTCGGTCCCGTTTTGATCTTTTGCTGCAGTTTCATCTGCACTGGCCGAAAAGTGGAACAGGCTGCCGAGAATACAGGCGGTTAGCAGCAAGGTGAGACGTCGATTCATGAGTGATCATCTTTCACAGGAAATTAGTTCGCTACAGGGTTGCGAACGCGGCCCGAAGCGTCAATCGTTAGCGATAATTCAACCACATTTCTTCTACATCGACTTCGCCGCGATCACAGGCTCTCATGGACACCGAACTCGGCCGCAATCTGATTTTGTGGAGCGTCCGCATCAGCGTCGCATTGTATGTCGTTGCCGTGTGGCAGTTTCTGTTTTCTGCAACGGGAACCGATGAAAACGGAAGGCTGGTAGAAAAACGGTACACATTGGCATGGACGGCATCATGGTGCTTTTGCGTGATGCATGTGCTGTGTGCTTACAATTTTGAGCATCATTGGAATCAAATCGCTGCGTTGAAACATACGGCCGAAATGACCAATCGCGTCGTCGGCATAAACTGGCCGGGGGGGCTATACGTGAACTACATTTTTCTGGCCTATTGGGGTGTCGATGTTGTTCGCCGGTTTGTTTCCGGTGGTCGGTCTTCTGTAGCTATGCACGTCGTTGCAGCGTTTATGATGTTTAACGCCACGGTGGTGTTTGGCCCGCGATGGTGGTTTGTCCCGGCAGCCCTGTTTATGGTTGCGATCGCCGTCAACATACGACGACGACGTCAGGCCGGAGCTTAGACGTTCGCTGCATTCCGGTCTGTTTCAACGCGAGACAATACGACGTGGATTCGTTACTATCGTGTCGAACTTCGTCTGCTGACCAACATCAAATTCAACAGGATCACGTTACGTGGAATCTCAGTTTCCTGAACAAATGCTGAAACGCATTGAACGCAATGGTGTCATTTCTGTGCTGATTCTGGAACATGCGCAGCATGCCGTGCCTTTGGCGAAAGCTCTGCTGGCTGGCGGAATTGACGCCATGGAACTCACGTTGCGAACAGATGCAGCCGTGGAAGCTTTGAAGCTGATCCGACAGCATGTGCCGGACATGCTGGCAGGAATCGGCACAGTGCTGAACGTGGATCAGGTGGATGAAGTGATGGCCGCAGGGGCTCAGTTTGCCGTTTCGCCGGGTTTGAATCCGGACGTGGTTGAGCGTGCTCAGGAAATTGGGCTGCCGTTTGCTCCGGGCGTAATGACACCATCAGAAATTGAGATCGCTCTGGAGCTTGGATGTAGGGAAATGAAGTTCTTTCCTGCAGTTCCAGCGGGCGGGTTGGCAATGCTGGACAGCATTCAAGCTCCGTATGCACACCTCGGAGCACGCTTTATTCCACTGGGCGGAATCAACGAAAGCAACATGGAAATATGGCTAAAAAATCCGGCTGTGTTCGCTCTGGGCGGTTCCTGGCTGACTCCGAAAGATGTTATTCAGGCTGAAAACTGGGCCGAAGTGACAAGGCGTGCGCAGACTGCCCGGGAAATTGCAGATCGCGTTTTGACCTAGCCGCGAAGGCCTGAAACTTCTGAGAAGCGATCACTTTTTTTTAACGGCCTGTTTGCTATAGCGGTATCCTTAGGCTGAAGTAACGAAGGGTGCCCTGTGATTCACACAGCGTCAGCCGGACTTGTCCTGGAAAACGTGGACCGATCAAATGCCAAAGTTGTTTTTAACGCGAATGCGTCGTTAAAGCAGACTACCAAATGGTTTGGTCACATGTGGCGAAAGTCGTTAAGCCTTTCTGGTGTTCCGCCCGCCGAAACTCCGCACATGTTTCACTACATCCTTTCGTAAAATGCTCTGGCGTTTCATAGCGGACAACATCCACTTGCCGCCAACGATTTGTAATGACCACATTTTCAACCAGAAAGAACGATTTGATGTCTTGCCATAAACTGGAAATATTCGCAGGCGTTCTTCTGGGATGCCTAATTGGAATTTGTGGCTGCAGTGGATCTTCCACGCCGACTGCCGATGGCACAAAGTTTAATTCTGACGCCATAAGTCAGTTTAAGCCCGGTGGGAAAACTGTTGAAGTCAAGCCAAAGACGACCGATGAAATCGGTGAGTTCAATCAGGAAGACGGCAAACAGGTGGTCGATTCCAAGGTGAAAATTTCCAATCCGATCACGGGCGCTTTGGAGGCGTATCAGCCATTAAAGGAACAGATCGCCGGACTGGGAATTGATCATGCCGTAAATCTGTTTCAGGCGACAGAAGGCCGGTACCCGAAAGATCACGACGAATTTATGACTCGCGTAGTCAAAGAAAACCAAATCAGACTACCGACATTGGGACCTGGCAAGTCGTATGAATACGATGTTGCACATCACAAACTGGTGATCGTTACGGACGCCGCACCTGCCGTACAGCCGTAGAGTCTATTGAGGCATTGGTTTCTAACTGAAGTCGAACGCGCTGGCCACAGCCAGCGTTCAATCCCGTAATCGAAGGCCTATGGAGTCTGTTAAACTCCAAGATCTCGTTCGAGCTTCTGCAGGCGGTCATCTATATCCAGAATCACAGATTCGAGACTACGAATCAGGTCAGCCTGTTCTTTGACAGTCGCTTGCAGAGCTTCTACGGCAGACAACGCTTGGTTAGAAACGATAGCCGTTTCGACGGTACGCTGAGGGGACACAGCAGTCGGTGTCGTAGGCTCAGAATCGGAAGATTCATCACCGGCCGAAATCGTGCCGATGTCCATCCGCTCTTTTGATGGATACAGCTTGTGGTCGACTTCAACGCCACGTCGTTCGAGCGGACCGTTCGATTGCAGGTATCCCTTCTGCTGCAGGTCGGTGAGTTCCTGTTTCAGTTGTTCCTGACTTTCGATCCGGATCATTCGGCTGGCTCGAGTTCTAAGTTCGCCTGGTTGCTGTCGGCCACGCAACATCAGTTCGGCAATGATGGCAAACTGAGCTTCTGAAAAATCGAATTTATGCCTCATGTAATGGCGATATCGGGGTGCTCGGCCACCATCGGTAAACACTTCAGCAACCAGTAGATCCTTGCGCATG
The DNA here is from genome assembly GCA_041689795.1 of Fuerstiella sp. GTDB lineage: Bacteria > Planctomycetota > Planctomycetia > Planctomycetales > Planctomycetaceae > Fuerstiella. Next base: position 16,824 of record JBDNFN010000129.1, on the reverse strand, counting down.
GCATCTAGGGCATGCTGAACCTGGTCTTCGGAATACGCCACCACCGGATCGCGATTGCTTTTCTGATTGCAGCCGGTTGTAACGGCCTTCAGCGTTAACGGATATTGTTCCGGCGTTGTGAACGCCTTTTCCATCAGCACGCCCAGCACTCGTCGCTGAATTTTTGGCAACTCTTTGATTTGGTTTTTTGGTTCTTCGCTCACCTTGTCACTCCGATGCTTGCCAGCCCGTCTGCATGTTTTTTGACTGGTTGGCAGTGGACACAAAAACATCGAACGTCTCAAGGGTAACCGCGAATTGAGACGTCTAATTCCCGAACGAGCCACAGAACAAGGTCGTTTGCGTGTACATCTTCGCCGGTATTCAGTCTGATGTGCGTTTCGCTTCTATCCTTTTTTGAGTTCAACAGGCATGTTTCACGCGTTTCTCGCATCGCTGCCGATTCTGGTTGTCGTTGTGTTTCTGGTCGGAATGAAGTGGCCAGCCAGTCGAGCCATGCCATTATCTTTGGCGACTTGCGTGGCGCTGGCGTTATTTGTCTGGAAGGTTCCGGAATGGCAGATCCTGGCGTTTGGCATTAAAGGCGGATTGATAGCCGTTGAACTGCTGTACATTGTTTTTGGAGCCATTCTGCTGCTGAATACTTTGCGCCAAAGCGGGGCGATTGACGTTATTAGAAATGGATTTCACAACGTTTCCGCGGACAGGCGAGTCCAGGCTATCATTGTTGCCTGGCTGTTTGGCTCGTTTATTGAAGGAGCCGCCGGGTTTGGAACTCCGGCTGCCGTGTGCGTGCCGTTACTGGTCGCGTTGGGCTTTCCACCGCTGGGCGCAGTTATGTGCGGCGTCATCATTCAGAGCACGCCTGTTTCGTTTGGTGCGCTGGGGACTCCTGTGCTTGTGGGTGTTGCAAGTGGGCTGGAAATATCGTCCGGCTTTTCACCGAATTCGGCTGTTGAAGTGGCTGGTCATGCGGCGGGACTGCTTTCTGAAACGCATTCCGGTTCCGCTTATCTTCTGCAGCAAATTGGTTTGCGAGTCGCCTTGTTGCACATGGTGATCGGTACGTTTGTGCCTTTGATTATGGTGTCGATGCTGACCCGGTTTTTCGGAACAGCACGTTCGTTCAAAGAAGGGCTGGCGTGTTGGAAATTCGCCTTGTTTGCTGCGTTCGCAATGACAGTTCCGTCTGTGTTAACGGCTGCTTTGCTGGGCCCGGAATTTCCGTCACTGTTTGGAGGCCTGATCGGGTTGGTTATTGTGATAACAGTGACTCGCGCGGGCCTTCTGATTCCAAAAGAAGAACCGTGGGACTTTGCAGCACCTGCATCATGGCCGCTGGAATGGATGTCAGATATGCCGACTGAATCGCACCGCCGAGATTCGACGTCGCAGTCATCTGCTGGCGAACCAGGAAAAAGTCGGCCAGGGCTGGTTTCTGCGTGGACGCCATACGTGTTGCTGGCTTTATTGCTGGTTGTGTTTCGTCTGCCACAGCTTGGTGTGAAAGGATTGGTTAATCACCCCAACGTCACGTTTGCCATGTCGAACCTGTTTGGCACCGAAGCGAGTTTGAAGCATACTCCTTTGGCACTTCCGGGCACGATATTTCTGCTTGTTTGCGGTTTCACGTTCTTCTTTCACAGAATGAGTATGGCCAGGTTTTCCACAGCCATATCAACTTCATTTCGGACAACTGTAAAAGCCTCCGTGGCATTGATCTTTACGGTACCAATGGTACAGATCTTTCTGGGCTCATCCGGAGGTGCGGCCGGTCTGTCAAAGATGCCGTTGGTACTGGCAGAACAGATGGCTGACATTGCTGGACAGGTGTGGCCATTGTTTGCACCGGCAGTTGGCGGATTAGGAGCATTCATCGCCGGCAGCAACACGGTCAGTAATATGATGCTGTCTATGTTTCAGTTCGAGGTTGGGCAACAGATTCACTGCGATCCGTTTTGGATTGTGGCACTCCAGGCGGTCGGTGGAGCGGCGGGCAACACAATCTGTGTTCACAATGTGGTGGCGGCGTCCGCCGTTGTTGGGCTTGTCGGTCGCGAAGGACAGATTATCCGGCGAAGTTTGCCGGTGTTTATTTACTACGCAGGTTTCGCAGGGTTGTTGGGGCTGCTGATTACGTCCCAATGAAGAAAAGACGTCCGCCTTGCAATAGCCGAAACAGGCGTTCAGGCATAAGACGTTTAGGATCGCAAGGTATTTAAACGCTGGGTTTGACGTCTGTTGCGGACAATCGCTGCAAATCATACGGTCCAAAAAACCAGAATTGTTTATCTAACCGGCACCAAACGACCGATGACAATCTTGTGTCGTGGAATTGCGTGGGCCGTTGAGTCCGTCAGAGCAGGCACAATTGAAAAAGAATTAAGGATGGGGCGGATGTGACCGGAGTTGGTCAGCCCAATCTGTAAAACCCGGTCTTAAAGGTCCAGAACATCTGGCGTGCCGCCCTGAACAGTCTTTGGGCTGCTTCACCGCGGTTTGTAAAGCTAGCTCAGGAGGAGAGCTTTCATGCGAAAGTACGGAAAATGGTTACTCGTGCTGGGCGTTCTGGCAGCAAATCCTGCCTGGACCAATGCGGATGGATTTCTGAGCGGTTTTCGCTCGGGAAGTTCTACGTCCCAGTCTGTTCAAAAAGAACAGAACCAGAGGAAGGCTGAAGAAGTTGGCTATGCCTTAAAGCAGGCTCAACTAAACGGCTATGACCTCGAAGTTGAAGTTCGTGGCGATACGGTCAAGCTGGAAGGCAAAGTTCGTGATGTAACTCATCGCGCACTTGCTCAACAGGCTTGCCAGCGCGTGACGGGCATCAATCAGGTTTTGAACAATCTGAAGTATGTTCCAAGTGGTGGCATTCAGCAGACTTCAGGTCAGTTTGTCGACAGCGCAGTTCGTTCGGCAACCTACGAAATTGAAGACGGTGGCCCACAGGGAATTGAACAAGTTCGTTTCCAGAAGCCTGGCAAACGCTCTGCCAAGCCCCAGCCGTCGCAGACACAACAGCGTCCGGTTCAGCAGACTCGTCAGTTAGTTCAGCAGTCTGCTGCCGTGAGAAATCAGGAACCATCGCCGGCAAAACTCGCCACGGCACCGCCGTCAATTGACTTCACGACGAATACTCAGGCTGCACCAACCGCTGCCACCAAAGTGCCGCAGATTCCTGAAACAGTCGTTTATCAACTGCCAGCTGAACCAGTATTCTTTGAAGTGCCCGCGAAGACAGTGGCTGCACCAGCAGTTGTTACCGCTTCAGCGGTTGTGGCACTACCAGCGGTTGTGGCAGCACCAGCAGTTGTTACCGCTTCAGCGGTTGTGGCAGCACCAATGGTTGTGGCTGCTCCAGCGGTTGTGGCCGCACCAGCCACTATCGCTTATGCGACACCAGCTCCGCAGCTAAACAATCAGGAAGTTGCTCAGGGCATCGCCAACGGTTTGGCTCAGGTTGGCCTTGTCGGATACGACGTGGAAATTCGCTACGACAAGGGTGTCGCCACTCTTGCGGGTGATGTATCCAACGATGGTCAGCGTAAAGCGGCAGAATTTGCAGCATCACGAACTGAAGGAGTTCGTGAAGTTCGAAACCTGTTGCAGGTTAAGGGCCCAATTGCTCAGACAGCTTTCGGTGCTCCGAATCAGCAACGTGCCGTTCATCCAGCATCAATGACAATGCCTCCGGCCATGATGATGGCTGGCGGAATGCAGGCTGGTGGCCCAACGGCTATGGCAAGTGCTGGAAACTATTCGAATCCACAGATGCCAGACCATGCATGGCCTGCGTATGCTCAGTATCCGAACTCAGCGGCTGTCAGCTATCCAACTCAGTACAGTGCCAGTGCGTTCCCTTATATTGGCCCATTCTATCCTTATCCACAGGTTCCTCTGGGATGGCGAGAAGTCGGCCTGGAATGGGATGACGGTTACTGGCAGCTGAACTTCGAACAGAAGAAAGATGCTTGGTACTGGTTGTTTGCTCCGAAGAACTGGAAATAGGTCTCAGACCTGTTGAACCTCAGCGTTCGCAGACTGACATTTAGATTCAAACAGGCGTTTCTGTTGGCTCCGGCTGGCAGAAACGCTTTTTTCGTTTCTACGGTTGCAGTAGTTGTCTCGGGCTTCAGGCCGTGTTCGCGGGCCGCGTTCACTTGCCGATTTAGTTGGAGTCTGCGAATTGAGTCGCAGGTCTACAGAAACTAAATGCAGCAGTAGGTCAGCAGCTTGGGCCGCTGATAGTGCTGTTTGGCTTAAGCGGACCGAGTCGTCGGTTTCCGAAACCAACTTCCATAGAAGCGGTCCGAAAACCTTTCCTGCGAATTACTCAATACAAGCACGATGCGGGAGCGAGTAAACTTCGCAATGTCTGGATTCACTTGCTCGCGGCGCGTGCTTGTAAATTTGCGGTCTTAGGACCAACTCTAATCAGTCAGCGGCTCTGTCCGCTGAGAACAGAGTCTCTTTTCGCGAACTGTATGACTTTCGGACACTGTATAACGGCGATCTAAGTCCGCGGATAATCAGTGCTTATTGTTGTGTTCAGTGTCCTGCGGCAGTGGAATTCGGGCCTTTAGCCGATCTCCCGCCGGGGAGTGACTGAGCAAACAAGCCGGATCAACCAATTCCATCCGTAAAATCGGAATATTGTCACAAGTTATCCAGTCAGCACGATCGATACAAAGTAGAGACAACCGGTGTGTTGTTAGATCAGATGTTTTGTCTGAAGAGTAGTGTGACAAGTGACACAAGACTTTTCATGACATGTCTCCTACAAGCCGCAAGGCTTGATGTTTCGGCAGGGATGAAAGCAATGCAGACGTTCAGCAGACATCTTAAACGATGGGGCGTGCTAACGGCGATCTGCCTGATGACCTTCGTCAACAGCGGTTGCACTTTGACGGGTGGGCTCATAGGCGTGGTCTACGAGGGCATGGTGTTCTGGAAAGCGTTGCCAGTCATGCCGATCAGCGCGTACCATACGCAGCGGATTGAAGACCAGCTGTGGGAAGACGAACGCTACAACAGAGTTCCGGTGCTTGATCCCGTTGAGGGAGAAAATGCACCGATCTTCTGTGTGGATCCTCCCAGCGACGACCAGGTGATGCGATCGCTTCCGGACGATGTGTCTGGTGGCATCGCGTTTCTTCAGGAAACGCAACGCAACAACGTTCGAATTGTTGTTGAGCCCATCGTCGATCGGCTGGACGAATGCAAAGTCTATCCGCTTGTCGGGCCAGCTCGACTGCACCACTGTCACTACAAGTGCACAGTCTACTATGACAAGACGATTCGATCTTACTGGCCGATCCCGTTCACTCATGTGGATCAGACTCAGGATGTGGTCTACATCGACAAAGACCATCTGATCCGCTGTACCGGACCGTCAGTATACTAAGCCGTCGATAGTTAATTGAAAACAAAAGCAGGGCGACCAGTCTTTCACAGGACCGGTCGCCCTTTTTGCATTGATGGGGTGGGGGGAATATCTAATCGTTGCGGCTGAGTCCGAAATAGGCGAGTTTGATTCCCAGATAAATAAAAACACGGTGTTTGCTGTGTTGCTGCGAACATCAAACGTCAGCTGTTTTGAGCGTCGGTCCACCACTTGGAATGAAACACTTCCATAACAGAACGAAATCGGTGCACCGTTTGACTGACACGCCTCAAAGCTAAATAACTCCGCTCAAGCATAGTCGTTTCCCAAGTCAAAATCGTGTCCGGGAATCCCGCTCGGTCATTTAGTCGTGCCCGCAGTCGCAAGGTCCTGAATCGCAGGGACGCTGCTGTTTCGATTTCCCTGTAGACGGCAATGTCCCAACGCTAAGTCGCCGCTGATGTTCGGCGTTTTTTGGGGAGGCGCCACAAACGAGACCTCCCAGAATCAGCTGGATCGCCACTCCGTCGAGCGATCTCTCGGAACAGCGAGACCGCCCAGCGACGATTCGTGTCCACGAACTTCGTGCTTCGCCAGGTGACTGTGGTCTACCATCAGCCAGCAAATGGTCTCTGTTGCTGGAAGTCGTTCCCAAAAAAACAGTCGGAGCGATATTCCGCTCCGACCGTCGATTATGTTGGTTCACCAGTGTGCTGAAGTTAACCACTGCGTGTTTGAATTGGATCTGAACCCAACACGGGGCCACTCACTAACCGCATTCGCACCGCGAGTGAATGCTCTGATTTGCAAGTAAATCGGAGCAGCAATCGCCCCTCCGATTACTTACCACTGCGATTAGCTTTTTACAGTTGGTCGCGAATTGCCTGCCGAAGTTTCTACACTTCCCAATGCATCGTCGACAGCTTCACAGGCAGAATTCAAAGCCTGCATTGTGCGATCTTCCAGTGATTCTGTCTCGTCCACTGGAGGCGATAGGTCGACCAGGTCTGCGTCGTTTGTGATCCCCAGCAATTTCTTGGCAATGAAGCCAACAGCAGCGGCAGCGACAGAAAATACGGCTCCCATTTTCGCAGCAGCCTGCAACGACGGATCGACGAAGGCCTGTCCACAAACAAACAAAGCCACGGTTAGCCCCAGTCCCGCCACACAGCTGGTGACGACAAGGTGCTTGAAATTCATGCCAGACGGTAGTGGGAATCCAAGCTTTTGAGCAAACCATGAAAATCCGGTGATACCCAAGATTTTCCCCATGATCAGCGAAGCCGCAATAATCCAGCTTAGGCCGTTAATTTCCCCGAAGGCTACTCCGGCATTGACGAGGGCGAAGAAGAACAGTCCCAGGTCAACAAGCAGCTTCAGGCTGTGTTCAAATTTTTCCAATGGGCTGTGTGTGTGTCCAGGCGTGTAGTCTTCGTCGTCGACGAACAGACCAAGGTCCTGTTTTGGTCCTGGCAAAAACGGTACAACAAGTACCAGAGCAAGTGCTGGGTGCAGGTGAGCACTATAAAGTCCCCACCAGCAAAGTGTTCCGCCAGCAAAAATGTAGGGCACCCAGTTCTGGACGTTGGCTTTTCGCAAAGCATAAGCCAGCCCCATTCCCGGAATACACCACATCAGGTTCATCCATTCAGTGGGATGAGACGGATCCGGATAACCGAAGGCGATAATACCGAGTCCGATGGCGTCATCCGCTACAGCCAGCAGCAACAAAAAGCTGACCGCGGGGTGGCGAGCGCCAAACAGCAATCGAATCACCAGCCATGCTAACGCGATATCCGTAGCTGTTGGCACGCCCCAGCCCTTGATCCAATCCGGACTTCCCACTGTCGCATTCAGTGCAAGAAAAACGCCGATCGGTCCCAGTACGCCTCCGATTGTTCCAAACAGCGGATTGATCGCTTTCGAAACCGGATTCAATGCACCTTTCGGAAGACATGCTTCTGTGATTTCCTTGGCGGCAATTCCAAAGAACAGCGCCATGAAAATGTCGTTGACCAGAAAATGCAGTGTCAGATAGTGATCCCAGCCGGTGAGTTCTGCATGTCCTGCATCATGAGCACTGAAAATTGTTCCCAGCTGATGAACGGGAGTATGAATCAGTGCCTGATAACTGCCTGGCGCGACATTTGCCCAAATCAGAGCAAAGACGACCCCAGCGATCAGCGGGATACTGAATTCCTGAAGACTTTGGATGGTCTTTTTCATGTTGAGTACCGGAACAGTTCTTTTTAAAAAGTGATTTGCTGGGATTTCCTATCGCATTCCTGCGTCCTGGGATGCGGCGGAACGAGACTGAAATTAATTGTCGGGGCATTGAAGACTACATCGTTTAACGCATGGGTAAGTTGCGAAAAATGTTTCGCCAACGGTTTCATTTCCAGCAACGTCGTCAATCGTTGCGAGAATCCGTTTTTGGGGGACTGAGCGTTTCTTCTCTCCCTGCCGAAGTACTCAAACCTGATGTTTCATGCAGATTGTCGCTCGCAACATACGGCTTGTTCAATTTGGCGTCTTTTGCCATTTGTGAAACTGTTTGTACATAGCGCCGAGCGACATATATGTTGAAAGTTCCAAAAGACTGGCTTGGCTTCTTTGCCAGCCAATCCTGCGGGTTCGCACGCCCGTGGGGCCCTAACGATGGCCAGTTTGATGTTCAGGTTCTACCGCCGGTCGACGCGCTGTTGTTCTCAAAAACAGAAAACTCAACCCGGTGACATGTGTCATGTGAGAGTTTTCTAATCAAGTCTCAATGGGCATTGTGAAAACCAGTGGAGTATTCGATGGACCGACCAGTCTCAACCGTGCAGCCGGATACGCTAGACGATATTTTCGCCTGACACGTTAACCAGAGTCTGGACGTTTTGGTGCCGGTCGATTGCCCCAAGTTTCGGAAGCAGATTTTTCGCGACTCAGGAATCGACCATCAGGGGCTGATTGACGGGTTGTCTCGCACGGGAATTTCGGTGGCGGCCGTCTAGGTACTGACGTTGGTTCCTATCGTCTGCTTTGCATGGTCTGACGGGGCGATCACTACATCCAAACGCAGGAAAATTCTGCAGGCCGTGTCGCCCTGGGTATTCCTGAAAGTTCGATTGGCTGGCTCTTGCTGCAATTATGGCTCACTCGGCAACCGGATTCTTCGCTGTTTGGGATTTGAAATGACTATGGTGGAGCCCTGAAGTCGGTTCTCTCGCGTGACGGTTACACAGCTCTGAATTCAGCAATTATTGGCCATGTGGAAGCACTTGTGTCGGCAGCAGCCAGCGGCTTCGGATTAATGGGGGCGTCTGCTCGGCGGACGGCTACGCTGCACCAGATGAAGGCCGCACTCAGTAAGTCCTAAGCAGTGATCGACTATTCAGCTGTCCCAGACGTAACGGGCGTGAGTGGACTGATCAGCTTTCGGAAGTCAGGCCAAATCGAACAACATAATCTCAGCGTCGCTTAAGGCATGAATTGTTAGCAGACGTTCATCACTTACAGCTGCTCCGTCACTCGATTTTAGCGTTATTCCGTTCAGAGAAATTGATCCGCGAAGCACCTGAATCCCAGGCGTGTCGACCTGCCGCAAGCTCGTGAGAAACCTGCTGTTCGGCTTTTAGGGTGGAGAGATAAATAGCGGCATCCTGGTGAATCAACAGCGACTGGTTGGCCGCATCCAGCCGTAGTCGATTGCGTCGTTCTTCCAACGGGAAACGCTTTTGCTCCTAGCTGGGAGCAACGCCTTTCTGATCGGGAAACAGCCAGATCTGGTAAAGATGCACGGCATCTTTTGGTGAAGGATTAAACTCACTGTGTGCGATTGCGGTGCCAGCAGACATACGTTGAAACTCGCCCGGCGTCAGCACTTCGCCGTTGCCCATTGAATCTTTATGTTTGAGAGCCCCGTCCAGCACGTAGGTCAAGATTTCCATATCGCGGTGAGGATGTGTTCCGAAGCCCTGCCCTGGAGCCACAATGTCTTCGTTCATCACTCGCAGAGAACGAAACTGATCGTGGTCCGGATGCTGGTAAGTCGAAAACGAAAATGTGTGAGCCGTCTTCAGCCAGCCATGATCGGCGTAGCCTCGATCGGCAGCATTGCGGATTCGAATCCGCAGTTCACCTCGCATTATTGGAAAGTCAGACGCTCGCCTTATTTCGCCAAATAGCCACCATCAACGGGCAACGAAATTCCCGTTGTGAATGACGCCGCATCCGACGCGAGATACAAAACGGCAGCAGCCACTTCGTTGACTCGGCCTATTCGCCCCATCGGATGCGACAATGCCAGTTGCTGTCGGCCGTCGGTGCCTTCTTCACCGGCAAAACGATCGATCATTTCTGTGGCGATCGCGCCGGGGGCCACCGCGTTGACTCGAATTCCCTGACCCGCCAGCTCTAATGCGGTTGTCTTCGTGATGCCTTCGACTGCGTGTTTGGAAGCAATGTAAATACTGGCGCCGGGCATGGCAGTGTGGCCCACAATGCTGGACGTGTTGATAATGGCTCCACCGCCGGACTTCAGCATCGCTGGGATTTCGTACTTTTGGCTCAGAAAAACACCTAGCACATTGATGTCGAACACTTTGCGGTAGTCTGCTTCGGTCACGTCGGTGGCCATGCCGGTTTGTTCAATTCCGGCATTGTTGAACGCAATGTCAAGCCGACCGAATTCACGCACCGTTTCGTCAATCAGATGTTTGACCTGTTCTTCGCTGGTGACGTCTGTCTGCCGAAATTGAGCTTGCCCGCCAGTCGCCTTGATTTCGTCAACTACCGCCTGACCCTGTATAGCGCGCCGACCAGCCAGCATCACTTTAGCGCCCGCCTTCGCAAACTGGATGGCCGTTTCTTTACCAATGCCCGATGTTCCGCCCGTAATCAACACTACCTTGCCGCTGAAGTTCATGAGCTGTTCTTTCAGAACTGTGATATTTGCAAATCTCTGTACACGTAAAGTCTGTAAGTGGGAAACAGACGCGCTTAGACGTTCCGACCTTTCAGCTGGATTTAAGTTTTTTCCAGAAGCTAATTCCGCTGAGTGATGCCACGTGTCGCTCGAGTTTGGGAGATTAGCTGACTTTAGGTCCGCGGTTGAGGATTTCCGTAAGCGCTTGGGCGTGATTGTTGTCGAGTGTCTATGCTACGCAGCTTGCATGTTTGCATTCATTCTGCCGGAACTACAGATACATGGTCTTGCCCGCGAAAAATCGCCCACAAATTTCTGACCCGCTGTTTCAGCAGGCGGTTGATTTGATTGATGCGGGAAACAAACTGCAACTGCAGGTTCTGCTTGACGCTCATCCACACCTGTTATCCGACGCTGCCGAGGAAGATGGTTCATTCGCCGGAGCATACTTTGCTGCTCCCAGGCTGATGTGGTTTATTGCAGAAAACCCAATTCGAAACGGGTGCCTTCCTGACAATATTGCAGCCATTGTGAAGTTGCTGATCGATGCTGGAAAAAAGTATTTAGTCGTCGATCTTGTGGAGCAAATGAATTACACGTTAGCGCTGGTCATGTCCGGTGCGGTTGCTCGCGAGTCCGGGCAGCAGGCTGCCTTGTGCCGAACGTTGATTGACGGTGGAGCCGCTCCGAATTCGGGTATGCAGGCTGCGCTTGCTCATAAAGAAGCCGCAGCGTGCGAACTGCTGCTGGAACACGGCGCTGTACTGACGCTTCCGTTAGCAGCCGGACTTGGTAAAGAATCGCAGGTTGCCGCTATGCTGAAACAGGCTACGCTGGCCGATCGTCAGGCGGCGTTATCACTGGCAGCTATTAATGCGCAGGCCGGCTGCGTGAAACAACTGCTGAATGCCGGAGCCGACCCCAACGTCTTCAATCCGCCGGGCATGCACGCTCACAGCACTCCGTTGCACCAGGCTGTGTCTGGCGGATCGATCGCGACTGTGGCTGCGTTAATCGCTGGCGGTGCGAATTCAACAATCAAAGACACACTGTTTCATGCAGATTGTCGAGACTGGGCGAAGCATGCGGGCCATCTGAATTTGCTGGAACTCTTTGCTCACAGTGATGCAACAGCTACACGTTCGAAAGCTTCGACCAGAGATACATCATCGAACGCTGCCGCGACCAAAGCTATACCGACGAAACCGCAGTCTCGTTCTTCAATCGTTGCTCGCGTTGCGCTGGCGATTGTCGTGCTGGTATTGATCGTCTTCGTATACCGCAAGTTCAGCGTCACACTGACTCTGGCTGGTCTGGCAGATCAGGAAACTCATATTCGCGACTACCAGTTGCGGCATCCGTGGCTGGCGTATAACGCGGCGGTGCTGGCGTACATTGTTGTGGCCGGCCTGTCTTTGCCCGGAGCCGTACCGCTGACTCTGGTCATTGCGTGGCTGTTTGGTTTCTGGCGTGGTTTGTTGATTGTCAGTTTTGGGTCGACCGCCGGTGCGACTGTAGCGTTTCTGCTGAGCCGCTATCTTCTAAGAAAAACGATTCAAGCGAGATTTGGTGATCGGTTGAAAGGTGTGAATGATTCACTCAGGCAGGAGGGACCGTTTTACCTGTTTACGCTGCGATTGATTCCCGCTATTCCATTTTTTGTGATCAACGTTGTGATGGGACTGACGGCGCTGCGAGTTTTCACTTTCTGGTGGGTCAGCCAGCTGGGCATGCTGCCGGGCACAGCCGTATACGTTTACGCGGGGGCACAGTTTCCAGACCTGAATTCGCTGGCAAAGAACGGTGCTGGGGGCATTCTGAGTCCGCCGCTGATTTTCGCGTTCGTAATGCTCGGGCTGTTTCCGTTTGCCGTCCGAAAGATTATGGCTGTTCGATCAAAGCCAATGTGACCAAAGATCTTGTCTTTGATGTGTCCGTCTACGAAAGATTTTGCCATTTGCAGACGCGTCTAAAGTTAGCTCAGCTTGCCGGGAAACTTTCCCGTTGCTGGCTCATGAACACGGCAATCACCCGGCGAAAAAGAATGTTCGCGGCAAGCTGTCAGCTTAAATTGATATGGCCGCGACCAGTCGCTACCTGCCGAATTCTTTTAAGATTGTCGCGCATAGAAAATCGGTAGAAGAAATCGCACCAGTCATGGTAGCTTTGGGAAACATAAGTTTCGGCACAGCTCCGCTTCCGACCTGCTTGTAGAGTTCCACGTGCTTCTTGATGTAATTAGACGCATGCGGCAGCCCCATTTCTGCGGCCAGTGCTTCTCGGCCGATAAGTCGTTCCGCTTCCGCCTTTGCCTGACTTGTGGTTCGCTGTTCCTTAAACATCCAGTCATGGAACTGTTTGAACTTTGACTGATCAACGCGCCAGACGCAAATCGCGATTCTCGCCAATTCACAGGCACCGGGATGACCATTGCCCGTCGCAGCGTCGTTGCAGTTTTTTTCCAACGGTACAGGTAAAACAATTACCGCCAGGTCGCTTCCGAACCGGTCAAACGCTCCGTCGATCGCATGGTGAGTGTTGCGACAATGAGCACAGGTGTAATCGAACATTTCTACAAACACATACTTCGCGTCTGGGTTGCCAAGCAATGGCCAGTGACGAGTGTTCAGACTAAAGCGATCACGGTCGACTGTTACCAGTCGCTGAACGGGAGTTGCCGCAGGAACGGTTTCCGTAACCGTCTCGTCCTTTGTTTCGGTGGCTGCCTCTACAGTGCTTGTTGCATCTTGCTCGTCATCAGCGTCTGACGGAACGCTGAAGAACTTAGTGGCCAGTCGAGTCGCTCCGGGCGAAAAGAACAGGTAAGCAGCCTTTGCAGTTGTCGCTTTGATCTTTTCGGTTGGCGTAGAATCTGACCTTGATGTTTGAGACACTGAGTCTTTTGATGTGGTTACATTTCCCGCAGGATCGTCGGTTTTGGCCGCGTCTTTTTCGTCAGGGCGATCTACGGCTTTGACTGGAATTTCGCCGGAACGCAGAATTTCCGGATCGGTAGTTACGGGTACTTCAACCGTTGGCGGAGCGAAGAAGTTTGTGGAGTTTGCAACCGGTGGACCGAACTCAACTGGCGCACCAAACTTAACTGGCCCATCTGTGCTGGCAATATCGGTGACCGGATCGTCGAAGCGTTCTACCGTAAACGTCTGTGGCTCTTCAGTGAAAATCTGTCCAGCAGCCAGTACAGCAATCCCTGCAACACTGATACATGCCAATGCGGACATCACCTTCATGCTGAGCGGTCTTTTCCAAAGCATTATTGCAGCCAGCAGCAGTCCGCACGAATGCGCGACAAGGCAGTAAGTACACAGATGCTTTAACACGAACACCTGAATGGCAATGAACCAAATGGCGGCGAACGCGGCTGAGAAGACGCCAATGGTCAATATTGACCAGCCAGTCTTCAGCAGTTGTTGTGGGGCAGTCGGCCGAAAAAAAGCCAGCAGTGCCAGCAGGCTTGCGTACAAACCAACGGCAGGAACACTCACGGGAAGTCCAAAGATTTTTGAGTACTTGCTGGTCAGTACATGGCCGCAGTCAAACACTTCACCACCACCGCAGCCGTAGACTTGTTTCATTGAGAATGCAGTCCATGCCAGGTACACACTGATAACCAGAGCGATCGCGCACAGAGCGCGAAACGTCCAAAGTAGTGTCCGTGAGGGCATCAGGGAATTCATCAATGTCTTCTGGTTTGCTAAGGTTACCACGTTCACATCTCCGAGCTTCTGGACTGGAGAAGACCTAAATTGCGAGGACCACCGCATCTGACTCCAAAACGTCCATGCAAAACCGAGAGTGATTCCTGCTTCAACTTAGCAGGTTTTTCGCCTGCAGCGGCTGATCAAAATGTAATGGCGCTATCTTTATTAAGGGAACGCCAAATCGAGGAGTCAAGGATTACCAGGACGATTCCACCGTCATACTCGGACTTCTCATTTTAATCGCGAAACTCGCCCTGATACCGCCACCAACTGCTTGTCAGTGATCGAGCCTTTTTGCTCAACGCTGCCTGTGTTGGACGATTTTCTGGCGCTCACAGTTTTTTCGTCGTCAGCGTGCCGGGATATACTGCTGGCGCCCACTCTGTGTCTATTTTGCACAGAACTTAATTTTCAGGTCCGTTAATTGGCCCACTGCGGGTTCAATCGGATCAAAGTCGGCGGAAAACGAGATAAACGTGCATCGTTCCAATCTTGCGAAATCAGTTAGAGCTGGCTTTTTGCCTGTGCCAATTCCGCAAGTCGAGCTTCTGCCTGAGCCTCTTTTTTTACGGCCACGCCGTATAGCCAGCGTCCCCAAATAAAGTACTGAGCCACAAACAGCAGGCCCAAAACGATCATCACCAATCCCATCATTCCCGCTCCCGGGAACACAACGGCCAGGAGTCCAAAGAAGCCGCCACCGCAGACAATGCAAAGCAACAGCGCGATCGCGACTGTTGGCAATTCCTGGGGAACAGGTTTTTTCCGTGGAAGCTTAGGCATGTTTTTCGATCCGGAATGGTGATTCAACAGTGCTGCCATCGTATCAACCTTCCAGAATCTCCTGAAGCGTTTCGTAACGAAAGTCCATTCCGTCCTGAATTGAATCTTTGATTTTGCCTTCGGTCATGACAAATCCCAGCATTCCGCCCGGTGGTTCAAAGTCGATCTGATCGGTCAATGTGCATTCGGATTCGCTGGTTGCGACAATTGACTGACGATGTTTCCAGGCACGAGTCGGCCCGTCAATTTGTTCGGCGACAATTTCGGACTCGGTGACCTCTATATAACGATGCTGCATTCTCTGTTTGAAACCATAGGCTGAGATGCGGAATTCAATCACGGCGCCTTCAGCCACATGGTCAGGGGCAGTCAGTACTTCCAAATCAAGATCCGGGTCACTGATCTTTGACAGATTAGCTGTTGCTCCAAGATATAAGCGCAGCACCTGTGCTGAACATTTCAGCTGAGTTGACGATGTGAAGTTTGCCATACTGACCCAACCCGACAGAAAGTTCGAGAACCTGTGAATCGAAAACATAATTGTACGAAGCAAAAGCCGCCGGTGGAACACCATCAGCCAAAGAACAGCCAGCATCGAAAAACAGTATAATGACTCAGTCAGTTTGCCCTGAAAACTTGTCTTCCGAAAGCCTCCTTTGCCGATTCAGTCGACGTTCATCCGGGGCTTCTTGCAGATAATATTATAACGCTACAATCTGCTAATGCTGTTTCGCTTTGGCTTTTCGAGCCGGTAAGTCGTTGTTGTCGTTTTTGTTTCAAGGTATTTGTAGGCGGAGCACCGGATACTGCGCAGTTTTCGTCGGAAGAATTATCTATGTCAAACATTCGGTTCGCCATTCTGGGCGCCGCGAAAATTGCTCGTACTGTTGGGCCGAAGATACGCACGGCTGATGGAGCCGAACTAATTGGTGTTGCCAGTCGCGATGCGGACAAGGCTGCAGCGTTCGCTGCCGAATTGGGTGCTCCGGTGAGTTATGGCAGTTATCAGGCGGCCCTGGACGACCCTGGTATCGATGCGGTCTATATTCCGCTGCCGCCATCAATGCATCTGGAATGGGCGACCAAAGCAGCTGGAGCGGGGAAGCATGTTCTGTGTGAAAAACCGATGGCTCGGTCTGCGGTTGAAACTCAGCAGATGATCGACGTCTGTCAGCAACATGGCGTTGTGCTGCTGGACGGAGTGATGTGGTATCACACTCCGCGAGCAACAGCGATGAAACGCTATGTCGACAGTGGGCAACTGGGAGACATCCGGCAGATGACTGCGGTCTTTACGTTTCGATGGGATCTGATGCCGATGGACAACCTGCGCATGCATCGCAACATGGGCGGTGGGGCCTTGCTGGATCTTGGCTGGTACTGCGCCGGCGCTGCGTTGTGGCTGCTAAACGAAATGCCTCGACAGGTGTTCGCTCGAGCTCAATGGCAGAACGATGTGGATGTGCGCATGAACGCATTTCTGTGGTTCGACAATGGCAAAGTCACCACCATCGAATGCGGGTTCGATACTGTTCGACGCCGCTGGTTCGAAATTGCCGGAACGCAGCAGAACCTTGTCTGCGACGATTTTACTCGACCATGGAAACCCGAAAAACCTCGTTTCTGGACTCACGACAACGACGGTAACGCGACCGAACATCTTTTGCGTCATAAAGCTCAGGAAGAGCATATGATCGAAGCGTTTTGCGAACTCATTCGGTCGGGTAACGTCAACCACCCCTGGCTGGAACTGGCCAGAAAAACGCAGACGGTCTGCGACGCCCTGGACCGTTCCGCACGGAGTCAGGCGGTTGTTGATGTTGTCGATTAGCTAGCCCCAGAACAAGCGACACATCGATTAGTTTTGGGGCCAGGCGTCGGCGCGGCGGGTGCTGGCCGTCGAGGATGACTCGCGGGTGCGTTGGGCTGAGTTGGGTGGCGGCATGACAAATTCGTTTCAGGTTGAGAGTGACGGCAGGACGGTTCGGGACATCCGGATCCCGAGTTCGTTGCACCGAAGAATT
>JBDNFN010000128.1:0-37678 GCA_041689795.1 Fuerstiella sp. | reverse complement strand
CTTGAGCGTTGGTTCCGCTTGCCGAAGTCGCATGAACGTCGCATTCATGGCCATCATCATGCGGGGATTCGTATCGTGCGTGAAGGAGCACCGCTGATTTCGACGCTGGACGCCCACTCACAGCATCCAGGCGTTTTCACCCAAGATGAACTGTTGAAATTCGCCACGGCCACCGCTCCCGCAAGCCAGGTCGCATCTCAGCAACGGCACGGCGTCATGAAAAAAGCCGGCTCAAAAAAAACGAACCCTGCTCCTGAATCAACTGGAAGCCCGCATCCTATATCCCTGTGATTAAGCGGGCCATTGATTCATAATGCAACTCCGACATCGATATTCGATGAAAACGAGAATTTAGGAAAGATACGAACTCTGGTGGTACTCTCGGAGCATATCCTCCGAAGGTCATACGGAATGATGGTGAACACGTTGCCCGAATGTCTCGGAGTTTGAAAACGTGA
This sequence comes from Fuerstiella sp., assembly GCA_041689795.1. GTDB lineage: Bacteria > Planctomycetota > Planctomycetia > Planctomycetales > Planctomycetaceae > Fuerstiella. The sequence continues at coordinate 37,220 of JBDNFN010000128.1, read as the reverse complement.
CCCCGAGGCAAGGAATCAGGCGGCATGTCGCCTTTTCCGCCCACTCGACTACAAATATTACTGTAGACTTAGGTTTCGACCAGCACCTCATTCCTTATCGACTACCTATTTGAACAGAAGTCCGTGTGTGCTGTGCCAAATCGAAACAACTGCAGTACGTTTACTGCCGCGATAAACTTCATAATCTGCGGCAGACACATCCAATACTTCAAGCGAAACAAGACTCATGGATACGGAACTCATCCTTGCTTTGATTTCACGCTGGGCTCACGTGGGCACGGCTATTGTGCTGGTTGGCGGCACCGCGTTTTTTCGTCTAGCAGTGATTCCTGTTCTGGAAGGAAATTCCGTTGAGCTGCTGGAACGAATCCGACAACGGTGGAAAAAGTTTGTGCACGCAGGCATCGCGATTTTTCTGATCAGCGGTTTCTACAATTACATTAAGGCGATGCAATTTCATAAGGGTGATGGATTATATCACGGAATGATCGGCACAAAAATTTTGCTGGCCCTGTTTGTGTTCTTCCTGGCTTCTGTGTTGGTCGGTAATAAGCCGGGCACTCAGAAGTTCCGAGATAACGCCAAGAAGTGGATGGCCGTAATGCTGATGGTTTCGGCCATCATTGTGGCGATCTCGGGCTTTGTAAAGGTTCGAGGCGTGCCGGCGACTGCTGCTTCTACTGCGACCGTTGACATGGCTGAGTAGTTGATTGACGGGTCCGCAATGTCGACGCAGATCCGAAAAATTACCGGTTAGCGATTCTGCAAACTCAGCAACAAATGCAACTTGCCGCGTTTTTTGCTGACATGAACGCTCGCTTCTAAACTTCGGCATCACCACTGAGTTTTTTCTGACTGTTCGAACATAGCTTTATCAGCTGTTCCTTTCTTTGTTTCGGTTTCAATTATGCTTGCCCGTCGAGAGCTGTTTCCCAACGTCATCGAAATGAACTTCCAGGCACGCCGACGTTTTGGTTGCTGCGTTTATTTAGTGCATTCCGGTTCTGACTGGGCCCTGATCGACATTGGATATCAGGATACCGTTGACGATATTGTCGATCTGATACGAGACATGGATTTCCCGCTGGCAAACTGCCGTTATCTAATTGCGACTCACGCCGATGCGGATCACGTGCAGGGCTTGAAACGCGCGACCGAACTGCTGCCGTCAGCGAAGACTATTGCTCATCCGGATGCAAAGAGAATCCTCGAAGAAGGTGACCGCATCGCTTCCTACGCGGAAATTCCGGCTCAGCAGATTTCCATCGACATGCCGATCTTCAATATTCAGGAAACAGTGATTGAAGGCGACAAACTTCAGCTTGGCGATAAGTTTCTTGAAGTCTGGGACACGCCCGGACATGCTACCGGGCAATTGTCCTTTCGGTTCGGAAATCTGCTGCTTTCCGGGGATAACATTTTTCGCGACGGCTGTGTCGGCGGAATCGACGCGCACCATGGTTCGGATATTCCGGCATTCATCGAATCACTGAAGCGCATTCAGGCCAGTAATGTCGAATGGCTGCTGCCCAGCCACGGCCCCGCATTCAGCAACGATCATCAATTGTTGCAATCGACGATCGAACGTTTAGAAGGTTACCAACACATGGCCGACTTTGGCACGTGTGCATTGGACTGGCCATTGCTGGACGAATGGGATGCTGAACTGGCCAGGGGGACTTCCCCAACTGAATAACGTACGGCGTGTGCACGTGCGTTTTGAACTCACGCCGCTACGGCAATGAAAAGTGAGTCGCACAGCCCTCAACAATAACGTAGCGTTGGCGCATTTGCAGGTGCTGCAGCACCTGCCGCTGTCCTGACGGCCAGACAACGTTAAGCACTTTGATCTCGTCCAACCCGCCGCCAGCCAGACAAAGTTCGTGTTGGTTGCTGGCGTGGTAACCGTCGCCAGACGACAGTTGCCTGGTCACCGTGTGCCTATTCAACCGATACGAAACTGTTGCGCCGATCGCATCGCGACAGGACACTGTGCCAACGAATTTCAGGCTGATTCCGTGGCCTGCCTGCGACGATGTGTTTGTCAGCAAAGCATAGTTTTCAGCCAGGTGACCGATCGCGATGTCGGGCAGGCCGTCGACGTTCCAATCCAGGCAGACGACCGATCGGCCAAGATGATCTGTTGTGAAATATTCGCCTAATTCCCGTGGCGACTGAAGCTCAAAGACGCGATTTCGCAACTGAAACATCTGAGCCGGCATCTGATACGCTTTGCCTTCATTGCGAAGGTCATCGACATATCCGTTGGCAACAATCAACTCCAGAGTGCCATCCATGTTTGCGTCTATAAACTGAGTACCAAAACCAAGCACCGGCAAAGATGCTGTGCCGAGGTTCATGTTTGTTGTGCGGTCTTCAAACATGCGTTCAGTAACCGGCTGATAGAACGTGTTCGTTTCGTTGAAAAAATTTGTAATGAATAGTTCGGCCAGACCATCGTTGTTAACATCTCCCACAGCGATGCCCATACTACCTTCGGATTTGCCCTGCGAATTGACAGCCAACCCGGACTCAAACCCTGTATCAGTTACGACAGCGTCGGCATTGCTGCTGACGTTAATCAGCATGTTCGGAGTGGTGTCGTTGGCCACAAGAACAGACACCGCGGCATTGGCTGACAGCTTCCACGCCGCCACTCCCAGACTTTTGCCCCGGTCAAAAGCGTCCAACGCTGCCGAATGATCACGAAACGCTCCGGTCCCGTCATTCAGGTACAGAAAATCTCGCACACCGTCAAAGTGAATCGGAATGCATGCTCGCGGAAGTCCCTCGGCGGTCTCGCAGACGCGATCAAAGATATCGTCACCCTGCAGATAATTGGCGGCGTAGATGTCTGCATTACCGTCTGAATTCAAGTCGGCAATCACCGCGCTGGTTGTCCACGTTTCGTTTTCTGAACGATCGGCCACCAACGAACTGCGATTCGAAAAAGTGCCATCGCCATTATTCAGCCACACGGCATTGTTACCGATGTTACTAACAAACAAATCCGGAAAGCCGTCGCCGTTAAGGTCACCCGCAGCGACTCCCTGCCCGAACATGTTGTCCCGAAGACCAGCAACGCTGGATACATTTTGAAACCGCTGTCCACGAACATTGCGAAACAATGCATCGCTGGCTGTGCCGTTGCCGGTTAAGTCGGTGCTTATTGAATCACGACCACGAGTTTCCCAAAGACTTCCCTGAGTCAAAAACAGATCTGGAAAGTCATCCAGATCCATATCGCAGACCGCAATTCCTCCGCCGGTAAATTCAAACATTCGATGAGTTGCCTGGTCGAAGACTCCATTGTTGTAGACGAAATTCAAGCCTGTGGCCGCAGCATCGTCACGAAATGAAAACGGCCGCACAACCGGGGATAAATCTTTTGCGGTTACTTCCACTTTGCTCGGTGCTTCGTCCGCCAAAACGTAGTCGCTGGCCGAAACATACAGTGCAATGTTTTCGGTATCGACCATCAGCGTCAGCGGCAGGCCGGTCGTTTCTTTGGCAAGGTTTGCATAAACCGACTGTAAGCCTGCGTCTGTGGGAAATTGTTTCAGGCCAACCTGAGCCCAACCGAAAGCTTCCCACAGTCGCCCGAGTTCTCGAAATTCGTTAATCGTCGTTATCATTACGGCAGCGTCGCGGCTGCCGGATTCAAACATGCGATCCTGCTGAGCTTCCAGGTGCTGAATTTGGACCAATCGATTTGCGAATTCGGCAGCCTTCGCTTTATCGCCTGCCTTCATCAGTAACTGCGACACTCGGTGTTGCACGTCCTTTAGTTCCGGACCTAATGCGGCGGCCTTTAGGAAATGCGAGAGAGCCTGCTGCAGCTCACCGCGATATTCCGCAAGGTAACCTTTAACTCGCCATGTTTCTGCGTATTGCCGGCAGCCATCGCTGAGGTTGTTGCTCCAGTTATTGAGGTCATCAAATCGTTCGGCCGCCAAAAGATAATCGCCCATATCGACAATGGCGGGCACAAATTCCGGCGATTGATCAATGGCCTTCTGGCACATTTCGACGGCTAAATCCAGCTTGCCAAATCGCTCAGCCTGCACAGCAACACCAAGTAGAACTCGGCTGTCGTTCGGGAACACAGTGAGTGCCCGTTGCAGCAGGTCCGGGTCGTCAACAGCCCCGGATCCTCGGGCGGCAATGGTCAATTGATCTGAACCGTGTCCCATACGAACTAGATTTAACAACAACGGCAGAGCTTCACGGCGGCGACCACAAACCGCTAACAGTCGGACAAGCCCGAAGTGAGCTTCAGCGTTTTCTGAGTCCACCGCCAAAGCCGCGCGAAATGCCTTTTCGGCTCGGCGCAAATCTGCGACGCCCCCAATCGCCACTTTCGCTTCCAGCAGGGCCGCCGGCAAAGCAATCGATGGTTGATTGCTTGTTATTTTGGAAAGGTACTGCAGTGCTTTTTGGGAACGATGTTTTCGAATTGCACTTTCCGCCGCAATTAGACGAATGTCGTCTTCTGCAGGATGGCTGGCGAGCAGGACATCGGCCGCCTGTCGAGCTTTTTCAAAGTCTCCACGTTGAAACAGACGCGAAATTTCCTGTCGACTCTTTTCCAGATTCGGGACTGTTGGCCGAAGAAAAGCCGGCTTAAGAAATGTTGTTGCCAAAACAATCGCGGTCACCAACAGAGTGGCGATGGCGAATATTCTGGATGACCTGGTTCGCGAAGGCAACGGGCTGTTGTCCGAGTAAGATTTGAGAGGAACGATTCGGGCTGTTTTTGCATTTTCACTGAGCATTGTGGATGGAATCGCCAACTTCGTCACCCGAAATTGCACCGGCACTTCTGAATTCCTGCCAACCATACCGGATTGTTGCAGCATACAACCTGTTTTCATTTTACGCCTGTTTTTTCTAATGGCTGCTCACTCGAAGAAAAACACGGAACACTGTCGAAGCACGCGTGTTTCTTCTACAATCGTCGTTCCTTCGAAACTTAGTCAGGCTGTGCAAAGTCCGCAGCGATTCTTAGCAGGAATGCAGGTCGGCGACAGTCGAGCGGTTCTGAGAGTGAGCTCGAACTGGATAATGGGCGAAGCTGGTGTAAGGCCGTGCCGCGGTAAAGAAAGCAATCATGATGTCCAACACAGCACCACAAACCAGTTCAGGTTTGATAGTCGCAATTCCATGTGAAGCAGATGTCGCCGAAAACCGAGTGGCCATTGTGCCAGCGATGATCGCCGCTTTAAAAAAAGCCGGGCTGACTGTGCAGGTACAATCCGGAGCCGGAACAAAGGCCGGGTTCCCTGATCAGCTATATATCGACAAAGGTGCAGAGATCGTTGCGGATCGAACAGATCTGTTTCGACAGGCCGATATTGTTTTGCAGGTCAAAGCATTCGGGGCCAACGGTGAAGGCGGAGCAGACGATATCAGTCTGTTAAAGGACGGACAGGTGCTGATTTCCAGCTGTGATCCGCTGACATTTCCAGACAGCATTCCGGCCGTCGCTGAAAAAGGGGTGACCGCTTTTTCTCTGGAACTGGTTCCCAGAATAACGCGAGCTCAAAGTATGGACATTCTGTCGTCCATGGCCACGGTAGCCGGCTATCGCGCAGTCCTGCTGGCAGCCACGGCGGCTCCACGAATGTTTCCCATGATGATGACGGCCGCTGGAACACTGAAGCCCGCGCGAGTTCTTGTAATCGGCGCCGGGGTAGCTGGACTGCAGGCGATTGCAACATCCAAAAGACTTGGCGCGGTCGTATATGGATATGACATTCGCCCCGCCGTTCGTGAACAGGTGGAAAGTCTTGGCGGAAAGTTTGTCGAACTGGATCTGGAAACCAATCAGTCAGAAACAACAGGCGGCTACGCCAAAGAAATGGACACCGACTTCTACCGGCGCCAACGCGAAGCAATGAAAAAAGTGATTGCCGATTGTGACATCGTCATCACCACCGCTGCTATCCCTGGAAAGAAAGCACCGATTCTGGTCACTCAGGAAATGGTGGAAGCGATGGCCCCTGGCTCGGTAGTTGTCGACCTTGCAGCAGAGCGAGGCGGCAACTGCGAAGTTACAAAAGCAGGCCAAACGATCAACCATAATGGCGTTGCGGTTCTGGGGCCCTGCAACCTGGCCTCCGATGTTCCGGTTCACGCCAGCGAAATGTTCGGCAAGAACATTTTGACGTTTCTTCTGCTGATGGTTAAAGACGGACAGCTGAACATCGATACAGAAGATGAAATTATCCGAGAAACGCTGCTGACTCGTGGACGAGAAATCGTCAACAATCGAGTCCGAGAATTACTGAAACTCGCACCTCTATCAACGCCCGTCAAACCTGAAGTTCCCGCTGTCGCCGAATCAGAAACCACTACAGCGACATAACGGATTCGCCTGCATGACGGTCTTTACATACCGCGTTCGCCGCTAACTTGTGGCGGCGAGCGATGCGTTTCGTTTGGTGGCGGCAATCCCACACAACAACCCTGAGCCGTGTTTCTGCAGGTTGCTGGAAGCGTGCCGCAATTCAGTCACAACAGCTCGTTTCGTCAACACGTGCGGCTGAGTACAGACGTCGTGCCAATCCGTTTCCAAGTGAATTCAGAATAAGCCCGGGACTGCCAGGATCTGCATATAGACTCAATGTCCGAAACACATTGTCTTCGCTCCGGAAAAGTGTGTGCAATCTGCAGCAAAGTATTTGAAAGCGTCACTTAATTATGGGCTTCTTGTTAGGCCTCCTCGGCCTGTTCTGGTCGGCCGGCCATCATGCACATCCTGTGCGGCGATCATGCGTGCGATATAGTAATTGCCGATGACTTCACCCATGCTGCGGGGTGGTGACAAGGCCGGATTCGTCGGCGGTAACAACCAGCCGAAATTCGTCATTGCCACCGAGTTCACGCAACCTTTGAAACAACGGCACAGGTCTTTACCTACTGCCTACATTGAATATACTGGGAGCAGGTGGAAACCAACCGGCTTTCGCATCCTGCCACAGCAGCAAACCACCCACACCAGTGGGGTCGTTCTGTGGATAATTCAACAGCGATCTCGGTCAAAGTGCATAGTGAGCAGCGGAGTATGCAATGCCAGCTCGGCCTGATGGCTGATGGCTGATGGCTATGGACTGATGAACTGATGAACTGATGAACTGATGAACTGATGAACTGATGAACAATATCAGTGGCGTTTTCACGACCAATCGCAAACCACAGGCAACCATGGTTCTGCAATGAGAAAGCATGCGTCAATTTTCATGACGGGTTCATTTCAAGTTCGACCGATACCATCGGCGGCAAGGTCACCTGAATGCAGGCGATGCCATTTCGATCGGTGAAGACGATACCCTGCTGGATTTTCTAAGGAGCACCGGATAAGTTCTCAATTAGATCATAAATCCCGTTAAGTAACTGAGGCTGGTCGCCCGTTTGCAGACCACCATAAATCACGCCATCGCTGAATTCCGCCAGCCGATCTTCAGTATGAATTCAAGACAGTTTTGTTCGCTTAGCGTAGATGTCGCGTTCGCCAGAGTCTGCATCGCGTTGACTATTTTTGAGTCGGATTTTTCTGTCGACATTAACATCAACAACTGCGCTGCCGGCTCAAACACATGTTTGCCTTGTGGCGGAAGCTGAACGCACGAATGCAGAGTAGTGGCTACGCCATCGTTCAGGATCGAGGCAAAGCGACTGCGTCCGTTGCCTACGTCCTGCAGTTGTTTTATCAACCCGCTGTTGCGTCGTGCCTTGAATGCCATTCGAGCGCGAATCGATTGCTGCATGTCTGTAGCAAACCGGGGCCATCTTTCCGTTTGATCGACATCAAACAAAACTGCCCTAATCAGCGGCAGTATCAGATCACTGGAAGACTTTCGCAGGTTATCGAGCTGGTCTGCTTCTCTATCACGTTGTTACAACTGTGCGCCAACACCGGAATTTAACATGTTCCATCTCTGGTGCTTGATGCCCATCGGGATGCGATCGAAGAACAAGTCCAGGTCGACATCGTTCGCACCATCCACACCTCGGATCAGTGATTCAGATGTTGGCAACGACATTTCAAAGAGTTGCTCGATACTGGACTCATACAGCACGTTGTCGTGAACACGGAAGCAGGTTGTATAGGTGCTGGTGTGCTCAGTAATTTTGTGTCCACTTTCCTCAACAACCTTCACGCCCGTCCGGACCACCGCGTTCGTACTGTTTAGCTGATCTCGAAGGTACTGCTCTTCGTCCGTGCCGGGAGGAAAAGGATTCCTGTAACTCCATGAATTAGAAACCTTATAGCACCGATCCGAAACCGTGGTCAGTTTGCCACTTTCTCCGAACCGTTTCTTGCGAGCGTTGAGCATTTTTTGAGCTTCCGCTTCGTCGCCCACCTGCTGAAAGGAGATGACTTCATACGATGGCACCAACCCCTTCACCATGTAATCGGCCCGCCTGGAATTGGTTCCGTTGTCGTGGGACAACATATCGGCCAACCGTTCATCTCAGAGTTCTTTCATCATGGTTTCGCCGATACTCAGTCGGACAGTCTGCTTCTTGAAATACTTCGCTATATGGACGGGCGTCATTCCTTGCAGTTACCATCAGCCAGCTACCAGCTACCAGATGCCAGATGCCAGATGCCAGATGCCAATTTTGCCCTGCCATTGAGCCGAAGCTGGAACACCAGACTGGGCCAGCAACGGGGTTGCGACAAGCAGTCCGGCAATAGGCCTCCGCATGGCGTTAAATATCGATAGCGCTAGTGAAATTGACAATAAATGAGAAGTGAAATGCACGAATCGAAACGCTCGCGCAAGACTATCTTCACGAGTCATCGAACGTTCGATTTAGTCTACCGCCTTCAAAACCTGCAACAAAACACTTGAGGACGTGACCCGATGGCTGACGCTTTGTCATTTGTCGTCGGCAACTTCCAAACCGCTTCTGGTCAGATGATAGACGGCAAATGTAGCCAGCCAGTGTTCTCCTTCGTAATGTCCGCTCGTGACATATTGCAGGCCCGCAGCAGCATGTTCGGGAATGCTTTTCTCCAAAATAATACGGCGTTGATCGCTGTTCGGCAGAGCACTGGCGACTCCGAGCATTGTCCATGACCTTGAAAGATCCAGGCCGGCTAGATGTACAAGATGACCGTCCGTCACGTCAGTTACTTCCACGGGGTGCATCATTGATCCGAGTGAATCCGTCGCCAGTCCTGGAAGAAACGCATCCAACCATTCAGGAAATTCGTCCTCTGAAAGTACTCGCCTCATCAAATCGGCTTCGTTGAAACCGGATGAAAAAAAGTCGTGGCCAGATGGTTCGTAATGAGCCGGATAGCTTTTGTCGTTCAGGTAAAACTGCCGAGCCTTCTTAATCACAAGCTGTTCGAGTTCGGCGTTTTTGACGATACGAGCATAGTCCAGTTCCAGCCCCAGCGCAAAGGCAGTGTCTGTATGAGTACCGACACGAATTGGAAACGATAGCTTTGGCAGATAATGGAAGGCGTGTTTTAGAATTACAGCCTCCAGTGGCTTAAGATTCTGTCTCCAGACTCTAGCATCCGCGTCATCCCAGGAATGTACTTCGCGAACAAGCTGCAACAGCCAGGCCCAACCGTACATGCGTTCAAAGCTGTTGTTTTGCTTCGTCTGGAAATAGCTGGCTTCCGCAAGCATGTTATCGGCCGTCAGCTGGCTATTTAGTGTTGTGCGGATTTCAGCAGCGACAGCCGAATCAGGATACTGTCGCAGCAGCCTCACCAACATCCAATGGCCGTGAACCGCTGAGTGCCAATCAAAGTTGCCGTAAAATGCAGGATGCATTTCTCGAGGAGATCGCACATCGTCAGCAGTCTGCATCACGTTTGATGGCTTGTTAGGATACTCCTGAGGAATTCCTTTCAACGCCAACTTTGCAAAGGCGACAACCTGCTGTTCAGATAACGGCCTGTTCGACGCGTTTTCCTGAGCAGGCAACAGATTCGATAAAGTCGTAATGACAATCACAACGGCAATCGACGATGGTATTCGCATGGCTTTTCTTTTGAATGAAAGACCGGAAGGCAGAATGATTAGGCGAATTGTAGCAACCATCGACGACAGGTCGATTTACGAGTCTGTTAAAGCCAATGGCGAAAACTTGGCGGTTCCAGGCTTCTAAGAAAGTGAACATCGAGCCAAACGCGTTGTTGCCGGCCCTGACTCAGTATGAACCGCTGTGGTCAATTGCAGATTAAACATCGGCCGCGGCAGCATCACGAAACGCGCAAAGCGTTCAACTGCAAACCTGGAATATAGGGCGCATAAAAAGCCCGCTGCAGGGCAACGGGCTTTTGAGTGAACGTGTAATGGCGGTTGTTTGCTTATCACTGAGTTCGTGAAACAGATTGAACTCGCAGCAATTTCGCGGTCGGCCGTTGCTGATCGATTAATACGGGCTGATTAGTCTGAACGGCCGTTACGTTTCCGGCCACATCACGAACCAACAGTCGGAAGTGCAGACGATTTGCCATACCCGACTGAATCGGCATTTCGTAGCCGCCCTGATCAGCCTGCCAGTCGAACAGTGGAGTCCAGGGCCCGGAAGTGCTGGCCGCGTATTCAAGTCGGACGGGCGTCGCAGAAACATTCGGATCGCTTAATCTCCACGACATGCGAATGCGCCCTCCGCCATCAACCAGCACCTGAGGAACCGCCAGTTCCGCAACCGGAGCAGTCTGGTCAACAACCACAATGATGTTGGGTAGTTCGCCTGGTTGGGGAGGTACCCCAGAAAATCCCAGTCCGCTTTTCACGCGGACTGCAAAGCCGAACGTGCCTTCGCCCCGCGTATCAACCTGGAACGGTGATGCAAGGTCCGCGTCGTTGCCATACTTGAACCATTCGCGGCCGTTGTTTTCCGACACAAACAATTCAACTGCACCGACGCCGGACGGTCCGACATCTTCTACCTGATAGTCGATGTCGAAGACGCGATTGTTGACCACCTGATGACTGGCTGTGGCAACTCCAGCAGCGTCCATCATCGAAGTCAGCGTTGAACTGCTGGTCGCTGCATCCGGGTGGGCGTTACTGTTATAAGTGTTGTTACTGAACGACGACGTATGAGTCCCAGCCGTTGTCGATGTTGATCCATAGCCCGCATTGAAGGGTTGTCGATGTCCCTTGATAGTCGAAGTCGGGTAGTACTCGAAACCACTTCTGGCCGCCGGATGGCTGGTTGGCAACTGGGGAACCGGCGTGGGCGTTTGGTTGTATACGGGTGACGACTGGTGCAACGCTGACGTCTGATGTGCGGCCAGTGGCTGCTGAGCGGTGGCGCACTGTTGTTCATGCGTTTGCTGTTGCGAGGGAACCTGTTCTCTGGCAGGCGGCGGCGTGTAAGAATGTACCAGCTCTGCTTTCGATGTATAAAACGGGCTCGGCCCAACAGCCTGATTCGATTGCGGAATCGACGTTCCGCCTGACGTATTCGTTGCGCCATTTTGCGTTGAACGACCGTAACCCGCATTCATCTGCGGCACAGAAGTCGCCAGTTGAGGTTCGCGAGCACTCAATACCAGTTGGCCTGTTCCAGTACCCTGGTTACCGGCAAGGTCCGTAACAAAACCACGCACAGCAACCGAAGTTCCTGGTTGCGACTTGATCATTGCGTACCCGCTGGCTCCTGGGGAAACGCTGATGTCTTTCCAGCGACCATCGGTACCTTCGGCGTATTCGACTTTCAAAGAACCGGGCGCAATTCCTGTCTCGCTGGCGATCCATGTCAGACTGAGTTCACCCGGGGCAATTTCCAAAAGCTGAAAGGTAATTTCCGGTGCAATGGTGTCCACAACCACTTCCATTTCCGGATGCAGACGCCCATCGTTTCCGATCGGCTTGCCAGTGGAATCGATCAGGCGAACTGCAAACCCGTAACGGCCATCTGCAGGCGCGTCAAACTGGAAGCCCCCACTGCTGGCATCAACCGTCTGAATTCGTTCCATCACGGCATCCCCGTTGAAGGATGCGAATAGAATGGCGGATCCGGAAATCGGAGGCCCGTCCGCCTGGTCGATCGCAAACGGGATTCGGAAACTGGTGGTATTAGTCAGTAACGCGTCAGACGCCATCGCAGCGCCAAACAACGCTGCTACAGAACAACCGCGACCCAAATTCTGGATCAGATGCTTCAACTTCATCACCGCGTTCCTTCATCATGCGCCAAAATGCGCAACAAGGCTGTGTGTGGTCTCACGAATTCGATATCGGTGGAACGGATTCTCGCTCTTAGCGCGAATGAACCGTTGGTGACGGTTAGAGCGATCGCACCAAGTCGAATCATCACAAGCTGCCTATTTTAACGCCGCGACGGTAGGATCGGCCGAAACTTCAGCAGCGACCTAATACCATCACGTGCGACCAACATGCCGCATCCATACGCCATAAGTCACGTGTCACCTAGGTGCGGCGCTGATTAGTGAACATTTGTTAGCCATTTGGGTGCGGCACCACTCACTGCTGTTAACAGATGAAGAACGCCAACAGCAATGTTAATAGGTGGAAAAATAACCGTTGGGCAAACACAACTTAGGCTGCTTATCGGCGAACCGAGCACTTTTTTCTGGCGGGTATCAATGTGTTCTATCGGTTGAACGTGCTTTCGCTGGTTCCTTATAGAAACCGCAAAATCCCCAAGCGCTTCATCAAAATTCGACCTCATCGCTGTACACCCTTGTTGCGAATTAGCGCAGCAAGACATCATGCAAAACGGGCTGGCATCAAGCCGCCAGCGTGAAACACTGTGCTTTTGTAAGTGGATAGAAGTTGCTCGTCAATCAGTTCACAACTGAAAACGTCTTCAGGATCTACAATATCGTTAACACAGAAGCCTGCACAATGACTGACGTGTATCCAATTCTTGCCGCCGTCGCTGCCGGCTGAAGTTTCGCTGCGTTCTGTGGACATCGGCGTAGTAAGCAGAAAAAGAACCAGCGTTGAACAGTGCCGAACCAGTCAGGGATTATGCCGGCTGAAAGCGTTCGAATAAGCTGTTGTGTGGCGACTAAGATCAGCGTCTCGCAGAACTGCGTGAAACTTCGGGGAATCTCCCAGACCAAGCGTTAAAACGATGCAATCGCAGCTTTCAAAGATGGTGCCGTGGCGACCATGCTGGAGATCAGTCGAACACGATCTCCGAAGTCTACATTGTCTGTCCGATTTTCAGTGATGGATTTCGTAAGGCACTCTACTAGGCTATTGTGGTTTCCTGCTCTGTACAGCGATCCAAACCCCAACGTCTCAACAAGCTCCGGAAACGCTCCGTGATCGGGCAGCAGTGACGGAACGCTGCACAGTCCCGCTTCCAGAACGTACAGACCTTTGGGTTCGTGATAGTCGGTCGGGACACATAGCAGATCGAAGTCGTTGATGATCTGAAATTTTTCCTGCCTCGTTCCCGGGCTACCCAGCCAATGAATCTGGCCGGGACATGTTTTCAGCGTTTGTGCCAGCAGTCGTTCAAACCATTTCTTGTCGTGTTTGGATAGGTACCCTCCAATTGCCACGTCAACATCGGGATGCTGCGGCAATACTTCCTGCACGGCTTTTAACAGATTTTGAATTCCCTTCTCAGGACAAATTCGAGCAAAATACCCGATGCGAAATCGAGATTTGGCTGATCTGTCTTTGTCTGTTACTGCAGCTTCTAAATCGTTCGTGTCGATCGTCAGAGGAATCCGCTGAAAGCGTTCCGGGGCAATGCCCAGATACTCCGCCATGAAGTCCCGATAGTAGCGACTATGAGTCAAAAAGCCGTCAAACAGTGAACAGTTGCGGCGCAACTGATCCATAACCGGTTTTTTCCAGCGAGCATTCAAGCCTTCCAGAAAAATGTCGTCACCCTGCAGTAGGCACAGGATTTTGCCGTTAAATTTTGGACGCAGCGTACTCAGTACACCAGACAATAATGCATTGCTGAACAGCACGACATCCGGCTTCAGGTCGTCGCATAAATAGTTAACAAATTCTTCCACTTCGCGTTGCTGAGGCCCGGCCGCACCTTTCAACATGTCCATTGTTAGTGGTCCGAGTTTCGCAGCATCTGTACTACCAAATCTTGAAAGGTAGCGGATGATGCTTGGACGATTCAGCCAATGCGTCATCCAGTTAGGAAGCCGCTTCCATCCCGGCACAGCGGAGTCCAGATAGACGTTGATGCCTCCCAGAAAAACGCGGTTGCCGCTGACGTTTTCTTCGTCAACTCTTATCGGTGTGTACGTTGGCACCAGAACAGCGTCGGTGTCTGCCAAACGCAGAGTTCTAACCAGAGTGTTGTCCTGCATGCATGAACCGCAGAACATTCCAGCTCCACCCGCCGTGACGACTGCGACTTTCATTTGCAAAAAGCTCCGGCCTTATAAATCAAGTAAGTCATTGTGGACCGGCAACCTATCTGCAACATCACCTTGTGACCTGGGAAAATCCAAGGCCGAAACAAGATGCGTGAAACACAAAATAAAAATTCAAATTGGCCGCTCACCGCTGATTAGATCAGTTAGATATTACCCGAACGACCATGTTGACCATGCCAATCCAGTTTTGCTCGTGTCATTCCGAATTCAATAAACAATCCACCGCGTTCTAAATGAACCATACTCAGAAGATTTGACTACTAAAATCCAATCAAAGGTCGGCGTCTACCGGCCGTTAATTTTTTGTCACTGGTTGGCGCTGACCAATCTAATATTGAACAAAGTTGCACCTTAGAAAACGAAAGCGGCAATTACCTGCCTGGCCATTGTTGCACGCAAACGGACCTGATATTTCTAGTTGGCAATTACTGGCAGGCTCACGGGATCATTTTCTGATCGTCTTAATTTCGGTGGTAGCACGGCATGAGCGTACTCCCAGATTTGTTCCGGAGTTTCAAACAGCTGATCGTATGGAGCGTCGTTGTCGTACTCGCAATCATCCGTTGTGTAACTGCGGCAGATGTCCGGCCGAGTTTCGTAGGCTCCGCAACGATAATCGCCTTGCAGATGTTTGCAGTCAGTGAACACCATGATGTACCACGTTTCGTCTTCCACAAACACGCTTACTGATCCGTGCATCATGTACCAGCGAATGTGATTGTAATCTTCCCACGTGGCCGGAGCTTCAATCGGCAACGCGAAATATCGACAGCAACGCCCCGTGCAGTGCGCACAAAGAACTTCGCCCGGTTTCAGGTCTGCTCGTTTGACTGGAACTTTCATATTTTTCTGGCCCGACTTCTGCCTGTCCCGCGAGATTTATTCAGGAACGCTTCAGAAAATGCAGAGTGGACGGTAACGAAATCTGCCTGGACTTTCGATGTTGCTATTGAAAGTTCAGGCCGATTCCGCGACAAATTTTTGTTCCGCATAGATCTTTACGTTTTCACAGAACCAATCACGATGCGGAATTCTGTTCCGGCCGTGTCAGACTTCACCAAATTGATGCTGCCGTTAAGTTCCTGCTGAACAAGCTGGCGGCACACAAACAGGCCAAGTCCGGTGCCCGTCGCCTTCGTGGTAAAGTAGGGCTCGAAAATCTGTTCCTGGGCATCCGGAGAAATCCCGTGGCCTTCGTCGGCGATATGAATCGCTATCTTTGCCTGACCGTCTTCTTCAATTGCCATTGTTGTTACAGTGATCGCCGCACCTTCTTCTGTTGCGTCCAGAGCGTTCAGGACAAGATTCAGCAGCACCTGCACCAGTTGATCATAGATGGTCCGTACCGCCTTGATTTTATCATCAAACTCAGTGTTGACCTTCTTGCCCTTCCAACGCTTGTAATACTTTGCGATGTTCAACGAATCGTTGATGGCCGCATGCACGTCAACAAGGATGGCCTGCTGACTGGCCGGGCGACTGAACCCCACAAGTTCCTGTAGAGTACGCTGAATTCGAGCAAGCTGGCCCTGAACCATATCCAGTCGTTCGATCGTGTATTCATCGGCCGTTCGGCGGCTGAGCAACTGCACGATGGAACTGATCGAAGCCAGTGGATTGCCGACTTCATGAGCAATCCCCGCCGCCAGCAAACCGAACGCCGCCTGTTTTTCCTGCTGCACCAGCAGAGCCTGCGATTCCTGCAGATCGCGGGTTCTCTCTTTGATGCGCCGTTCAAGATGAGCCTGGTTGTCCAGCAGTTCACCGTTTAGTTGTCTGAGTCGATTTCCGGCCGTCTTTAGCAAACCGGTCAAGGCGATAATGGCCCATGCGGCCCATCCCAGAAATACCAGGGTCAGAATCATCTGAATGCCATCGCCTGGGCTTTTGGGACCAGACAGCAGGCCGAGCAAACTATAGCTCATGGCATGCAGCCCGAACGTGGCAAACGTCAGTAACGGCGAATGCCGGATCGCACAGACAAGCAGCGACAGGAAATAATAGAAACGAAACGGACTGCTGACACCTGCATCAAAGTAACACAGCAGGCCAATAAACAGAGCTTCCATCAGACTGATCAGAATGCGAAATTCCGCCAGCAGTACTCGCCCCTTCATACTGCGAACCGTGTCAATCATCGCATACACTGCTCCGACGGCCAGTATCGCGTTCAGTTCCATTTTGGAAGAACCACGGTCGGCGGCGTTCACCAGATCCCCAAGGTTCACCAGTAGGTAACCAATTGCTAAACCGAACCAGCGGATACGAACCGTAATCGATTCTGCCCGAAGTTCGCGCGTAACTGGATCAACAACAGCGTCAGGCGACGACAGGTCGATTTCTTGGCTAACCCGACTTGATTTGGGTGATGCAACTGAGGGCATAAGTAGGTGTGCAATGGCAAATGTTTGAGGCTTGAGGCATACAAGCTACAGGGCACACCACCAGATCTCAAAGGTACAGCGATATCCAATTGCCGGTTTGCGCCGTTGAATGCAGCCCTGAATGCTTTCGGCGACTCATCCTGCCGCAATTTTCAGCTAACACTTGTAAAAATACGACAAACAGACTGGCTAAACAATGGCCTGCCGGGAATCGTGAAAATCCGTCCGCAGTGATGACTTTGCGCCCGCAGCCGCACAATTGTCGGCGTATCGATGCCTGAGGGATGTTGCGTCCAGCGAATTTACTGGTATGTCTTCGTTTCTGTCCTGACAAAGGTGATCGGCAGTCAACCACGAAATGCCAATATCTGTCGCGGTTTGGCTGGACGATTTGCGACAAACATGAACACTGCGAGTCCGCTGTATCCAGGTAACCTGATTCAGGAAAACCATTCCCACTGAAACAGGTTTTGAAAGCCACCACGGGAAACGTTTCCGAATGGTCGCTGGAATCTGGTTGCGGCCGTGCCGCCTTTGGGTCGACTTCATTGGAAGAATTCTGTGTTTCTGCCACACCAATCTGCACTCCGACTGACTCCTGCCGTCCTGATCAGCTGTTTCGCGCTTCTCTGCTGTTCCGGTTCTGCGAACGCAGCGGAATGGAAGGCTCTGCATTTGGGGTTCCAGGGAATCGGAAAAGTTGGGAAATGGCTGCCCATTCATGCAGCCGCTGCTGGCCTGCCTACCGGAGAAGACGTGGTACTGCAAGCCGAGTTTTCCGATCCTCGCGGCGATACGTGTCAACAAACACTCGCGACTGGAACTGTTAACAAAGCGGGATCAATAGAACTTAATGGCTTCGTTAACTGCGGACGCCTGGCGGGCACGGGAACCATTTCCGTTGTTGCTAAAACCGGCGAAGTGCTGTGTCGAAAATCGATATCGCACGGGGAAGATCTGGAAGTGGAAAGTCCGTCGCCTGACGTGCAGAGCGTTCTGAAACTGTACAAGCTGGACGTGCCGGTTCTGCTGACAATTGGCACAGTTGCCGGCGTTGACGAGTTGCTGAGAAACGCAGAATTGATTTCAGAGAACCGTCCGATTTTGGTGGGCGTTTCATTTCCTGCGGTATCTGATATGCCAAATGATGTCGCGGGCCTGGACATTATCGATTACATGATTCTGTCGGATACGTTTGCAACCAGCGATGCACAGGCCGAAGCGATTAAACAGTGGGTTCGCACGGGCGGACGGTTGTTTGTGACAGCCGGAGCTAACGTTGCTTCGCTGCTGGAATCAAACATTGGCAAATGGCTGAGCGGTTATTTTGAAATTCAGCCCGTTGCCACTTCGATTCGTAATCTCACTTCGGTTCAAAGCTTTGTACCTGGTGCTGTTCGATTGGACACAAACCGGAAAATTGTCAAGATGGCGGTGCTGCAAAGTAGCCAAAGTCTGGTGGAAGTCGATTCTCTGAACGGCCCGATTATCAGCACTCAAAGCATCGGTGCCGGTGTTGTGACAATGATTGCTGTCGATCTAAATCAGCGTCCGATTAATCGCTGGGTTTCGCTGCCGCAATTATATGAAGTGCTGTTCTTTGGAGAAAAGTTATCTCGGAAAGCAGGCGTGTCTTCACGATCCTCACGGATTTCACAGTCTGGAGTTTCCGACCTGGCAACACAGATGATGGCAACCATAGACGCATCGCCGGAATCCGGTACATGGTCAACCTGGAGCATTATGGCAATGATGGTCGGCTGGCTGCTGCTGATTGGCCCAGTCGATTACTACGTCGTGACAAACATTCTGAAACGACCTCATCTGACATGGATAACGTTTCCGCTGTTGATTGTCGCCGGCGTCGCAGGCACAGTCTGGGGCCTCGGAGCAAACACAAAAACGCAACTGAACGAACTACACATCGTCGATATCTCAATGGATGGCAACACTTCTCACGTTGATGCGAAATCATGGTTGAGTGTTTCATCACCACAAACGATGAAGGCGATGTTAAAGGCAACACCCACGGCGTTCGCTGCTGAAGATAACGCGTGTTCGCTGATGTGGTCCGGTCGGCCTGAAGATGTTTACGGTGGTATGTATCGTACCGCTGGAATCGGACTGAGCCGCCAGACTTATTCCCATGCGGCAGACCAACCGAATGTTCTTTCCGGCATTCCGTTGCTTACTGATGGTTCGCGACAGATGCTCGCCGAATGGCACTCAGTTTCTGAAAAGCCACTGATCAATAGTGACTTGTCGGTATCGGGTTTCGGCCTCTTGAATGGCACGTTTTCGCACAACCTGCCGTTTGCTATTTCCGATTTTATAATCATGCACGGCAATCGTGTCTACCGCATGACTGACTCACCCGGAAGCCTGGTGCTTGAACAAGGCAAGACCTGGGATTCGCGAGCCGATTCTGTAGCCGCGTCAGATCTGAAAAGTTTTTTGAATGGATCGCGACTTGTGAAGATGACGTCGAGTCAATCAAATCGTGGATCGACTCAGCAAGTTACTCCTTACAACGCGGCGTCTCTGGACCTTCAATACATGCTGACTATGGCCACGTTTTATGATGTTGCTGGCGGAATCAAATATGTCGGGC
This sequence comes from Fuerstiella sp., assembly GCA_041689795.1. Classification (GTDB taxonomy): domain Bacteria; phylum Planctomycetota; class Planctomycetia; order Planctomycetales; family Planctomycetaceae; genus Fuerstiella. The sequence goes on along the minus strand of JBDNFN010000128.1, from coordinate 17,857 downwards.
TGTCGCAGGATCTGTTATCGCACATGGAGCTCAGCGATACAATTCGGCTGAATCATGCCGTCGCAATCGGGGTGATTGATACTCCAGTGACATCTTTATCCACGAACGACAGCGAGATCGAAGTCACTAATTCAAAAACACTCGTTCGGTTGCTGCTGCCCGTCAAACGTCGACCTTCGGAAAAACTTGCACCGACGGCAGAAGATCTCAAAAAAGCAGAAGAAGCTCTCTTCGAAAACAGTGCAAACAGCGACACCGCCACAGACGAAAATTGATCGTCCGTCTGACAACAATAGAACACACCGGAAGTCAATAAGATGATTGAAACTCGCAACCTGACAAAACGCTACGGCAACCTGATTGCTGTCAATAACATCAATCTGAAACTGGAAGAAGGCGACGTGTTCGGTTTTATAGGTCCCAACGGATCCGGCAAAACCACCACCATGCGCATGATGGCGACGCTGCTAAATCCCGATCACGGCGAGGCGTATATCTGCGGTAAATCAATTTATACCAACCAGGAAGAAATCCGCCGACTGGTCGGTTTCATGCCAGACTTCTTTGGCGTATATGATGACATGACGGTGATTGAATACTTAGAATTCTTCTGCGCGGCTTACCGCATTCCTTCAGCCCACCGTCGCAAAATCTGCGAAGAGAAACTTGAACTGGTCGACATGTCGTTCAAACGCGACGCGATGGTAAACGAACTTTCTCGCGGACAGACACAACGCATCGGACTTGCCAGAACTCTGCTGCATGATCCTCAGGTGCTGCTACTGGACGAACCTGCCAGTGGACTGGACCCGCGAGCCCGTATTGAAATCCGCAATCTACTGAAGCGGTTGGGTGAGATAAAAAAGACGGTCATCGTTTCCAGCCACATTCTGCCTGAACTTGCCGACGTGTGTAGTCGAGTTGGCATGATCGAAAAAGGTAACCTGATTGTGGACGGCAACGTTGCCGAAGTGATGAAAAAAGCGCGGCAGCGAATCATGCTGAACATTCGCGTTAAAGATCGAGTGGAACAAGCCGCGAAACTGCTGGAACAATGCGATTCTGTCGAGAAGGTGGAAATCACGAGGACGCAGTTGCTGGAAGTAACTTTGAAGGCCGAAATCGAAGACTACAGCGATATTCCCACCAATCTGATCGGACACGGCTTCGCGCTGACGCTGTTCCGAGAAGAGGAAGTTAATCTGGAAACCGCCTTCATGGAACTGACAAAGGGATTGGTTCAATAGTCACCGAAGTTAGCCGCTCCGGCCTGATTTCGCTTTCCGTTTCGTAGCCGCGCCGACCTTCTGTTACATTGCATCCCGTGACAGATTCAATCCCCAACGACAGCCTCAAAACATTCACCAGCCAATATGCATGGCTGGTGAACCCTAACGAGCAACCTCGCCAAAATGTGCGAATTTCGGTGGTCGAGGGCATCGTTGCTGACATAGCAGACGTACCGGCCGATGAGCGACCTTTGATTCGCCCAATCGCAATTCTGCCACGCTTTGTGAACGCTCATACTCATCTGGAATTCTCGCAACTATCTGAACCCGTGACGCCAGCGGTTCCATTTCCAGATTGGATTCGGTCGGTCATCCGCTATCGCATCAGCCGCCCGGAAGCGGGTTTCGTTGCCGACTCTGTGCGCGCCGGAGTGCTCGAGTGCCGCTCTGGATCAACGGCCTTAGTCGGGGAAATCACGACATCAAACGCAGGCCGCGAAACACTGCAACAGCTTGTGGCTAATTCGCAAATGTCTGCCATCAGCTTTCGCGAACTGATTGGCTTTCGTAAAGAATCAATTGCCGACCAGCTGGTCATTGCCACGCAGTCGGTGTCCGCCAGCGGCGCTGAAATGTTTCCGAACGTCGTGCCCGGTCTAAGCCCGCATGCTCCGTACAGTGTGCATCCTGAATTATTCGAGGCGATCGTCGATTGTGCCAAGCGCCACGACGTTCCGGTCGCTATGCATCTTGGCGAAACGCTGGACGAAATCGAACTGCTCAGTCATCGCAGCGGGCGTTTCGTTGACTTCCTGTCTTCGATGAATCTTGGGGAACCCGCTTCGCTGGGTAACATGAATTCACTGCTGCCGTATTTGCAGAAGCTTGCTCAAAACCGAATTTCGCTGGCCGTACACTGCAACTATCCAACTGACGCGGAAATACGTTTTCTTGGCGAACATCAAAACGTGGCCGTGGTGTATTGTCCTCGGACACACGCATACTTCGGTCACTCACAGCATCCGTGGCGAAAGATGATCGACGCTGGAGCAACAGTCATTCTGGGAACGGACAGTAAAGCATCTAATCCTGATTTAAGCATCTGGAAAGAACTTCAACTAGCTGGCAGTCAATCTAACGTGCCACCCATTTGGGAGCTGTTGCCGCTAATCACAACCGCTGCTGCGACAGCGCTGGGGCAATCACAAACGCCGTATAAAATCAGCGTTGGCCTTCCGTATGCCGCCACCACTGTGACATGTGCATGCGATTCGTTATCTATCCTGAATGCCACGTTGCTATCAGACTCCGCCAGCATTCTGAACTGAAGCCAGAAAGCGCCGCTCAAGCGAAATGAAGTTGCTTTCAACGCAAACGTTAGATCGTCAGCTTCCGGTTTCTAGCTGTCACTCGCCATGGTTCAACCAGCACGCCACCATCAATCACATAGGCTTCCTGATGCAATGCACTGGTGGGGCAGATATGAGTCGGAATTCCCAGCAATACATCGCCGGGAACAAACTGTTCCGCTTCCGGTGTTTCCAGCACTAGGTGTTCTTCGTTGTGAATAACCTGAACAGCATCCGGTAGTTTTGGAAAGTAAACTCGCTGACCTTTCGGAGGATCTGCGGCCACAGACTTGTTGCCCAAATCAAGCGTAATTCGAGTTAGCGTCGGCCGACTAATCACGCGCGTCACGACAACGGCGGCCGGAACAAAATCTAAATCCGGAAAGTGTCCACCGTAGCCGGCATCATGAAAGATGCTGGTACCGGGACTTAACGAAATCGCCGGGTCCTCCAGTTCTGCATAGATTGGAAACGTGGGCGAGCCACCGCATAAAAGTTCCGGTACACTCAAACCAGCTTCTTCACATCGCTGTTTCAATTTCAGAACCATGGGCCATTCCAACATCACAGCCGCCGTTCGTTCCAACAGAGATTCCTGATGCTGGTGACCATCGTAAACGTGAAATCCCGCTGGAGTCACGGCGGGTAACTGCTGAATTCCAGAGTAAAGTTCCATCGCTGCAGCGCTATTCGGATCGACTCCTGTGCGATGCTGCCCGACGTCGATGTCTAACATGACCCCGGCAGTCACGCCGGCCGCCACGCATGCATCCGAAAGTTGTCGCAGCGGGCCGGTGTGGTCCGTGGTTACAGCAAGTTTGATGTCAGAATACTTCTGCAACAACGCGATGACGCGTCCAATGTTCGGGCCGACAGGATTGTAGGCCAGCACAATATCTTTGACGCTCGCGTCAGCCAGCATTTCAACCTCAGCAATGGTCGAGGCCTTATGTCGCCTAATTCCTTTTTCAATCAGCATACGAACAACGGCCGCCATCTTATGAGTTTTACAGTGCGGTCGCAGACGATTCACACTTCGAGCTGTCGCAATCATGCGGTCAATGTTGTAGCGCACCTGATCGGCAAACACCAGCAGTGAAGGGCTGTGTAGAGTCGCAAGGATCGAGGCGTCAATTTCAGGGATAAGAAATGGCATGTTGTATCTTGCGGAAATATTTGGGGGGCTAAAAATCGCTGAATCCGTATCAAGGTCCACAGTCTATTTCCGGTACAGATGGTTGCAAACCATCGACGATTGAATTCCGCCTTTGACATAGCAAAGTGCTAAGTTATCCGAGTAGCATCCTTTCACAGCCACACAGCCACACAGCAAGCAAGCAAGCAAGCAAGCAAGCAAGCAAGTGTTGCGATCACTGAAGATTCTCACGCCAACGCCGATGCCCGGAAAATGGCTTGATATCTTCAAAAAATGAATCTTCGCTCTCACCTTAGGACCGGTGTTGAAAGCCTGGCCGTTCGGTGGCAACCACTTACGGCGCTGCGTAACATGATGATTCTACGCACATCTATCCCGCCAGAGGAAACTGTATCATGCCTATTGAAGTTCGCTGCAATTGTGGGAAGAAGTTAAAAGCCCCGGACAAATACGCAGGTCGAGAAGTTAAATGTCCCGGATGCGGGCAACTCATTGCGATACCCGCCGCCCACGCAGCCGTTTCAGACAAAGAATTTGTCGACGACTACGAAGAGGAATCCTATGACCAGGCTGATGGATATGGCGACCACGCGGCAAGGACTCCATACAGCAGTTTCGGCGATGATTCAAACACGTCGCGATACTCGATCGACGAGTTCGTTGCACGCACTGAGCAGAAGGATCGCAACCAGGGACTGTTCGAGCTGGAAAGTCCGTACATGATGGAAGTGAACCTTGACGGAATGGTGTGGACCAAAATGGGCGCGATGATTGCCTATGTGGGAAATATGAAGTTCACTCGTGAAGGAATACTGGAAAAAGGTGTTGGCAAGTTTTTGAAGAAGGCTCTCACCGGCGAAGGCACAAAACTGACAAAGGTCGAAGGACGTGGTCGGTTGTATGTGGCAGATTCCGGCAAACGTATCAGCATTCTGAACCTGCAGGATGAATCCATTTTTGTGAATGGAAACGACCTGTTGGCAATGGAGCCGCAGATCGAATGGGACATCAAAATGATGCGCAAGATCACTGGCATTCTGTCCGGAGGTCTATTTAACGTAAAGCTGCAGGGAACCGGCATGATTGCCATCACCTCGCACTTCCAGCCGATGACTCTGCGAGTACGACCGAATCAACCTGTCATTACTGACCCGAATGCGACCATCGCCTGGTCAGGAAGTTTAACGCCGGAATTCAAAACCGACGTTTCGTTGAAAACTTTCTTTGGCCGAGGCAGTGGAGAATCGATTCAGATGCAGTTTAAGGGAGACGGTTTTGTGGTTGTTCAACCATTTGAAGAAGTATATTTCCAACCGTCGTAATGCGGCCGCAAATGGCTAAACCGACCGCAGCACCGGATATGGTCGGCGGCTGCGAACAGGTGATCTGTGACTTATTTGTCTCAAAAAACGGAGATGGTTTCGCAACTTCGGGCTGACTGCATGGACGGGAAATCACAGTTTTGGACGACGTTTCAGGACCGGCATCCCGTGGCTTGAAGTTGCCGTTTTTCGTGTATAGATTTGGAAAGCCGCGGGCACTTGCTGTCAGCGGCTTTTTTTGTTTTGCAGACAGTGATCAATTTCAACCCGGAAACTAAGTTCATGAATTCTTCTGTGCCGAAGCGAGCGTTGGTAAGTGTCAGCGACAAGAGTGGACTAGACACATTCGTCAACGGCCTTGTGGATCTTGGGTTTGAGATTCTGTCCACCGGTGGCACGCGTCGTTTCTTAGAAGACGCAGGAATTCCGGTCATCGATGTGACCACCTACACAGAGTTTCCGGAAATCATGGATGGTCGGGTAAAAACTCTGCACCCCAAAGTGCATGGTGCCATTCTGGGCCGACCAACTTTGGAATCAGATGCCATAGCGATTGCCGAACACGGAATCATTCCGTTTCAACTGGTTGTCGTGAATCTGTATCCGTTTCAGGAAACTATTGCCAAACCCGGTGTCAGCATTCCCGAAGCCATCGAACAGATCGACATTGGCGGCCCATCCATGGTCAGGTCTGCTGCGAAGAATCACGCTCACGTTGCCATTGTCACGTCACCACAGCAATACGACGAAGTTCTGACTCAGGTAAAGTCCGGCAATATGGACGAAACGTTCCGCCGCAAACTTGCAGCGGCGGCCTTTGAAACGACCGCCAGCTATGACCGAGGCATCGCCGACTACATGGCGGAAATCACTTCAGACACAGCCAAAGAGGAATCCGCGTGGGGACCCAAGCTGAACCTTTCGTTCAAGTTGAAGGATTCACTGCGTTATGGCGAGAACCCTCATCAGCGAGCCGCATTTTACGTGGAAGCAAATGCCCCGAAGACTTCGGTCGCTCACGCAAAGCAATTGAACGGCAAAGAACTTTCCTACAACAATCTGATGGACCTGGATTCGGCAAAGTGCATCGTTGCAGAATTCGATCAGCCCGCCGCATGCGTAATTAAACACAGCAATCCTTGTGGTTGTGCCATCGGTAGCTCACTGGCCGAAGCCTTCGAAAATGCTCACGCTGGTGACCCGGTCAGTGCATTCGGTTCCATTATTGGATTGAACAAAATTGTTGATGCGGCTACAGCAGAACGCCTGTGCGAACCCGGCCGATTTATCGAAGCCGTGATCGCTCCTGGTTACGATGCAGACGCCTTTGAAATTCTGACGACAAAGCCAAAATGGAAAAACAATGTGCGGCTGATGGAAGTCGTATTTTCAGACGAAGGCAAAGGAGCGCCTGAGTACCGTCGAGTGTCCGGAGGCCTGTTAGTTCAGGACCGCGACGATCTGCCTCAGACGGAAGACGATTGGAAAGTTGTCACCGAACGTCAGCCGACTGAAGAAGAAATGACCGACCTGCGTTTTGCATGGCGAGTCTGCCGCCACGTGAAATCAAACGCCATCGTGATTGCCAAAGGTGGCATGCTGTTGGGTGCTGGAGCTGGGCAGATGAGCCGTCTGGACAGTTCTTTCATTGCAGCCATGAAATCCGGCGAACGCAGCCAGGGTGGAGTTGTCGCCAGCGACGCGTTCTTCCCATTCCGAGACGGCATCGACGAAGCTGCCAAGGCCGGCATTAAGGCCGTTATTCAGCCGGGGGGATCCCGAAACGACAACGAAGTCATTGCAGCCTGTAACGAACATGGAATGGCCATGGTCTTCACCGGTCGCCGCCATTTTCGTCATTAACCAATCGCTGTGTCGCCGCCTACACGGCTCATCGCACCCTCAAGTCAGGCGAAAATGATAATGCACACCTGATCTCCATGCGCCCATCGTTTTTGCAAGTCTGACAGAACCGATTTCCACCAAAGTCCCGGGTATGCTGCTGAATGAAATGCATACGGGGCTGGCAAAGCTGACGGATCACTTCACGCTGATTAATTCCATGTCGCACCCCGGTTCGATCAGTAATCACTTTGATGCGATGCACAATCTGCTAAGCGGCCAGTCGACTGAGCGAGTCGAACAGGGCAAACCGAATTCGCAGCCCTACCTCGGTTCTCACGTAGCCAAACACAAACCCAGCACACGCAATTTTGTGTCTAACGCATGGCTCATCAAATGCGTCGGACCGCCCGCGTTTTGCGCACCCAACACTGGTGTTGGCGGCTACCTTGGTTCAGCTTTTGCTCCACTGTTTGTTGGCGCGGCAGACAACAATCCGGCGATGAAAGACTTCAAACCACCGCAGATCTACAATCCGTACGATGAAGATCGATTCGACGAGCGTAAGCAACTGCTAAGCCGCCTTGAATCCCACAGATACGACAGGGCCCAAAAGGTGAAAGACTGGTCTGATCTGCGTGAAAAGACCTACGACGGCCTGACGCGATCTGAAGGGCGACAGGCATTTGATCTGCACCGCGAACCTGTAGAGATTCGCGAACGCTACGGAATGCATCCACTCGGGCAAAATCTTCTGCTCGCCAGACGCATGGTCGAATCGGGCGTGCGGTTTGTTACAGTCAACGGCTGGACAGGGCAGGCCGAACATGACAAAGCAGGGCCACCCAGCAGCAGCGGGGATATGCACGGCGGCAATATGGGTATGGGCAACGCCTTCGGGAATGGCTCGTACGGCATGGGATTCTGTCTGCCGCGTCTTGATCAGGCGTTGTCCGGGCTGTTTCCTGACCTTGTTGAACGCGGCATGCTGGACGACACGCTGGTTGTTGTGACGGGTGAGTTTGGTCGCACACCGTACCTGATGAAACAGTCTCCTCCGGGTCGGCAGCACTGGCCCAAATGCTTTTCGTCAATCATCGCCGGCGCGGGCATCAAGGGGGGAAGTGTATATGGCAAGTCCAACAAATACGGTGAACATCCCACGCACAACCCGGTTCGTCCTGAAGAACTGGCGGCCACCATCTATCACGCGCTCGACATCCCCATTAACGATCCAACAGACGCCAGCGGCATTTCACGCACCCTGACCACCGGCAAACCGATTATGGATCTGTTTGGCTAGCCGTCAGATGGTCGATGCCAACTGAGACCCAGAAATCCTCCGTTATCGCTCAGGATACGACGTCCGCGGTGCGCCATCATGTTTCGTTGGACAGCGGGGCGTGGGGTATTAGGCTGGTCAATGCATCAGCGCGCGTTCATCTGTCATCGTTGATTCTTCTGCAGATATGACTTCAATGCATCTAAATGCAACGATTAGTCGAGGCGTCTTTTTATGAGCGTGATACACTCAGCGTTCGCACCAACACGAAAGACCTGATTGCAATCCTCACATACCGTATCGTGGCAAGAAAAATCCGAAACCAATACCGCCGTTTGGCAATCTGAGGCAGGTTATCCACCGCCTAAAACTGTTGTTATGGCCGATGACACGACAACAGGAGATGCCGCTTATTGGCGAGCGTGCGCAGGCGAAGCAATGCTTTACAATGGCGATTTTCAAAACGCCAAACAACTGCTGCATGCCGTAACAAAAAGAGCAGACCGTAAACCAGCCAAGCCTGCGGTCACCATGTTGGATGCTTTTCATCAACATCGCTTACGGCAAATTGGCCGTGCCAATATTACCAATAAAATTCTTATTCAGTTACAGCATGGCAAATGCAGTCTTAGTCGGGCGCCAGATTTACTGGAAGCGGTAGAAGGTGCTTTAGGCGAAAAAGCACCCGCGACACTGGTGTTATCTTTACGTGAAACACTTGGCATGATCGGCGCCAACGAGTGGCGCAAAAAAGGTGTGTATATCGAAGCGGTTAAAGCCAACATCCACGCGCATTACGGGGTGTATTCGCCAGTACGAGGCGAGTACCTGGATCTTATTAATCGAGTCCAGCTTAACAATCCGCAAGTCGCGTGGGATATCGGAACCGGCACAGGCGTCATCTCAGCAGTGCTGGTGGCACGTCGCGTTAAGCAAGTGATTGCCACAGACACAAGTGCCCGCGCGCTGCGATGTGCGGCTGAAAATATTGAGCGGCTGAAAATGCAATCCCATATCAGCCTGGTTGAGACAAGCCTGTTTCCGGAAGGAACGGCAGACCTGATTGTCTGCAACCCACCGTGGTTGCCTGCGAAAGTCAATACGCCGATTGAACATGCCGTCTACGACCCTGATAACCAAATGTTACGCGGCTTTCTAATTGGCGCGAGATCGAGATTGAATAAAAACGGTGAAGCCTGGCTGGTGATGTCGAATCTGGCCGAAAAAATTGGGCTGCGTCGTCCCGATGATTTGCAGAATTGGATATCGCAGGCAGGCTTAAGCGTGATTGAAAAAGCTGACACCTCGCCCAGACACGCCAGGTCCAGCGATCAATCAGACCCTTTGTACGAAGCTCGTTCCAAAGAAGTGACTTCACTGTACCGGTTAAAGGCTGCTGATTAGCGATCTTTGGCAGCGCCCACCGCGTGTTCCGACATGCGTTGTGTGGCGAGTTTTGCTGTTCGCCACTGGCTCGGCCTGCTGACATACACAGGCAGGTAAGTTACCGAGCTGCCAACAGGGCTTGGCAGGACTTCCAAACCAATGGCCGAACTTCAAATGAGTTCGTGAATCGGCTCAATACCTTCGTCCACAAGATACTGCGGCACACCCGACTGGTCAAAGATGCGGGTGGTTTGCAGGTCGAGACCAATATTGTGATACAGCGTGGCGAAGACTTCCTGAAACTTAACGGGGCGTTCCTGAGCGTGTTCGCCAAGACGATTGGTGCTGCCGATAACCTGCCCTGTTTTCATGCCGCCGCCCGCCAGCATTGCACAGGAAACCTGAGGCCAATGATCTCGGCTGGCATTCGCGTTGATCTTTGGAGTGCGACCGAATTCTCCCCAGACAACAACGGATACGTCTTTGTCGAGTCCTCGCTCGTGCAGATCAGTAACCAGTGCAGACAGTCCCTGATCCAGCAATGGAAACTCTTGCCGCGATCGTGGAAAGTTCATTCCGTCGCCGCCGTGCCAGTCCCAGCGGCTGTAGTTTAAGGACACAACGCGAGCCCCCGCTTCGATCAGTCGACGAGCTACGCAAAAGTTCTCAATCATCTTCGGAGCACCATCGCGTTGAAATTTTTCGTCGCTCTGGCCATAGCGGGCGACAATTTCCGGATCTTCTTTGGAAAGGTCCAGAGCATCAGCCAGCTTTGAGTCGGTCAAGATGCCGAGCGCCTGTTGAGTATAAACGTCCATGCTTTCCATGACGCCGGTGGTGTCTGCCGCGCGGCGGAAGCTGTCAAAGCCGGTCATCAGTTGTCTGCGATCGTGCAGTCGATCCAGACTGATTCCCTGCAGTACCATGCTGTCGGCCGAGCTTCTGGCTTTTTTGCCGACAAGGTTGAAAGGACTGTGTTCGACGCCCAGATAACCGCCGGTCCCGGGTTCGCCCCATGTTCGGTTTCCGGTCTGATACATTAACGCGACATTGGGTGGCACAGCGCCGTTAACTGGTCCCTGCAGTTTCGAAACCCACGATCCCATCGCCGGCCACCCGCCTGGCGGAGTCCGCGAACCGAATTTTCGGCCGGTCATGCATTGGTAACCATCGTGGCGACCATCCGCATCACTGATCGTGCGAATTGGTACAAACTTATCCATCATCGCTGCCATGCGCGGAAACAGTTCGCAGATTTCGATCCCCGGAACATTGGTCGCAATCGGCTTGAATTCGCCGCGCACTTCCGATGGTGCGTCGGGCTTCAGATCCCATAGGTCCAGATGAGAAGGACCGCCGGGAAGATAGATGTTGATGATGCCTTTGTGCGCGTGACTCTTCAAAGTCGATTCTTCGGCACGAAGCAACTCGGGCAAAGACAATCCGCCTAACGCCATGCCACCGATGGTCAAAAACCCGCGACGCGAAAGACTGTCACACGCTCCGGCCGTTCGGCCACCTAAGCCACCCTGAATCGTCAGCATCCAATATTCTCCACCGTTTGGTAAACGTCTCACCTGTACTGAATTGATCGGTCCCTGATCGCACCGTTCTTCAATTTGCTAAACTTCACTGGTACAAATACTACCCACAAAGAACAACACCCGTCAATAACCGGATCCAGCTGATCTCGCCATAGCCCACCTGTCGTTGCCGCTGTGAAACCCGGCGTTGCCGCTCTGCAAAGGTGCGGCTGGCCTTCAATGTGGAGCCAAAACTCTGACTTTGGACGGATGTAGATAGTCGTCGACTTCCTGTTACAATCAGCAGCTCAGTTCGTCACTTCAGTGCGTCGTGCACATCAATTGAAAATCCCGAGCGTACAGGTTGCATAGGCTGCGGGTTGTCGCAGTGGGAGATTCAATTCGCAAAGTTTTACGCCCCTGCGCCAACAAGTTTGGCTGTCGAAAACATGGTCTACGGAGCGTTTAACCAACGAACAGACGGACCGTTGTTTCTGAGTGGCATCTTTATATCGTACTCTTGGTCAGTTCAAAATTCGTGGATAAGCTATACAACCGCCTTCGGCAAGTAGGCGCACCGGTATAGCTCGACTGGCACTGCATGGTTGCGGGTGATATTGAAAAGCAGCTATTCAGTGCAATTCGATTGAATAACGTTGTCCTCTATAGTCCTTTCCAGGGACTCCGTTGAGAGTGACTGGATCGAGGCTGAATTGGAACCAGCACGAAAGAAAGAGCGTGATGAAAAGAGAGACGTCCTGTGCCCAGTTGCAGTTGATGATCCGTGGAAGGACAAAATTGACGAAAACGTGGTATGGCGCCAATTTGGAAGAAAGCTGGTGCTCGACTTTTCCTCGTGTAACACGAAAGTATTTGACGCTCAGTTTGAGAAACTAACCAAAGGCATCAAATTGAACTATGTCGCTGCAAAACTACCTTCAAAGAAATCTGCCGCCAACAATTCCAGAAACGACTGACTATCTTATCAGGGGGAGACCCAGCCAATAGAAAAGGCTGGATTGCACACCGAACAGCTGCTGCCGACCCTAATCGGGCGTTCGCCCTAACTTTGGCCTTGATTGCTCAGGGCTTGATCAATCGGTAGGCTGTCTTCTGAACGTTTCTTTTACACCCTCCGGAAGCCTGTGGATGAATTTTGGATCTCCGCCAACTTTGACGTCGCCATGTGCCATGCTGACGGTGTTGGTAATGTCTCTGTGTGGTTGTCAGTCGGAAGATACGGCCGGCAAGCCGTTGCGGTTGAAGATGGCTCATGTATATGAAGTCAGTTCGCCGACGCATGCTTATGGGACCGCTCACTTGGCCAAACGACTGAAAGCCGTCACCAGTGATCTGGATGTGACCGTGTATCCGGCCGCTCAACTGGGCAGCGAAGCCGAACTTCTGGAACAGCTTGTCGCGGGCGAACTGGATCTGGTGATTTCCGGGCCTTCGTTTCTGGCCATGTGGCATCCTCCGCTGGGTGTTCTGGATGCCGCGTATGCATCTCGGGATCTTGATCACATGCTGGTAACCGCTCGCGGCGAAGAAATGGCGCCTCACTGGGACGAACTCCGCAAACGTTACGATGTGCGTGTTCTGGATACGTGGGCGTACGGATCTCGACACATCACTTCGAATAAACCGATTCGCAATCCGGACGACTTAAAAGGTTTTCGTCTGCGACTTCCTGCGGCTCGAATTTGGCAGGCGTCCGGCGAGGCACTTGGAGCCAGCCCGATGCCGATTTCTTTTGCTGAAGTTTACCTGGCGCTGCAGCAGGGAATCGCGGATGGCGAAGAAAACCCGGTGCCTGTGATTAAAGCGATGGGCTTTCACGAAGTACAGAAGTGTCTGAATCTGACCGGCCACATTCAGTCTTCGATACAGATTTTGATAAACGAACGCGTGTGGAAACGAATGACGGCCGAACAGCAGGCCGCCCTGATGAAGGTCGTGCGCGAACTGGGCGAAGACGTTTACCGCGGCACCGTCGACGACGAACAGCGGCTGATTGAAGAATGGCGAAAGGACGGCACGATGCAGATTGTGGACGATGTCGACGTTGATGCCTTTCGAAGCAAAGCTCGCAAATTTTTCTCCACCGGTTATTCCTTCAGCGAACTTTATAACCAGATCACGTCCGCCCCTGCCGAAAGTCCACAGCCATGACCGCAGCGGATCAGTCTCATAATAAGACCGCCCCCCACCCCGACGACGGTCCGCAACCTGCTGCTTGCACCAGCTCGCTGCCATTTGCGCGATGTGTCCGCTGGATGATTTTTGGAGAACAGAGTCTTGCAGCCCTGTTTCTGTTTGCAATTCTGGCCACGATGGGAGCTCAGGTATTCGCTCGCTATTTCTTTGGAGCTCCGTTTTCGTGGAGCGAAGAAGTGGCACGAATGTCTTTGATCTGGATGACATTTATGGCGGCTGCATTTGTCATGGCCGAAGGCCGACACATTACGGTGGATGTACTGTCGCACCGACTTAGCGTACGCGGACAGCTATGGCTGGAATGTTTGAGTCACAGCATTGTCGCGGGGACGTGTCTGCTGTTACTGATCGGCGGCAGTCGGTTTGTGTGGTACGTTGGGAAAGTCGGATCACCTTCGCTGGGAATTCCCATGAGCTGGTGGTATGGCGCCGTCGGTTTGGGGCTGCTGCTAATGGCCATTCATTCCATCATCAACCTGGTGCAGGTTGTGGCCACCGGGAAACCGACGATTCGTGAAGCCATCGTCGAAGAAGAAGCGTTTCATCTGGAACTGGAGCAGGGCGAATGATTCTCGCGGCGTTAATCTGTGCCATGCTGGTGCTGCTGTTCATCCGAGTTCCAGTTGCGATCAGCATGTTGCTGCCGTGTTTGGTGTATGCCGCGTGGTCTCCGGATATCACTCTGGGAGTCGCTTTGCAGCGTTGCATGGCGTCGATTAATTCGTTCCCATTGCTGGCTGTTCCGCTGTTTGTAATGACCGGTTACCTAAGCAACGCCGGTGGGCTGGCGGACCGTCTGTTTCGCCTGCTGCTGTGTCTGTTCGGAAGAATTCCCGGCAGCTTGGGCTATGTAAACGTCATCAGCAGCCTGATGTTTTCATGGATGAGCGGAGCAGCGATTGCGGACGCCGCCGGTTTGGGTTCGGTGCTGGTTCCAGCCATGAAGAAGCGTGGCTACGACGAAGGGTTTGCTCTGGGACTAACGGGTGCGTCGTCGCTGATCGGCCCGATCATGCCCCCCAGCATTCCCGCCATTGTGTATGCCGTGTCGGCTGGGGTGTCTGTGGGCTCACTGTTTTTTGCGGGCGTTCTGCCGGCCTTGGTGCTGACCACTATTCTGTGCGTGTTTGTGTTTGTCGATGCTCGCCGCAACCCGTTGCGAGACGAAGATGCGGCTCCGCGAATTCCGCTGGCGACCGCCGTTGGATCAGCGCTGCCAGTGTTGCTGACCCCCGTCATTATTCTGGGTGGAATTCTGGGCGGCGTGTTTACTCCAACAGAAGCGGCGGCAGCGGCCGTGATGTGGGTGTTGTTTCTAAGCGTCTGTTACCGATCGCTGTCGTTTAAAGCTTTCCATCACGTGCTGCTGCAGACGGCGTCTACCACGGGATCAATCATGTTGATTGTGTCGGCCGCGGGCCTGTTCGGCTGGGTGATTGCCAGAGAACAGGGACCACAGGCAGTTACGGAAGCGATGTTGCGTCTGACCGATAATCCGTATGTGTTTCTGGTACTAATAAACATTGCTTTGCTGGTGACTGGCATGCTGCTGGAACCGGTGGCAGGTCTGCTAATTACGGTTCCCGTGCTGCTGCCGGCGGCGCTGCAATTCGGCATCGATCCATTGCAACTGGGAATCGTCATGATTCTGAACCTGGTGCTGGGGTTGCTGACTCCGCCAGTGGGACTGGTGCTATATGTGCTGAGCACCGTAACGGGAGCTTCCGTTCAGACGGTAATTCGTGGCACGATTCCGTTTCTGATTCCGCTGCTAATCACGCTGCTGCTGATCACGTTTGTTCCGGCATTTAGTTTGTGGCTGCCGAGTCTGTTGGCGAAGTAAATGCTGAACAATTGGCGGTAGCGCTGGCAGTTACATCCATATAAATCCGCATGCGGCCACGGTAGTTTCATCGCGTAAAAACGGACACACCGCGAATCGGCATGAACCAAACAGGCGAAGTGCGTCCAACGATTCTGGATGCTCTGGCCGACCGGGAAGGGAAGGAAACGAAGCTGCGTGAAGGCCTGGGAACGGTGGAGGACCTGCAAAACGCCACCGGCGGAAGGCAAATTGCCGACGTGACCTTGTACGGTCTATCTCGCGCGACGGCGCGCTTTGAATCAGAAAAACGGCGACCAACGGTGAGGCATCCCGTCGCGGCATTCCTGCAAATGGCATTCCTGCAAATGGCATTTCAGCAGATGTAATCAGCGTATCGTTGATTCCGCACCGTCAGTGATTGACAATAGTTAGCACTATGGCGGGCGTGTTGCACCGTCAGGCATTGGTGGCTTTATGCGTGGTGTTCGTTTCATTCTGATCGTTGCCTATTTGGCGGCAACCATTGGTCTCCCGGAGAATCTGGGCCTGACCAGTTCGGATTGCCGTTGCGGCAGCGGCCTGCAACAGGACGGGCAGTGTTGTTGCGCAGCAAGCGGTAAGGCGTCGGGAAACTGCTGCGGAAAAGCACAAGCCAACATCAAAGCCGTTAAATCATCGGCTGATGATTCGTCTGGCAATTCGCAATGCTCAAAGTGCGACTCGGCCGGTTCATCCGAGCCCAGAGTGGCCACCTGCGAAAAGCCAACGCGGTCCTGCTGCACAAAAGTATCCTCCAGTTGTCCGCCTGATGGAAAAAACGAATGCGTTCCATTTGGACAGTTCACGTCACGATGTGGCTGCGGCTCTTCCGTCCCGGGGTCATTCACCGTGGACGATCCTCGCCTCGTTGCCGCAGGCTCCACCATTATTGGTCGGCCGGTCAGCGCTGATTACGACCCGAAATCGGTTGTCATGCCCGTTACGATCTTGATGCCGCCCGACACGCCTCCGCCACAAGCTGCGTGAGTCCATTAACCAAATTGTGGGATTGAGTGCCGTATTGACCGGCTTCCTGCGTGAGCCGAATTTGACCGTGCGCGTGCATAGGTCCATAGACGATCACGAATGGAAGTCATCCATATCAGCGCAAGTCCACATGGTCATTGGGATGCAGTCCCTCCGGACACACGCATAAAAGCAATCTCTGCGCTGAGTCCCCCTGGACGCCGTGGCCGCAACGTTATCTGAGCAACCTGAGTCGAAGTTTCGACGGGTTGCTATTGAGTCTGCCGACGCGCCCGGATCGAGTAATTTTCGGGAGGCGATCCTAAGATCGCAAATTCGCAATTACACGGCGCGAGCAGGTGAATCCAGCCATTGCAAATTCACTCGCGCGACGTGCTTGTATTGACACAGTTTGCAAGAGCGGTTTTCGGACCGCTTCTAAATAAAACAACATTCCTGAAGGAAGAAAATACATGTCTGTTTCTTTTCGCCCGCGTTTTCGATCGCGTGGTTTTACTTTAATTGAACTGCTGGTTGTGATTGCAATCATCGCCATTTTAATTGCTTTGCTGCTGCCTGCTGTCCAGCAGGCTCGTGAAGCCGCTCGACGAACTCAGTGCAAAAATAATATGAAGCAACTGGCACTGGCGATGCACAATTACGAATCGACGTACACTACATTTCCGCCGGGCGGCACTCTTGATTCTGACTTTTCCGTGCAGGCTCGACTGCTGCCGTACATTGAACAGGCCAGTCTGCAGAACCTGCTCGATTTTACTCAACCTGCCTTCACCGGCGGATACAGTGGCAAGACCCCGAATCCGCTGTTTGCAACGGCGTTTGCTGAACCACTGCCCGTGTTTCTATGTAGCAGCGACCCGGCTGCTTCCCAAACTGAGGTAACGGTATCCGGCAGTAAGTTCATCTATGGAGGCCTCAGCTATCTGTTGAGTTTCGGCAGTGGCAAGGGGACGAATAATGACCTGCGATGGCGAACTGACGGCGTGGTCTTCGAGCATTCGAGCGTTCGCTTCCGTGACTTGACTGACGGAACGTCGAATTCCGTCATCATGAGCGAAACAGTGCGCAGTGTGGGCGACGACATAACATTGACTGCCGGCACCACGCCAAAGTTACCGTATCAACTCACGCTGAACGGCTCATCCGGGCTGAGCTCCGGGAAGAACGCTGTTCCGGGTGTCACGGCAAGTGGTGGAGTCTGGTCAGCATGGACGAATTCCGCTGGTATGGTGTTCAACCCAGACCTGAATACCGCGTGGCCCACCTTTGCCAACTGGCGAGGCGGTTCAAGCCCCGCCATTCGTGGTCGAGGAATCTCGTGGGCATTTTCTGGCGCGATCAACTCATTGACCAACGGCTACACAACGCCCAACAGTCACATTCCGGATGTGGTAACGCACTGGACAGGCTATTTTGCGCCTCGCAGTTATCACGTCGGTGGCGCCCAAGTCGCGCTGGGCGACGGAGCAGTCCGCTTTCTGAGTGACAGTATTGACCAGGATCTGCATCGAGCACTTCACAGCATCAACGGCGGAGAAGTGATTGGAGAGTTCTAATTCGTGGGTGTCCTGAAATTGCGGGACGGGGATTTTTGCAGGCGCCGCCGGGGTCCGATGGGGTGAAGATTTTTGCCTGAGCGTCACGACTTCCGCTTGACGCAACGTTGGCGTCGATTTCGGTCTGACTTCGACGCATTTGTG
>JBDNFN010000127.1:0-4756 GCA_041689795.1 Fuerstiella sp. | reverse complement strand
GCCAAACCCTACCGCTGGACATTCACGGGACGGCCCCTCACGACCTGAGATTGATCTTGACACGGCACACCAGGCAAACAACAACAAATGCGAAAAACAACTCACTTCATCCACTGACATTTAGCGGATCCACATCTAGTATAGCCCCGCATTTTCCGATTCGATTCCAAATCCATTCCATGATCTCCAGATCTGGGTGGATTTCTCCCGCAAGTTTTTCCTCGAGATCAGCTTCAAGGCGACGAACTTCGTCGATGGAAACATGCGACAGGGAAAACAACGCGTTTCCTTCACCATTGTGCACCATAATGCAAAGGTTCAACCAGTGATGTTCCGTCACGTCCGGTGGCGGATATTTTCTGAGGTCCATGATTATGGCTTCGATGTGGTCCGTTCGTGTGTTGAACTCGTGCCACGTGCGAGCATGCAAATATATCCTGTCGCCGACAATAACAAATACCGCGAACAGAAGCAGGCCAACAATTCTGAGGTGCCAACGCCATTGTGGTTTCATAATGTCGCCTCATGTTATTCCGCTGTTGGGTTCGGTCCCGGAGAAGTGCCGTCTCGTTCACGGGTCCTCTGGCTGGCTGGCAACGGCTGATGGGCGTCAGCGGCCGGAGCCGCTGACGTACCTGTTTTGATGTTACCGGACGACGAAGTTAACCATTCTTCCAGGCACAGCGATGACCTTCACGATTGTCTTGCCTTCAAGTTGCTTCTGAACATTCTGGTCGGCTTCTGCTGCTGCCTGCATGCCAGCCGCGTCCAGGCCGTTAGGAACGTGCAGCTTGGCCTTTAGTTTTCCATTCACCTGAATGGGCACTTCGATGGTATCTTCCACCAGCAGAGATTCGTCGTGCTTTGGCCACGGCTGAAAGGCTAAAGTTGAATGGTTGCCCAGCGCATCCCAGAGTTCTTCCGCAACGTGCGGAGCAAACGGGCTGAGCAGCAGGACAAACTGTTGCAGCACCGACCGTGGACGGCTGTCTTCGTGAGACATGAAGTTGGTGAATTCCATCATACGGCTGATGGCCGTGTTCAGGCTCAGCTTTCTGATGTCTTCACTGACGGCCTTGATCGTCTTGTGCAGCATTCGCAACTGCTCGTCGGTTGGATCGGCATTGTTAACGCTGGCCAGCAGTTCGACTTTTTCGGCTCGGTCATCAACGATCATGCGCCAGACGCGACCAAGAAAACGATAGACGCCTTCGACGCCTTTCATGCTCCATGGCTTCACCTGTTCCAATGGCCCCATAAACATTTCGTACAGCCGCAAACTATCGGCACCGTATTCTTTGACCACGTCGTCCGGGTTGATGACGTTGCCTCGGGATTTCGACATCTTTTCGGCTTTGCCGTTTTCGTCGGCCTCCCCCAGAATCATTCCCTGGTTGACCAGCTTCTGAAATGGTTCAACCATGCTGACATAACCAAGATCGAACAGCACCTTGTGCCAGAATCTCGCGTACAGCAGGTGCAGCACCGCGTGTTCGGCTCCACCGATGTAAAGGTCGACGGGCATCCAGTATTTTTCCAGTTCCGGATCGATGAACGCGTCGCTGTTTTTGTTGTCGCAGAAACGCAGGAAGTACCAGCAACTGCCGGCCCACTGCGGCATGCTGTTGGTTTCGCGTTTCAGTTTGACACCGTCTGAGTCCGTCTTGTAAAGCCATTCGTCGGTGGCTTTGGCCAGCATTGGTTCCGGAGTTCCGGTGGGTTTGAAGTCTTCCATGTGCGGGTGAGGCACTGGCAGAGAGTCAACGGATTCGGTGCGCATCAGGCCCGTCGGATTGCCGTCGGAGTCAAGTTCGTGCCAGATTGGAAACGGCTCGCCCCAATAACGCTGGCGACTGAACAGCCAGTCTCGCAGTTTGTAATTGACGGCTGTGCGACCGAGACCAGAATCGGTCAGAGCGGCCGTGATTTTGGATTTCACTTCGTCTGTTGACTGTCCAGTGTATCCGCCGGAATTGATCGCCGTGCCTTTACCGGAAAACGGCACCAGTGGTGTACCATCGACGTCAGTCGTCAGAGCCGCTTCGTCCCTGGAAGGTTCCCATCCCTGCGGTGGTTGCACGACTTGCAGAACCGGGATCTCAAACTTCACGGCGAACTCGAAGTCGCGAAGATCGTGAGCCGGCACGCCCATGATGGCTCCGGTGCCATAACTGATCAGAACGTAGTCGGCGACCCAGACTGCAATCTGTTCGCCGCTGACAGGATTGATTGCGTAGGAACCCGTGAAGACTCCGGACTTTTCCTTCGCCAGCTCCGTGCGGTCCAGGTCGCTCTTCATCGAGGCCGTGCGGCAATAATCCGCCACGGCCGGTTTTTGTTCGTCAGTCGTCAGGCGATCAACGAACTTGTGTTCGGGAGCAATCACCATGTAGGTGGCCCCGTACAGTGTGTCCGGTCGAGTTGTGTAGACTCGCAGCACGTCGTCGCTGGGTTCGTCAGGCCAACCAGCCGAAGTTCGGCTGGTCTTCCATTCCTCGAAGTCGGCCCCGACGTAAAAATCAACCTCGGCACCTGTGCTGCGGCCGATCCAGTTGCGTTGCAGCAGCTTGATGCTTTCCGGCCAGTCCAGATCATCCAGCTCGGTCCCAAGTCGATCCGCATACGACGTGATTCGCAGCATCCATTGCTTCAAAGCGACGCGTTCAACAGGATGCCCGCCGCGTTCGCTTTTGCCATCGATGATTTCTTCGTTGGCCAGCACAGTGCCCAACGCCTGACACCAGTTGACCGGAGCTTCCGAAAGGTAGGCCAGTCGGTGTTTGTCCTGGTATCGTCGAACTGCTTCTTCGCCGGCGGACATGACGTCTGCGGGCATCGGCAATTCTGCAATCGGGCGACCTTTGCCGGTGCGCGTCTTTCCGTCCTGGCCCGTCCATTTATGATCAGCGTCGTACCAGGTATCGAACAGTTGCAGAAAAATCCACTGTGTCCAGCGGTAATATTCGGGGTCGGTGGTTGCCAGTTCGCGAGTCCAGTCGTAACTGAATCCCAGCATCTTCAGCTGACGCTTGAAGGTGGCAATGTTCAGTTCCGTCGTGTCGCGAGGATGCGTTCCTGTTTTAACGGCGTGTTCTTCGGCCGGAAGTCCGAAGCTATCCCAGCCCATGGGATGCAGCACGTTTTTGCCGTTCATCCTGGCGTGCCGGCACACGATGTCTGTGGCTGTGTAGCCCTCCGGATGCCCGACATGCAGGCCGCTGCCGGATGGATAAGGAAACATATCCAGCACATACATCTTGTCTTTGCCGCAACTGGGATCTTCTGCTTTAAAAGTCGCGTTTTGTTCCCAGTATTGCTGCCAGCGAGTTTCGATGCGTTTGAAGTCGTAACGAGGCATGTGCTTGATTCAATTTTCTGAAGAATGGTCGAACTGTGTGAGAGCTCGCTGAATTATCGAGGACAAAATATCGCGACGGCTAAAACGCATCCGAGTTTCGCATGAAAATCCGTACACGCCTGGCACTTCGCTTTGATGTTTTTGAAAGTGAAAAACGCCGGATTCAAACCTTCTCAGCAGGCCGAATCGTAGGTCTTCTTCGACTGGCCAACTTGGTTGTACGCCGCAGAAGTGCGCAAACCCTGCCCTTCGAGCGGCAGTTTATGCAACGGCTGTCGAGTTGCAAATCGTGGCCAGTTGTTAAGTTAGCAAAGTAACGCAAGCTTCCGGCGGCATTCGGCAATCCAAATCCTGAGATTCCATCGTTCGTGGAGCGAGTAAACACATAGTTGTATTTTCAAACGAGGAAATTTGCCGAAAAAGAAACCATCGGGCAAGTAGTCCGGGGTCGCGGGTCAGCGTCGGATTTGCTGAACAGGATGCACCGTGAAATCAGCATCGCTGTCGCTGTGAAATGCGACATGAGTCCAATTCTGCATTCGCTGCCGGAAATGTCGACAGAGCGTGTTGAAGAACTGACAGCGTTACGTTTCATTGAATGCGGAAAACGAATATCCGTGAACGCCCTCAGGGCCAAAATTATGTCGGGACAGAGCGCTATGAGCTACAAACAACTTTTCCTGTTGATCCTGACAATCTGGTCGGCGGAGTTGTTCACGCGTTTTCTGTTCGACGCCATGATTCCGCCTCAGATGGAATATCGCACCGTCTACATGGAAAAGGACGCGAAGAAGAATCTGTTTGTGGGCAGTAGCCTGGGAGACTTCGGCCGTCGTGGCTGGAAAATTGTCTCCGTCAACGGCGACCCCGATAACAAGCAGCAATTCATCGTTTTCATGCAACGTCAAACGATGCTGCGACTTGATCGTTAGCCTTGAATTGCCGCCTTGACAGAAATGTCGATCGCCGGTTCAGTTCACAGCGTCAGCGAGTGAACGTTCGGTTCCGGCGGGACACGCACGATTGCTTGTGCTGCGTGCTCGTAAGCGACACCGTTTGAAAACTGAGTTACCGTGAAGTGGTCGCTGGTTTGCCATGCAGTAACTCAATATTTGCCGCGTTCGAGACAAATACGGGCGAAGCCGCAGTAATCGCGGTCTGCGTGCGAATCTGCACGCCACGATCGCCGGTTTAGCGACGGAGCGAAACGCATCAGCCAAAGTCGGGGGAACACTCAATCGGTGCAGAATAGTTAGCTAGTGCGCGTCCGTAAATGGACTTGAGTAATAAAAACGTAGAGTGAGAAACGAAAAAACTCCACGAAGATCACGACTGAAATTTACGTAGATGGTTTAACAGGGCCAAAAACGGAAATCCCAGTGTCATCTTCGAGGAGTG
>JBDNFN010000126.1:0-29005 GCA_041689795.1 Fuerstiella sp. | reverse complement strand
TGGGGGGGGGGGGGGGTAGTTTGTAGGTCGGTCCAGTTGGGTTTTTCGTTGGATGTTTTCATCCGCCTTGTCTGGACACCGCAGTTTTTTTCTAAAAGAACAGAAATATGGTCAAGTTGTATGGATTTTCAGAACATGCACGGTGCTCACCAGTCTGGTGATCACCGCGATTTCGTCGAGCGATTCCGCTTCTGCGGAAGTGGTCACCTTCGGCAGCGGGTTGAATGCGTTTACGATGGACTTTACGGCAATTGGCAGCTTGGGGAATGCGGCTGACACGACGGGTAGCCCGAATCCGGCGGGTGCGGTCAGTTATGCGTACAAGATGGGGACGTACGAAGTCAGCGAGGACATGATCACCAAGTACAACGCAAACTTTGGTACCGCCAACAGTCTTGTGATTACGAAAGACAGTCGAGGCGTTGACAAGCCCGCAACGAGCGCTTCGTGGAACGAGGCGGCGCGTTATGTGAACTGGCTGAACACCAGCACGGGCGGTGTGAAGGCGTACAAGTTCACGACAGACGGCGTGAACGACAACATTGCGTTGTGGTCTCCGGGCGACTTGGGCTACGACGCGGCCAATCTGTTCCGGAATAGTCTTGCGACGTACGTTTTGCCGAGCATTGACGAGTGGTACAAGGCGGCGTACTACGATCCCAACACCAGTACCTATTTCGACTATGCCAACGGGAGCAATACCGCCCCGACGGCCGTTGCCAGTGGCACTGCCCCAAACACAGCGGTGTATTTCCAGCCCTTCGGGCAGATTCAAGCGGACATCACGCAGGCGGGAAGCCTGAGCCCGTTTGGGATCATGGGACTCGGCGGAAATGTTTGGGAGTGGCAAGAAACCGAACATGACCTGCTCAATGATACAGTTTCGTCTAACCGCAGGATCCGCGGGGGCGGCTGGGCCAACTCTCGCTCTGATCTGAAGTCGACGAGTGGTGGGTCCCCTTTCGGCGCGGCGGACGAGAACCTCTCCTTCATTGGCTTTCGTGTCGCAAGTGTTTCCTCCGCCGCCGCTCCCGCAGCGGTGCCAGAGCCAGGGTCGTTCGCAGTGTTGTCGTTGATGGGTGTTGCCGGTTGGTGGAACCGAGGGCGGAAGAAGAAATAACCCTTTCTGCTTTGGAGCTTTAACCCTTTGTGTTTTGGGCTTTTTCGAGCGTCGCCGCAAGCGACGCTCGAATTTTGAGTAGGTCCTTATCTGCCGGAAAGGACTTCGCGGCGTGCCGCGACCTTAGTGGCCGTAATTGGCAAACATCAGCCTGCCTCATCAGTTGCCGGTCCGCCTTCGGCGGAAGTGAGTAATTCTTCGACGTTCATAAATGCTGCCTCACCTAAGTTACTTCACTGTGACCGAAAACTGTGATCGAAAACTGTGATCGAAACGCACCTGATTACTGTTCAGCCAGTGATGCCATATCGGGACAGGTACAGACAAGATGCCTGTCGCCGTAAACGTTGTCGACTCGGCTGACAGGCGGCCAGTACTTTGATTCCTTCAGCCAGCTTGCGGGATACGCCGCCTGCTGGCGTGAATAGGCATGCGACCATGAATCGCTTAGCAGTATGTCGGCCGCATGAGGCGCGTGCTTCAGAGGATTGTCTGCTGGATCGAGTCGACCGTTTTGAATCTCCATTATTTCACCATGAATTGAAATCATGGCATCGCAGAACCGGTCCATTTCAGCTTTGGATTCGCTTTCCGTTGGCTCTATCATCAGCGTACCAGAAACGGGCCACGACATAGTTGGAGCATGGAAACTATAGTCCATCAATCGCTTGGCCACATCTTCCACTTCAACGCCTGCAGATTCTTTGAATGGCCTGAGGTCCAGAATACACTCATGAGCGACGAGTCCCTTTTTGCCTCGGTATAGAACCGGGAAGTAAGGCTGTAGACGATGAGCAATATAGTTGGCATTCAGAATCGCAATGCGAGTTGAATCGGTAAGCCCGTCGGGGCCCATCATCGCAATGTACATCCACGAAATCGTAAGAATACTGGCACTACCAAATGGAGCCGCACTGACCGGGCCAATACCGTTTTGCAAATGAATCGGGTGCCCTGGAAGAAACGGGGCTAAGTGTTCGGCAACGCCGATCGGGCCGACACCCGGACCACCACCGCCGTGTGGAATGCAAAAGGTCTTGTGCAGGTTTAGATGACAAACGTCTGCTCCGATTTCACCGGGCGAACACAGCCCAAGCTGAGCATTCAGGTTCGCTCCGTCCATGTAAACCTGGCCGCCGTGATCGTGCACGATCTGACAGATATCCTGAATGCCTTCTTCGAAGACACCGTGCGTTGATGGATACGTGACCATCAACGCCGCCAGGTTTTCGCTGTGCTGTTCGACCTTGGCTTTCAGACTCAAAATATCGATATTGCCTTCGTCGTCGCACTCAACGGCAACAACTTTCATTCCAACCATCACAGCGCTGGCGGGATTTGTCCCGTGAGCCGACGTTGGAATCAGACAGATGTTGCGATGCTGCTGACTGTTGGCATGGTGGAAGGCTCGTATTGCCAGCAGCCCTGCGTATTCTCCCTGCGATCCCGCATTCGGCTGCAATGAGACCGAATGGAACCCCGTGCAATCGGCCAGCCAGGTTTCCAGCTGCTGAATCATTTCGGCGTAACCGAGCCACTGTTCAGGGGGAGCAAACGGGTGAATTCCGTTCACAGTCGGCCAGCTGATCGGAGCCATTTCAGACACGGCATTCAACTTCATCGTGCACGATCCGAGTGGAATCATGCTGGTGTTCAATGCCAGGTCTTTCACCTCTAGCCGATGCATGTAACGCATCATTTCTGTTTCAGTGTGGTAGCAATTGAACACTGGTTGCTGCATATATGAATCCGTGCGAAGGAAGTCGCCGTTGAGCAAATAGCCGTCTTGAGCAGAATTCACAGCCACACCAAAGACAGCCAGAATGCGGCCAACTTCGTCGCAGGTCGTGCGTTCATCAACAGTGATGCCGATGTCGCCATTGCTGTACGTCTGAAAGTTGAAACCCGCGTTGTCAGCTTTAGTACCGAAGTCGGATACTGGGGTGGCGGCAATTCGCACGGTGTCGAAGAACTGGCTAGCCCGAAGACTGAATCCGCCGGACGTCAGGGAACCGGCGATTGTACGAGCGTGCATGTGGACGCGTTCGGCAATCTGACGCAGGCCTTTCGGTCCGTGATAGATAGCGTACATTGAAGCCACAACTCCCAGCAAAACCTGAGCCGTGCAAATGTTACTGGTCGCCTTGTCGCGCCGGATATGCTGTTCTCGAGTTTGCAGAGCCAGGCGATACGCGGGACGTCCATTGGCATCCTTTGACACGCCAACCAATCGGCCGGGAAGTTTGCGTTTCATGTCATCTTTGCACGCGATCCACGCTGCATGTGGGCCGCCAAATCCCAAGGGGACTCCGAAACGCTGACTGTTACCAACGGCAATGTCCGCACCAATTTGTCCAGGAGGCTTCAGCATCGTCAACGCAAGCAGATCCGCTGCCATCACGATTCTAGCCTTGTGTTGATGAGCACGTTCAATAAACGCAGTGAAATCTTCGATATTGCCGCTGGTGTCAGGATACTGCACTAGCGCACCGAAAACCGCATCGTCAAATGCGAAGTCGTTGTGACAACCAACCACGACGTTGATATTCAGTGGTTCCGCTCGCGTTTTCAAAATTGCGATTGTCTGAGGATGACAGTTTTCGGACACGAAGAACGTTTTGGCATTCCGATGACCGGCCGCACACATGCTCATCGCTTCCGCCGCCGCCGTAGCTTCATCCAGCAAAGATGCGTTGGATACATCAAGTCCGCTGAGTTCTGTAATTAGCGTTTGGAAATTCAAACACGCTTCAAGGCGCCCCTGAGAAATCTCCGGCTGGTACGGAGTGTACGCCGTGTACCAACCGGGATTTTCCAGAATGTTCCGCTGAATTACAGATGGAGTAATGCACTCGTGATACCCTTGGCCGATCAGCGACCGCCGCAGTACATTGCGGCTCATGATGCTACTAAGCCATTCCAGAGCCGCCGTTTCGCTTTTGGCTTCCGGAATATTAAAAGCTTTTTTGCGATGGATACTTGCCGGCACCGCGGTGTCGGCAAGAACTTTTGCTGAATCAAACCCCATC
This sequence comes from Fuerstiella sp., assembly GCA_041689795.1. GTDB lineage: Bacteria > Planctomycetota > Planctomycetia > Planctomycetales > Planctomycetaceae > Fuerstiella. Next base: position 24,856 of record JBDNFN010000126.1, on the reverse strand, counting down.
GCCTGAGCCATTTCGTCGGCGACGGCTGGCGAAACGCCCAGGTGACGATTGCGAAAAGCGTCTAAAGGAGTCACAACGTTAGTCCGGATCGCAGAGATGGTTGACACGGTAATACCTTGAGATTTATTTCAAACGAAAAAAACGTTGCCAGTAAGACAACTGAAATAATTGATGCTGCGGCGTCATAATGGAAACAGAACAATCGCAGACGAAGTTCAAAACCAGCGAACGGTTACTGCTGTACTAAACGCAAAATCCAGCTCGCTAAATCACCCACATCGAAAACTGCCGCAGCTTGGTTTCCCTGATCCTCCGCAGCAGTTAGCTGTCCCTGTTGCTGGATTAAATCAACACTGCGTTTGTACCGAGCCCGACTTCCAGCGGGTCTATAAACCTGCAGCATCCATTACATCCAAGGCGATTGAACTGCCCGCGGACAGATCGTTAGCAGATGCTGCTGCGGTATCCAGCGGCGTCTAACAGAGAATCGAGTTGCGCAGGATCAGACAACTTGATCTTAAAAATCCAGCCATCGCCGAAGGGAGATTCGTTAACGGAACCGGGATTGTCCGTCAAAGCGGTGTTCACTTCAACAATTTCGCCGCTGACCGGCGAATAGATATCACTGGCAGACTTCACTGACTCGACAACGGCGATTTCTTCGTTCGCGGCCACCTTGCGTCCCACCTCAGGAAGTTCCACGTAAACGATTTCCGTCATTTCCTCCTGAGCGAAATCGGAAATCCCGATAGTCACGACATCATTTCCCTCAACTCGAACCCACTCGTGGGACGCAGCGTATTTCAAATCGTCTGGAACATTCATAGCGGAATCCTGTCGAGAATGGAGGTTGCCAACGTCAAATCCTAATGGAATCAGCAGCGCCCCGGTTTGTACCTAAAGTTTGTCAGAAGATTACTGTGAGCAGAAAGTTACCTTGTTAACGATGCGATCATGAACGAAACACAATCGAACAGCGTGGGTCAAATTTAGCGAAGCCAAAAATTACACAAACGGCTTTTTCACAACTTCAGCAGGATACCGCTTTCCACGAATCTCAACTTCCAGCGCTGTACCAACCAGATTGTGGTCAGAACCAATGTAGGCCATTGAAATGCCGCAGCCAAGCATTGGTGAAACTCCACCGCTGCACAGTTTGCCAACCTGCCTGTCCCCGGCAAACACCAGGTAGCCAGGTCGCGGAGGTGGCGACTTGTCGGTCTGTCGAATTGCCACAAGTCGCTGCGTCAGGCCCTTTGTCTTTTGACGAACCAACGCTTCACGGCCAACAAATTCCGTCTTCTGCAAATCCACGGCAAAACCCAGACCAGCTTCCAACGGAGTATGTTCCGGCGACAAATCATTACCGTTCAACGGATAACATTTTTCCAGACGCAATGTGTCGCGTGAACCCAATCCGGCTGGAATAGCTCCGGCGGCCAGACACCGTTGCCACCATGCTACCCCGGCCGTGACCGGACAAAACAGTTCAAAGCCGTCTTCACCCGTATATCCTGTTCGGCAAATAATGACATCGCCGTCGGCAGTCGGAAACGTGCCCATGCAGAAACGATCTGGCCAAACGGCGTCGGCCCCCATCAGAGATGTGAACGCGGCAGCCGACTGTGGCCCCTGAACAGCAAGACCGGCGAACTCTGAACTGGCATTAGTCAGCGACACGGGGGCATCGGAAATTCGCGAATCCATCCAGTCGAAGTCTTCCTTGGTTTTCGACGCATTCACCACCAGAAAATATTCATTCTGAGATTTACGATAAACAATCAGGTCGTCAATCACACCGCCAGGTTCGTTCAGCAGCACAGAGTAATGCCCCTGCCCAATTTCCAGCTTTGCAACATTGTTGGTCAGTAGTCCGTCCAGCCAGCGTTGAGCGGCACCGGGTTCGCTGGCAGCACAAAACAACTGCCCCATGTGCGAAATATCAAACACGCCCAGATTTGCTCGAACTGCTTTGTGTTCCGGCATAATGCCTTCGTATTGCACGGGCATTACCCAACCGGCAAATGGCACCATTTTTGCGCCAAGTTTCAGGTGTTCTTCGTGCAGCGGAGATCGCTGGAGGTTCTCGTCCATGTGATCGAAGGGTTCTTTAAAATGAAGTGAAATCTGCTGAGTCACAGTCCTGACACGCCAATCCGGGCCGTGTTTACTGCCTTCGTTGAGTTTTACCAGCCACCAATTCGTCGTGAAGCCTGTCAGCTCCGGAAACCGCAGAAGTCCGTCAAAACCCTTAAGAATGTTCAATTTCGGAACGTTCAATAAACCGGCAAACTCCGCCATCCAAACATTATTACTGTATCAATGGAAAAACTTCGCGGCCAACAGGCATGTCAATGAGGCCGTAAAGTTTACCCGAACTGCCGTTTCCTAACTCGTTCACGTTGTAACGGATGATTGCCTTGTTCCGGATGTAGAGAGCGTCAAGGAGCCCGAGGCGTTGGTCGAAAAGCTGATAGTGGCTGCCACAACAGTAGCAACATCACACATTGCCCGACCGAGATTCCGGAGTTCCTCAGATGCCATCACGAAGGCTGCCTCGCCAAGTTCGGCCCTACATGCTGATTTCATCGATGCTGACTTTCTGTCTTTGCGCCGCAACGAACGCCGGCGACGAAGTTGGCGAAGCGGCTCCTTTGCAGCTGAAGATTGTTAATAACGAAGATGAACCGCAGATCGAGATTCCGGAACAAAAACGGAATTCACCGTTCAAGATGGTCACTCGGTCTCGTCGTGTTGAATCAAATGACAAGCTGATTCAACTCTGTCAGGAAACCGTCGAAGTCACATCACGACGTTTGCTTTCCACCGATCAGCACACTCCGTGGCAAATGATGCATGCCTTCCTCGGACTGCGTCAGGACTTCCAGCTGCTGCACAACGGAGCTCATGTTTCCGGCCTGGACTGGGTGAAGCAGGGCCAGACATTTGAAAACGAATACTGGTTTGAAAAGACAAAATTCGGCGGTCGCGCTCATCCATACAGTCGTCCGTATGCCTTCGAAGGCCATGCCAATCAGTGCGTTGCCCTGTTGTCAATGTGCGGCATAGAGCTGGATCAGGAATTCGGAACAGCCTCAGGTCCGATCACGATGCGTGACATGATCAAGCATGCTCAGATGTCCGTCAGCAGCACTGACGAACCCACATGGACATTGTGGGCTCTTAGTCGCTACCTGCCGTCGACCGCTCAGTGGCAGAACGAAAAGGGTGAATTCTGGAGCATCGAAAAGCTGGTTCAGTCGCAAACGGCTAAACCCATGAAGGGAGCTCCCTGTGGAGGAACTCACGGGTTGTTCGCGTTGGCTCATGCCAGAAACGTTTATCTGCGTCAGGGCAAACCCCTGCGTGGTGTCTGGCTACAGGCAGAATACAAAATTCGTCAGCACATCAACACGGCCAGAATGCAAACCAACAGCGATGGATCGCTGTCTTCAAACTACTTCCGAGGACGAATGTACGATCCCGATTTCAACAAACGCATGGCCAGTATTGGGCACGTTCTCGAATTTTTGATGATCGCGCTGCCTCAGGAAGAACTCAATTCTCGTTGGGTGCGACAGGCCATCGAAACTGCCGCCAATGATCTAATGAACAATCGCAAGGCCTATGTAAAGTGCTCACCGCTGTATCACACAGTCAATGCTCTGAACATCTACCTTGACCGTGTTAACCCGCGTGCTCCGGGAAAAGTCGCGACCAGCGAAGAAACACATACGGTAGAAGCCCAACCTCGCTCAAAAGACGCGACCCGCACAGCCAACAGCGGCATTCCAGCCACCAGTATTTCTCAGGCTCGCGAACTGCCGCCAGCTACCGAAGAACCGGCCGTTGCGAAATCAACAGAAAACACGGCTCCCGAAAAAACACAGGCCACCGAAGGCACACCTGAAGCCGAACAAACGCCGAAGGAAGTTGGACCGGTACCTACAGAAGAAACACCGGCAGCAGTACCTGAAGCGGCCGTCCCGGAACCAGCTCTCGCTCCACCAGAGCCCGAACTGCTAATGGCGGTCCCGGTAGTTGACGCATCGCCCGTCCCAACACCAACTGCTGCAGTACCGCCGACCGCAGCGACACCGCCCACACCGCTCACACCGTTGCCAACTGCTCAACCAGAACCATTAAAACAGGTTCCCCTACTGACGCTGACTCACCCGAAAACTGAAAGCAATACAGATGACGGGCAGTGGAAGTCTACACGCCGAGAACGTCAGACAGCTCTGGTCGTTCCGGAAGAAAAAGTCGTTGGCGGAGCAAGCCACGACACCGTGGCTCTGCCAACCGTCAATGCATCGGCTGCAACCACAAAGGCTGCGTCAGCCGCTCCACATGCTGTGAACACTGCCGTTGTGAAGCCCGGCAGTCCACAATCCATCGGCCGTTCTGACGATGGCCAAACTCGAATCGAACCGCTTATCGAAACAGATACGCTGGCAACAGCACAGGGTCAGACAACGCTAACAGTCCCTGCTGACCTGCCGCCGACATCATTGGCCCCCGCCAATAACGCCGTTCCGATGATTGCTGTTTCACAACCTCGACTACTCGACAGCGCAACAACGGCGACCACTCAAACAGAAGCCGCCGTTCGAAACAGCGATATAGTACCGCAGGAGATCAACGAAGATTTTCTGGACAGCGATCTGGATCCGAAGGTCTGGTCGGCACGTTTTGAAGTCGAAAGCCGAGAAATATTCGCATCGCGAGCCGCCATCGTGAAAGCCCTGAACATCAAATCAGGCATGACAGTGGCAGACATCGGCAGTGGCACCGGCCTGTTTCTTGAATCATTCGCCGCTGAAGTTAGTGCGAGCGGTCGCGTGTTTGCCATTGACATCTCTCCTCGACTTGTCGACCACCTGGACCATCGCGTCACCGCCGAAAAGCTGCATAACGTCAGTGTCGTTCGCAACGATGAAAAATCGCTGCAGTTGTTGATGCACCGCATAGATATCGCCTTTGTTTGCGACACTTACCATCACTTCACGTATCACAAAGAAATGCTCAGTTCCATCTTTGACTCGCTGCTGCCCGGCGGAGAACTGGTCCTGATTGACTTCGACAAGGTGCCCGTAAAATCACGCGAATGGGTGATGACTCATGTCCGAGCCGACAAGGCACCTTCCGCAGCGAAGTCGAATCGGCGGGCTTTGAGTTTCTCGAAGAAGTGACGATCCCTGGATTTAACGAAAACTACTTCCTTCGCTTTCGTCGCCCAAAGTTGTAAAACAGCTTGATGGCCCAGAACTCACCGACACCTCAGACGACCTTAACATCCTTCGGGATCGGTTCTTTGACGTGTCTGGTGATTGCCAGCATGGTAGGTTCCGGAGTGTTTACGACATCCGGCTTTACGCTGGCGTCGCTGGGAACTCCCTTTAACGTGATGCTGTGCTGGACCATCGGCGGTTGCATCGCAATGTGCGGAGCCATTGCCTACGGTCGACTCGCCACCCTGATGCCTCAATCCGGTGGCGAATACCTTTACCTTAGTCGCAACGTAGACCCACTGGCCGGTTTTCTGGTCGGATGGGTGTCTTTGATTGCGGGCTTCAGCGGAGCCATTGCCACTGCCGCCATCGCGTTTGAAGAATACGCCGTTCCCGCTCACTTGCGACCTGCATGGTTGCCACCAGACACCGTGGCGATCTTCATCGTGCTGTTCTTCGGACTGGCTCACGGGCTGAAATCCCAATGGGGCCGATCTCTCCAGAACGTCGTTGTCGTTGTGAAGCTGATCGCATTAGCGCTGTTCATAGTCATCGCCATCACCAGCTTTCAATCACACAACTGGTACGTCGCCGGAAATCCTGCTGCAGCCCCCGTCGGCATGAACTGGTTTACGGAAATGGCATCAGCGCTGGTTTGGATTTCGCTCAGCTACCTTGGTTTCAATGCAGCCATCTATGTTGCCGGAGAATCCACAACCGCCGCCACCATTGTGCCGCGAGCTCTCGTTCTAGGCACCGCTATCGTGACGCTGCTGTATCTGATTCTGAATCTGATCTTCGTCACCGCCGCCCCGTACAACACACTCGCCGGCCAGGCTCCTGTGGCCGCGTTGTCTGCCGGAGCTATCGGAGGACCGTGGCTGGAAAGTCTGATCCGATCGACCGTATGTCTGGGACTGCTGTCTTCCATTTCCGGAATGGTCATGAGCGGTCCGCGAGTGTATTCACGAATGGCTGACGACGAAGTTTTTCCCACGCTGTTTTCGCTGCGGCGACAGGGACTGCACCGATCGATTATACTGCAAACTATCATTGCCGCCGGACTGATTCTTCTACAGCGAGTTCTGGTCGACGCCGGGTTCGTTGAGAACTCGTTGCTGGGTCTGTTTGACTATCTGGGAACAACGCTTTCGCTGTCGTCCGCCTGCTGCATCGCAACATTGTTTCTGCCAACTGTACGTCGACGCTTTGAACAGTCTCACGCTTTGTCAGACATCGCCGCTGCCATTTACGTCGTCGCCACAATCGTGTTTGTGGTTCTGATGGCCGCAAACAAAAGCGAGCCTGGCAGCGTTCCCGGCCTTTACCACCTGACCGGAGCCGCCATAACCGTCATCACGGGTGTGATTGCCTACAGCATCTTCCGGAAAAAAAACGCGTGATCTGCCGGCGCCAAACACACGTCGCGGCAAACACACGTCGCGGCAACTACTGCACAACGCTTAACGCGTCGGCAAAGCGTTGTTCCAAAACTTGATACGGTTCCGTGCCTACGCTGATTCTAAGCAGCCAGCGAGAAACTCCGCATTCTTCGGCGAAGTCCAGTTCTGTGTAATGCGCCAAGATTGTATACGGACAGCACAGCGTGAAGTTTGTTCCCAGGTTTGGCCCCTTGCAAACTTCCAGTCGGTCAAACACGGCAGCCGTCGTCTGTTCTGGATTTTTCAGCACAATCGATAACAGTCCGCCGCCACCTCCGCTGGATTTTGCCACGGCGCCATAATTATCAGACTGCCGATCCGGATAGCACACAGCATCCACCGCAGAATGATCGGCCAAATAACGAACCAGCCGATCGGCATTGTCGTTGATTGTGGCGATGCGTCGTTCCAGGTCGGCCGAATTGCGAAACAGAACTTCGACGTCGCAATCCGCGAGCAGTTCTTCAAAGTCGGCGGCAATCAGTTTCCGCAGCTCACCCGCGTGACGTCCGGCGGTATTCACAACCAAAGATCCCGCCAGCACGTTTCCGTAACCGCTGAAAAACTTCGTAAGACTTGTCACCACCAGATCAGCAAACGGAAGCACGTTCAGATTACAGCAGGCTCCCAGAGTATCATCAATGATCAATAGAAAACCGAACTCATCAGCCAACTCACGAAGTCGTCGAACATCCGGCGTTACCAGCAACGGATTCGCCGGTACCTCACAAAACACAGCCACCGGTGAAGTCGTCTTGCATAACTGCTGCAGTTTCTCGATGTCCTGCTGAGTCCCTACCGGAAAGAACGTATGCTCTGCCGAGGGAAAGCGTTGCTGAATTTTCAACGTGTCAACATACGGAAAACCGAATTGGCAAGTGCTGCCAGCATTAAACTGCTGAATCGTTCGCCACGCACACGCAATCGCTGCCATACCCGATGGAAACAGAAACACGTCGCCTACATCAGCATTCTGCAGTTCGGCCACACGAACTCGAACGGCCACTCTAGCATCCGTCTGATCGCTGGTCACGATATCGCCCGCTAGTATCTGTTCTGCAACTCGTGACGAAACGTTTTCCCCGGCATGCTGCCAATACTGCTTCAACTTGCCAAAATCTGCTTCTACCACAGAAACGCCACAAGCCGACTGCTCAGCAAGTTCAACAACAATCGCAGATTCAACACCATAAGCCCGCACGTATTCGATTGCGCGGTGAGCAGCCTTTACACTGGCGAATGGCAAACCCTGTCGACCATCACTGTTTATCTTCGTAACGCACAACTGCTTCACCAGCGGATGCAGGCAGAACCGAGGATACGCGGCCTGCAACGCTGAGATAACCTCCGGATCGGCTTCTTCGTAGCCAATATTATGAGCCCACAGCGGCAGGCATGCCGAAACGGCATGCAGGTCGTCGGGCATCGGCAGCCCCAGATCCGGAGCACTGTATCGAGGATTCTTCAGAAGATCAGCGGGCATCAAAGTGGTCACAACTACAGAAACGTTGATTGCATGGAACGGAGATCACAAACCTGGCAGAACGATACCTCAACCTGTTCAGTAAACTCAGGCACGGCATGCGTCGCAGTGGAATGTTTATCAAATATCAATGCCGTGGTTCATCTCCATCGAAGGTTCCTGCGAGTTCGGTCGGCCCACCAGAACAGCCGGCACTCCAGCATAGGTGCAATGCGGCGGAACGTCTGTCAGTACCACGCTGCCTGCTCCGATTTTCGCCCCCTCACCAATTTCTACGTTTCCTAGAATCTTAGCTCCGGCACCAATCAGCACATTACGACGAACTTTCGGATGACGGTCGCCCGTATCTTTACCAGTGCCGCCCAGCGTGACTTCATGCAACATAGAAACGTTGTCGTCCACTACCGCCGTTTCGCCAATCACAACGCCTGTGCCGTGGTCCATCAATATTCCTTTGCCAATTCTGGCCGCCGGATGAATGTCGATGTTGAAGGCTTCCGAAATTCGGTTCTGCAAATGCAGAGCCAAAAGTTCTCGCCCCTCCTTCCATAGCCAGTTAGCAATTCGGTAGCTGGCCAGCGAATGCACGCCCTTCAAATACAGCAACGGCACCAAACAACAATTGATGGCCGGATCGCGTTCTCGAACAGCAAAAATGTCAGCTCGAATGGCGGCTCCGATTTCCGGATCAGACTGCAACGCCTGATCGATAATTTCGCGAACCTGCATAGTGCTCAACGAAGGAGAATCCAGCTTGCCTGCCAGGTGAAAACTGACCGCGTCTTCAAAGCGTTCGTGGTTCAGAATCGTCGCATGCAGAAAGCTGGCCAGAGTCGATTCTGTTTCTAACCGAGCAATGGCCGTGTCGCGGATAGACTGCCAGACACAGGGCACAGATAGCTTGACGGTTTCAGTACTGGTCGACATTTTATTAGATTCCGCTGCAATAGCAGGCAAAGACAATTCAAACAGCCACCGACCACGATCTGACACACACCCGCTGTTTAACATACACAGGTTGCCACACACACAGCGAGCCGCACAATTTCGGTCCACCGATAAAAGCCGATATAACCACCTTAAACTCGCGATCATAGCAATTGTCTATTCGTGAGCGAAGACAACGCAGGTATCCCAAAGGTTCTGATCTGACCAGAATTCACCCCGAACCCCCGTGGAGTCGCCGTCTTCCACGACAATTGACTTGTGAGCCGCAGATCATCAGTCACAATCTGGCTAAATCAAGCGCTTCGGCTTACAATTTTTGCGGTGTGCGACACGAACGCAACTTCCAACAACGATTCGGCAACTCATAAATCAAAGGGCGAACGATGAAATCACTCAAGCAGTATCCAGTTTTGATGCTTACCCTCGGTATCCTGTTGGGGGCCGGATTCATGGTGCTAAAGCCTCAACTGCCAGTCAAAGCGGCCGCAGCCAACAGCAACGACAAGTTTTCAATGGCCACAGTGCCTGTGTCCACCGTCGGTGATGGCGAAGCCATTTTTGTGCTCGACCACCTGACGGGCGTTCTTCGAGGCGGCTTAATCAGCGGCCAGACAGGCGGTTTCGCTTACACGTTTCTGAGAAATGTGGCAGCCGATTTCCAGCTAAACCCAGCCACTCCTGAACCAAAGTATTCTATGGTCGGCGGCCCGATTCAGCTTCGCGCCAGCGGCGGAGTTCAACCTGCTAACGGAGTTCTGTACGTCGCTGAACTGACTTCCGGGGCCGTCATCGCCTATGGCTTTGCCGTACCACGGGGTCGAGGATCAGCCGTCCCACTGGAACTAATCCGCATCGATGGATTCGCCTTCCGAGAAGCCGTCGGCGGATAACACCAACGCCCCCTTCCACTCAACACACCAACGGCGCCCGCGGCGGCCGAAATGCCTCGGCGGGCGATGGCGTGGGGCGATTGGATACGTTAAACACGTTCGAAACGCCGATTGAGTAACGCGAAACTCAAAATGACTCAGTTGGCTTCAGCTAGGTGGAATCGCTGGAAATTGGGTATTCGTGCCGCGATTGAACCAGGCCACGCACGGGAACGTAAATCCGTTCGGGGAACTAGCCAGTGCGGACTTCCCGAACGACGCTGCCTGTCACGCATGTCAGCAGCTATCGCTACCCGGATTGCAGGCGTGGTTCGGACACCGCCAACGCTCTGTTGCTGCACAGCAGGTTGATATCGTAACACGGCAACTTCGTGTCGCAGCGCGTCAGGCTCCAACCACAGTACTTCAAGCTGATGTCGCAGCAGTCGCAGGTCAAGTTTCAGTAAATCAGTTATCTGCCGGGCAATTAAGGTCTCCGTCAATCGCTGCCACATAGCAGCCTGACCGAATAGCAACCTACCGCCACGAAGCCGTTCGATATTAGGTATTGAAATTTCACTCGCCACTCGCCCCACCATCCGACTTGCAACACGCCTCCACGGGGATAAAGTTGCCTCAGTTAATAATAACCCCGGCGATAATGGTATATCCCCAGCAAATGCCGAATGATCTACACAACAGTGGTACATCAACACCACAGTGGCTGATGCCTTCGCCGTGAACTCCGCAATGATGGCCCGCTGCCTGTCACCCACCTGAACGGAGTACGGCTCGAACTTCCGGAGCCACAGTCACCTGTCAACACCAAACCTAAATCACGGACACTGCTTCTGTTCGCACTGGTAGCGATTACTCTTTGTCTGGAAGCACCCTCTGGCATTGCAAGTCTACGCGGCCACAAGCCTTCCATCAGATCGAAGCAGATAATCCCGGCCTTGTCGTGGCGGAGTTGATGGTGCCGTGAGTACTGACGTTGGATTACAATCTGCAAACCTCAACAAGGCACAGTACAATCACGACATCGTACAATCGCGACATCGCCCAGATTTTTTTGGCCACCGCGTCTCACTTTGGGTTTTGGAAATTCTGGTCGGCATATTTACAACAGTTTCTCGCAAATCACCTCAACACAACTGCGTGGGAAGTCTTCGCTTCGGAGTTTCATGCTCGCCCAGACCATCGCATTCGTTGATCGCAGGGAGTTTCCAGGAAGATGTCGCGTCGAAAGTTCAAATGTGAATGACGGCGTTTGAGTGAAGATCCAGGATTCAATTCAATGCCTGCGCGTCCCAAACAATCGTAACGTCAAGTTGTCCCTCGCATTAATTCGTGAACAACTTCGCTCAGACGGGTCTCTTCTGATTCACGTGAAAGGAAATGATTCAATGGAATCGGTCGATCGACTTAGGGATTTCCTTAACGAGGATGGATATGCAATCCCATGAAAATGCAGGGGCGTTTAATTCGTCGCTGGATACGCGTGATCAATCACCGTGCTGCCACCACGAAGCCAGCGTTTCCGCAAGACGGCCTCAGCGAAAGTCTGACCTGCTGTGCCAAAGCAAGATCTCACCACCGTTGGCTGAATGACTGCAACTCTGGTGAGCCAACATTTGACGTGAGTACCGCTAAGTTGGATTTGCGACTGAATCTGAGCGAACTCGGACAGAATTACTGAAGACGTAATTTTCAGCTGTCGCGACCCGGCGGTCTGCGGAATCGACGCTACAATCCGGCCGCTGACAGTCTTCCGGAACAAGGCAATTCCAAACAGGAATAGGTAATGAGTAACCGAATCATTATGCGAACGGGCGAAGCTTTGGTAGAAGGCGACGTAGATTATTTGTGTGCCGAACCGGAAATAATTATTGGTGAACTTGATGGCCCGGTTGGCAATGCGTTTGCCGGAATGCTGGCGAATCAGGTGAAGGGACACACACGCGTCTTCGCCATTCTTAACAGCGACGTGCAGGTTCGACCAGCCACGCTGATGGTCAGTAAAGTAACCGTCACCAGCAATCGCTACACCAACATTCTGATGGGCAGTGTTCAGGCTGGAATTGCTAACGGAGTGCTGGACGCCGTGCGCGCCGGGTACATTCCGAAAGACAAAGCCAATGATCTGGGCATCATCTATTCTGTGTGGCTGGACCCCGCCGTACTAAAGGTTAAGCAGGTGGATCACCAGGCTCTGTTCGAAGTGCATCGCGAAGCCACAGTCAAAGTTATTCAAAAGGCTTTGGCGAACGAACCATCGATCGACTGGCTGTTGGAACAACAGGACAAGGTGCAGCATTATTTCCATCAACTGGGTATCGATGGCCAATTGTGATGCGCGTTAAAGCGTTTTACGAAATAACGTAGCGAAACTCGTCTAGATTTTCGGCCGGTTAAACCACTGGACAAGGCATACCGTCTTCAAGACTTTCACTGTAAGTGACCGCACTTCTATCATAACTCACTCTACACAAGCCTGACCGTTCGAAAACACGTCACATGACGGCAGGGCTCCACTGACATTTGGCGCTCGAAGCGGTCATGAAATCGCAAGTTCACAGCCACGCTTCGCGCAGGTGAATCCCGGCATTACAAAGTTCACTCGCTTACGCGTCGCGCTTGTATTGAGCAGTTCGCCGGAGCGGTTTCGGGACCGCTTCCAGCGACATGAAAAAATACTCACGGGCGGCGTGGTGCTGCCACGCCGCCTTCGCGAGCCTGATTTGTACGGTTGCCGATACTGGTAATTAGCGACTCAACGGTTTAAATCGACCACCAGCTGGTGTGTCGGACCCATCGCCGAGTCGTTCTTTGCGTTGCTGTTCATAAGTGCGATAGTTACCTTCGCACCAGACGACGGAACCGTCGCCTTCGAATGACAAAATGTGAGTCGCGATTCTATCTAAAAACCACCTGTCATGGCTGACAACAACGGCACAACCGCCGAACGACGACAGACCTTCTTCGAGTGCTCGCAGAGTGTCGATGTCCAGGTCGTTCGTAGGTTCGTCCAGCAGCAGCAAATTGCCACCGGATCGCAGCAGTTTCGCCATGTGAACGCGGTTGCGTTCTCCGCCCGACAAGTCGCCGACAAACTTTTGCTGATCTTTACCCTTGAAATTGAAACGGCCGCAATAACTTCGAGAATGAATCTTCGCCCGGCCGATTTCCAGAATTTCCGATCCACCGGAAATTTCCTCGTAGACGGTTTTCTTCGGATCCAGCGAATCACGTGACTGGTCGACGTACGAAATGTCGACTGTTTCGCCCACGGTGATTGTGCCGCTGTCGGGTTGTTCCTGGCCCATGATGATTTTGAACAGTGTTGTCTTGCCCGCACCGTTCGGCCCGATGATGCCCACAATTCCTCCGGGCGGAAGATCAAAACTTATGTTTTCGAAAATCACTCGACCATCGTAAGACTTGGTCAGTTTATCTGCGACGACAACTTTCTGCCCCAAAGGTCGCGACGTCGGAATTTGAATCTGAGCCGCTCCGTCGCGAATGTCGTATTCCTGCGCGGCAAGTTCCTGATACCGATCCATGCGAGCCTTGTTTTTGGTAGCCCGTGCTTTGGGCGACATTCGGACCCATTCCAGTTCTCGTTTGAGTTCCTTCTGACGACGCGATTCACTGCGTTCTTCAAGTTCCAGTCGTTTCTGTTTTTGTTCCAGCCACGACGAGTAATTACCTTCGTATGGAATCCCCTTGCCTCGGTCGAGTTCCAGAATCCAGCCAGCCACATTGTCCAGAAAGTACCGATCGTGGGTGATCGCAACAACGGTTCCTGGAAACGTGTGTAGAAATTTTTCAAGCCATGCTACGGATGCCGCGTCCAGATGATTTGTGGGTTCGTCCAGCAACAGAATATCGGGGTTCATCAGCAGCAGTTGACACATGGCAACACGACGTTTTTCGCCACCCGAAAGGTTTTTGATCATTGAGTCGGCATCTGCCAGTCGCATCGCATCCGCAGCGATTTCCAGAGTGCGGTCCAGTTCCCACAGGTTGGCAACATCGATCTTATCCTGCACGGTGGCCTGCTGTTCAAGCACCTTGTCCATTTCTTCAGGCGACATGTCTTCGCCCAGTTTCATACTGAGCTCGTTGAAGCGATCCAGAATGGCTCGCGATTCCGCGACGGCTTCCTCGATACATTCGCCAACGGTCTTGTCCGGATCCAGCTGAGGCTCCTGACGAAAATAGCCAATTTTGACGCCCTTCGCAGGACGAACCGTACCCATGTAGTCTGTGTCGTCGCCGGCCATGATCCGCAGCAGCGTGCTTTTCCCGGCACCGTTATCGCCAAGAACTCCAATTTTCGCTCCGGGATAGAACGACAGCCAAACATCGCTGAGCACTTCTTTTTCGTCGTAAAGACGAGTCAGCTGCTCAATGGTCATGATGTATTGTTCAGACATTTTCAAACTTCTTCTTCAGGTGGTCAGCTGGCAGAGCCAGAAAAGTGATCAAATTAGCACCGCAAACTGCGGGCGACAGGTTTTGCCGAGGTTATGTGCCGACGATTCTTCAACAGCAGTAATGCATTAATAGCTGAAGTCAGGGGTACATCGTTCGGCGACTGAATCAGCAGTGGCTTGCGGGACGCTGCAGCACCAGACTCACAAATTCTCGAGATTCCGCGTAGACATCTTTGTGGGAACTGCCTCGAGGACCGGCCACGTTCAGAATGCGAATTCTATGGTCGCGAATCCAGTCCACAACTGAATCGATCTGTTCCGTCAGCGAATTCTGATCTGAAAACAGATTCAGAGTACTTGCTGGCCTCAAGTGCACGACAATCACGGGCTTACCATGCCTTTTAGCCAGATCCAGCGTCAGTTTTGTGCCACTGCTGATTTCAGAAAGCACAATAATCAGCGTTCCGTCAGAATCCTGCACGTTCAATTCTGTGCGGACCGTGTACGAACGTGCCGTCGTTTCCTTCAGCGGATATCGCTTCGGAATCAGGCCCCGTTCGGCTCGACGCCCGCGAGGACACCAGCCACCAATCGGCACGCCCGCAGCCAGAGCAGCGTCCAGTGCAGCTCGGTCAACACCGGTCTGACCGCCCGAGACAATTGTCTCAACCAGCCCCGTGTTGCCGTCAAAATCAAGAAGCACCTTGGCCATTTAGTAACGTCCGTGTAATGAGTTAGCTGTCAGTCTAGGGCTTCTTTACAAATGTTCCAGCCGTCAAACTTCAGAACAGCACAGACACTCGAATTCGCGAAACGGATTCTGCCAGGCAATTAGAAAAAACCAAAGAATTTCTTGCGGCATATATCCGGGCGATTTACGTCGATCACGTCACCAATACCATTTGAACTAAACCGCTGAAGCAATTTCTCAAGACCTTTGGCAAGCTTGAAATTTGTTTCTCGTTCATACAGCGGAACCACACTGTAGAACCAGATTTTCTGCCCATCATTTCTTTTGAGACAATGAAATCCTTCCGCCGTTGTATCCGGGTCGGGAGGCAACAACAGTGCACATGAAAACGTTGTGTTATCAGCGTAGGGTTCTGCGGGATCGCCATTGGGGACAGTGTGACCGATTCCCAGCCAGGTTTCGAATTCGTGAGGCAGTCTGGCCAGTGTCTTCATCAGTCTGACGGGCCAATAATTTTTTTCCGACTTAAAAGCCTTTTGAGACACCTTCCAGTTGGCGGGCAGTTTCACCGACAGTTCAGCATATTGAAACTCACTGCACACATCCGGCACTGTCATCGGATGGTCACTCATACCGCTGGTAACAAGTGTGTGCCATGGGCGACCAGCTGTCGGCTTCACCCAGTGAATATCGATATGCACCAGGTCAGAAATGAGCTCATGAAAAACCATTTCAACTGGGCCAACATAGCTTTCGATATGCTGGGTTACGGCCTCGATATTCTCTTCATCGCCCGTCGCTGGTTCAAAGTCGCGATCTCGAAATTCGTGGCGATATATGGCACTGCCATCTTTCGACTTTGGCTGTTCAGCATCAAACAGCGGAATCTGCAATATTGTACCGCACTTTTTGCACTTTACGCTTTTACCTGCGCGTTCGTCAGGAACGCGGTACCGCGTTTCGCACTCAAAGCACCGAATGATGATCGTCATGGGCCGCTCCTAGCTGCAAATTGAGGCCGATTATCCTAGTGATGTTCGGATGTTGACGAAAGTCAACCGCCAAAAGCCGATTTTTTTTTTGCAACCCGGCGGTCCGCGCGATCCGGGAATGAATTCTGTACTCTACTGTTGTAATAATCGTCTGTCAGTGAGTGAACTTGTTTTCGACGCTGGGGTGTCGAAAATGGCTGCTGCAAAATAGACCAGCCCGAAAGAAATACAGAACAATGCCAATCAAGGTCCGTTGCAAAGAATGCAGTGCGGTATTTGCCGTATCCGACAAAGCTGCTGGCAGAGCAGTAAAGTGCAAGAACTGCGATGCTCGCATCGCGGTTCCCGCCGCAACCGGCGGTGAAGCTGCACCAAAACGAAAGCGACCTCGGCCAACAGAGCCGTCCTTCGATGAACCGTCGGACCACGACGATCTGTTCGGAGGTCTAGACCTGAGACGTGCGGAAGATCGTCGACAGAAAGTCTGCCCCAGCTGCACCAAACCCGTTGACGATGAAGAATTTGAGTGCCCGCACTGCGGAGTCAATATCCAGACGGGAGCGTTGAGCAAAGAACAGAAAAAAAAGAGGTCTCGAAAGGGGCCACCTCCGGAAGAGTTCTACAAGGCCATCTGGCCGAACGCCTGGAAGTTCCTGATGGGTCACAAGAATTGGGCCTTCAAAACAGGCGTGCTTTGGGGGCTTTCAGCAACCATGGTGATCATCGCCGCCTTTGTGCTGAACTGGTACACAAGGACGCGAGCAGTGGAACTCAAGGACACTGCAGAAGGTGTCACAATCACAGTGAACGGAGTGTTTATTGACTTGAAAGATAAGGAAACGGCCTTCTATGACGGAGTGAAGTACACGCCCGGTTCAACCTATCTAACCGACGGCAAAGGTCGGTACCCACCGCCGGAAATTGCGGCATGGTTTTCACCGCCCACGTATTTCTGGGTGTTCATATTCTTTGTCTTCCTGCTTAGTTTTGGCGGCTGGGCGTGGACGTTGTGCGCAAAAATCATTCAGTTGACGCTCGCCAAAGAAAAGAAAATCAAACGTTTTCAGGGAGACATGTATGGCAACATGACCACGGGATTTACATCCATCTTCTGGCCGATTGTGTTGATGTATCCGGTGATCTGGATACCAATCGCCATGCACTTTTCCGGTATCGATGACACTGTTTCACTGGTTACCTTTATAGTGCTGTTTCTGATTCCTTACCTGATCTTCCTGCCGCTGGCTGTCGTTCATATGTCGCAGCAGTACAGCTATCGAGCATGGTTGATTAGCTGGATGGCCAAAGACCTGGTCAACACGCTGGTGCCAACTTTGTACGTGTCTGCCATTTTCTTTGGCCTCGTGCTGCTTATTCCTCTGGGAACTGGCGTCGGCTTGGCGCTGGGCTGGAATCAGGTTGCCGAATTCTACATGAATCAGGTCGAAGTATCCGTACTTAGTGCAATTTCAAGCTACACAATCGCTGACGCAGATTCGACGGGATCGTTTATGTTTCTGCGTCTGCCGCTCTTGTTTTTGATCTGCCTTCCACTCGGAATGCTACTGTCAACACTATTGGCGTTTCCGGCCATCTTGATGATGCGGGTATTTGGACTGTTCGCACTCTATTTCCGCCCGGACATGGAAATCTGCAACGAACAGGTGCCATTGTCTTCGGCGGGATTCGGCCCGCGGTTTCTGGCTTTCCAGGTGGACATGGTGCTTGCCGCCCTGATTATTGGTGTGTGTGTCTATGGATCGGGATTTGTACGTGGATTGGTGAATACCCTGTATGAATCTGAAACAATCGCAACCGGAGCATATTGGGTGGCACTAGTCGGCAGTATATCACTTTCACTGGGCATCTATTTCGCCAATTTTGAATCCGGATCAGGTCGGGCCACGCTTGGAAAATGGACGTTCGGGCTGATAGTGCTTCAGGAAGACAACAGCCCAATGTCGTTCAATCTCGCTCTGAAGAGATTCTGGGCAGCCATGCTGGCATTCGTCACGCTTTCAGCAACGTTCGTGATGTGCGCGTTTACCCAGGATCATCGTGCTTTGCACGACACAATGACCAAGACGAAGGTTGTGTGGCGAGGCGACGAAAACATGTAAGAGGGCGGTATTAATAGCCTACGAAGGCTTTCCAAGCGAAAGGCTGCATTGTAGATCCGTCGGCCGTCTATCAAATCACAACACGCCCTGAGTTATTAACTCAGGGCGTGTTGTCTTTAAAATGTGTCAGCGACTACCACCAATTTCGGTATGCATAAGATTGCAGACTCATCCAGGCGGCCGCTGCGTGCTGGCTATCAGAGAATGCATCCCAGTGCATCTTGGTCTGCTGCAGCGAATCGAGGCAGTCAGACTTACCTTTCTGCCACGCGGTCCAGCCAAGCAACCTGTTTTCTGCCAGTTGATCTTCGAGCGATTCGAACCGCGTCGACAGCAGTCCCTTGACTCCATCTCGGATCATCCTGTCTTCTGCTTCAAATAATGGAATCAGCACAGGCAGGGCTTCGTCGTCTACTGGATGAGCCGTCACCTGCACGATTGGAGCCAGGTTTCCATTCAGAATCTTCCTGACGTTGTAACGGTGGATCAGAACATCAACAGGCAGGACGAGATACACGTAGATCGCCAGGCACAGAACCCAAACCTGGCGACGAATCAGCCAGTGAAACGTCTGCCAGCGATGGATCTTCAGCAGCACCAGAGCAAAGCCGACCACCACTGAAGTAATGCCCAGCAGCGCGACAGTTCGCATACGCGTCATGCCGTTGTAATCGATATAAATTAGCATGCGGTTATAGACGGCAATCGTCAGGCCAAAATTCAGCAATGACCACGCCCACGCAAGTTTTTGGAGGTTGCGAATTCGCCGATCGGACAGCGTGAGACCTCGAAAAATCAACGACAGCATCACGGTCGCCATCCCAAGTGCGACCGTCAGCCATGCGGATCCTTCATGAGCGTAACTGGAATACGTGAAGCCCTCTGGCGGTTTCCGTGAAAAGAATGCCCTCGATTCGAACAGCAGGTAAACGCCGAACAGGCCAATCATCGCCAGCAGAGTGTTGCGAAAAGCGGAATAGAGCCGAGTTTCTGTCGCGCTGCCTTCCCCACTAAACCCACCCACCACTTCTGCCATTGGGGCCAATAACGGACGAAGCACACACCCCGTCAGCCAGGCAACGCCACACCAGAATGCAATTTCAAACACCGAAAACTGAAACAGAAATCTGCGGATCGAAGCCACAGATGAACCCAACGTCCCCGAAATCCAATTCACAAGATCGGGATTCGCCATCACAAACACGCCACCAAACAACAGCACACTGATAACGGGCAGCCCGACTGCCAGAAACTTCAGTGGCCGCCCCTGATCCACGGGACCAAGGACACGTTCGCGAACTCGATTATTAAATACGACTGAAGAAATCGTAGCCGCCGGGAATACATTGAACTGAAAAAAGAAACGTTTCCAGAAAGAACGGCGTATGGCGTCGCAGAGATACTGCAAAAGCACTCAGCAACCAGAATCCGACCACCGTCTGCATAGTCGAACCGTTCCACGCAAGTCTCAGCGACAAAAGGATGAGCAGCACGGAAATCAGAAGCGCACAGAGTCTCATTCATCGGCCCGGAATGCCGATCAACAGCAAAACCGAAGCCGCGATCAAGTATACGGCTGGCCCCGTAAATCCGCAGGCGTGATACACCGTCATATCTGCCAGGACAACCATGATCAGCACAACAAGCAGAGCGAATCTGCTACGGATCATGCGGCCTGTCACATCTGTTTGATGCGAAGCGGCGACCCTCGAGTCGCCCGACGCCGAGCTAAACGGTTTAACTGCCTGTGCAGGAATTGGTTTTTCCGGAAACTCTGGCACATTCATGCCCTGGCCTCCATGTGCCGTAACGTTTAAGTTGCAGCGTCGTGTCGAAACGAATCTGCGTATCAGAAAACCACTTCAGGTGGCATTAAGATTGCGAGATGGACAGAACTTAACCTTCCCAGTGAAATCGCCTCAGTCCACAAGCACAGGGTTGTGAACATCGAAGCCAAGTTAAGAGCTTCAGCTTAGACGAGTGCCTACATCTGATGTTCATTTTCGGCGATATAAGTTCGTTTCGGTGGCGACCAGGAGGCGTCGCAACATCACGCGGTGATAAGCTTTACGCAGTAATCAACTGCCGCTGTTTGATTTGACCTGAGTGAATTGCCAAAGTGCAGGAAAAGAGTCGGCTGTCTGAATTTACAGAAAGAACATCGCGTGCAATTTGTCTATTCAAAAAAGCCAGTGGGTCGCATTTCCCTGAACATTGCAGAAACGGAATCAAACGAACCAACGCTTGTCATGCTGCATGGCGTAACTCGAAGGTGGCAAACGTTTCTGCCAATCGTTGCTCCACTGTCGTTACGCCATCGTCTGATGCTGGTTGACTTCCGCGGGCACGGACTTTCGGACCGCGCTGCGGACGGCTATCTTGTAACCAACTATGTTGACGACATTTGCGAATTGATTGACAGCCATATTTCCGGCTCTGTCGTTTTGTACGGGCACTCGTTAGGAGCCATGACAGTAGCCGGCGTGGCGGCAAAACTGGGCACTCGAATTTCAGCGATCGTAATGGAAGACCCGCCGCTGCACACTATGGGCCTAATGATTTCGACAACAGGACTGCTGAGCTACTTCACGGCCGTTGCAAATTTTGCCGGCAGTCAACATCCCGTGGCGACGATAGCAGCAGCACTGGGCGACTCAACGTTTCATGATCCAGTAACGGGGCAGCAGCTTCGGATCGGTGACACTCGCGACGAAGCGCAACTTCGGTTTGCCGCGTCCTGCCTGCAGAAGCTCGACCCAGCCGTGTTTCACTCAATTACGGCGGCCAACTGGCTGGAGGGTTACGATATCGATAACGTATTTAAAGATCTGCTTTGTCCATCGCTGCTGCTGCAGGCTGACATTTCCGCTGGTGGGATGCTGACAGACGAAGACGCGCGGCACGTGGCTTCATTAAATCGCAATGTCGTTCGAGTGCCATTTGCCGGCGTCGCTCATGGCATCCACTGGACCAAATCGTCACGGTTGCTAAACACGGTGATTCCGTTTCTGGAAAGTGCCCGATAGACGAATCAACAAAAGCCGGCGGATTTGATTAGCCACGAACCGACGGCTTAACGACCGCAACAGCTGACATCATCGTCTTTGAAAAATCTCGCACTGCAGCAGAGGCCGCTGCGGGAGTGGCTGATTCCGCCATGATCCTGACGATCGCAGAACCAACGATAACTCCATCGGCCACGCCCTCCAACGCTGCTACCTGATCAGGACCGCTGATTCCAAAGCCAACAGCCAGCGGTAACGCAGTCGATTTACGAAGACGCTTTAGCTGCTCGATCAGTTCGGGAGGCAATTCTTTGCGAACTCCGGTGGTTCCCGCAACAGACACGCAGTAAACGAATCCGCGGGATGCGTCCAGAATTTCCTGAGTCCGTGCCTCGGTGGTTGTAGGTGCAATTAGCTGAACAAGATCCAGACCAAGTGCATGGGTAATCGCCGAGACATCCTGCGCCTCATCTGCCGGCAGGTCAGGTACAATCAGACCGCTGAAGCCAGCTTCGGCTGCTCGTGTAACAAACTTTTCTGTGCCATATCGAAAAATGATGGCAAACGAAACCATGGCCAGCGTTGGCGGCAGTTGTGCTTCACGCAGCGACTGCATCATGTCAAAGATCGCTTCGACGGTGATCCCCGCATTCAATGCTCGCGTATACGACGCCTGAATCACCGGCCCGTCCGCAATTGGATCACTGTAGGGAAATCCAAGTTCTATCAAATCGACGCCGGCATCGCGTAGACCTTTCAAAACGGCCGCCGTGGTTTCAGTGGATGGATCTCCCGCCGTAATAAAGGGCATGAAAGCCATTCGTCCGGAGTTAACGGCATTTTGGAAGGAGTCTGATATTCGCGACATAATAGATACGAGCTGATGTTGCCAAAAAGCTGAGATTTTTGAGTAAGCCGCAGAGTAACGCCTAAGCTTCCCAAGTCCAATTCGCTGCCAGCGTTCCTGACAAGAACGGACGTCTTTTTAGCAAGGCACTTGCCCAACCAGTCTTCAGCAGGCACAATAAAGCTCCGCCATTCACTCCCTTGTGTTGGACACCTGAATCCATGCAACCCCGCCTATTCGCTTGTCTGGTCTTTCTTCCGTTTCTCTCAGCCATATACTCAGCCGCAACTGCTGATGAAGCTGCCAAAACGGAACCTGTTGCAAAACCCGAAGTCGCAGCAGCAACAGAAGAAACCCCGCCGTTGCTTGAGGGGCATTCCATTCACGGTGAAGTCTTCAACGAAGGACCTCGTCAGGCGGCTTACCTGATGCCCGACGTCGGCAACGTGAATTTCCCATCGACTTCCAAATCAGAAGAAGCAAAGGCGTTTGTCACACAAGGCATCGCTCAGCTTCATGGGTTCTGGTACTTCGAATCTGAAAGATCCTTTCGCCAGGCTGCCATGCTGGATCCGGATTGTGCAATCGCCTACTGGGGAATGGCGATGTCAAACCGCAAAAACACAAGCCGCGCCAAGGGCTTTATTAAGGAAGCTGTTGACCGTAAGAAAAACGTTTCCCGTCGCGAACAGCTTTACATCGACTCGTTCGACAAATACATCAACGCCAAAGAAGCGTCAGCGGAAGAAAAGAAAAAACGCGCTGAAAAATATCTGACACAAATGGAAGACTTGATCATCGAGTTTCCAGAAGATCTTGAAGCAAAGGCGTTCCTGTGCGAGTTTCTCTGGTCAGCTCGTCGCGAAGGGCTTGACACAACCAGCTATCTTGCGATCGACGCCCTGATTCAGGAAATTCTTGACAAAGAACCGCTTCATCCGGCACACCACTATCGCATCCATTTGTGGGACACGCGAAAAGCAGAACTTGCTCTGGAATCGGCAGCTCGCTGTGGTCTTGCCGCTCCAGCGATTGCTCATATGTGGCACATGCCAGGACACATTTATTCTCGACTTAAACGCTATAACGACGCCGTCTATCAGCAGGAAGCCTCAGCTCGAGTAGACCATGCTCATATGATGAAAGACCTGATCCTGCCGGACCAGATTCACAACTTTGCTCACAACAATGAATGGTGCATTCGCAACATGGTGCACATCGGCCGGGTCGGTGACGCAGTCGATCTCGCTCAAAACATGATCGACCACCCTCGGCACCCAAAGTACAACGACATCAGCAAGTCCGGCAGCTACAAGTATGGTCGCCAGAGATTACTGGACGTACTACGAACATATCAACTGCACGATCGCATTATCGCACTCGCCGACAGCCCCTATCTCGAAACAACAGGCGACGAAGCTGAAGACCTGAAAACAGAGCGCTACCTCGCCTGTGCTTATGCCGTCGCTGGAGATATTGCCAAAGCCGGCGACATTCGCGGTAGGCTTGACGCTCAATTGTCCGGCGAAAAAGAGAAACAAAAAACTGCCGGAGATAAGGCCGAAGCGGAAGCCAAAGAAGCTAAAAAAGACGATAAGGAAATTGCGAAAGCTCGCAGCACAGCGGAAGGCAAACACCGCAGTCGAGTTCGCGATCTGGAAAAAGCCATTCAGGAAATTGATGGGCGGCTGGCGGTTCGCGATGGCAAAATAGAAGAAGGCCTTGCAGCGTTTGAAAAAGCTGGCGGGGTTCCAGTCGAAGAACAGGTGCTGTTGATGCTGCAGGTTGGCAAAAAGGATGACGCCGTTAAAAAAATCACCGATCTGGTTCGCAGTAACGGTAACGAAGTTCGTCCGTTGGCAGCACAGATTGAAGTTCTGAATGCCGCCGATAAGAAAGACGATGCGAAACAGGCATTCGAAACCCTGCAGAAACTGTCTTCAGAAATCGACCTCTCAATACCAGCCTTTGCAAGACTGACTCCGATCGCAGAAGCGCTCGGCCTCACCAAAGACTGGAAACAGTCGAGAACTCTATTGGCAGATATCGGAGCTCGACCGCCGCTGGTTTCTCTGGGCCCGCTTCACTGGCAACCCGTAGCAGCGGCAGGCTGGTCGTTGCCCGATGTTGAAAACAAACAGCAGTCGCTCGCAGACTTCAAGGGCAAGCCTGTGGTTGTCATCTTCTATCTGGGAGCAGGCTGCCTGCATTGTGCTGAGCAATTGCAAAAGTTTGCTCCAATGGCTGACGAATTTCGGAACGCTGGTTTTGAGATGGCCGCAATCAGTACCGACAAACAAAACGTGCTGAACCTTGCCTATAAAGATCTTGATAAAGGATTTTCATTTCCGCTGCTGTCCGATGCAGACCTGACCACTTTCAAGGCCTATCGGTGTTTCGACGACTTCGAGGCCAAAGCACTGCATGGCACGTTTCTGATTGATGGAGACGGAAAAATCCGCTGGCAGGACATTAGCTACGAGCCATTCATGGATCCTAAGTTTGTCCTTGAGGAAGGCAAACGACTGCTGGGCCAGGACAAACTTGGATCAGCAGACACAGAACCTCAGGTGACTGTGAAATGACCTGTCGACCTGCTTAGCGGGACAGCGCCATATTCGCGTAAGTGTTTTCTGGAAACACTTGCATGGAAACGACTTGTGTTAATTGACGTGTAAATAATCGCTGCAGTGGTGAACGGCGCGCGAGGGGGCGTTGTCGGCTTTCACCGATTGAGTCGCCGGGTGTCGGGGTTCGAGAACGTGGCTCGGGTGGGAGCGAAAACGGCC
>JBDNFN010000125.1:0-40616 GCA_041689795.1 Fuerstiella sp. | reverse complement strand
TGCTGACGTACCGTAATCACAACACTCGCCGCCCTACCTGACATATGAGACCTCCATGACTCAATAAAAAAATACGCCACGAAGAAGTCTGCGGCAAACCCAACACTCACGCCAGATTAATTCGCGGATCGACATCTAGGCACGAAGAACCCGCTTATTGTTCCCGGCGCCGTGCATATGCCATGGCAACCGGCATCACGATCCGACTCCGAATGATGTCTGCGACAAACGAGTGAAAACGGCGGTTACGAAAATGTTGCCGGAAGCCGAAAAACTGGATGTGTCAATGAATATTGAAAACATCTTCTTCAACGGTTACCTGATGTCACCGTTTGAGATGATTGATTTTGTCGATGGCTTTCAATGTGAGCATCTGAATGTGCACTTCGATACTGGAAATATCATGGAGTATCAGTTTCCAGAACACTGGATTTCCATGCTGGGAACTCGCATCCGAAATATTTATCTGAAAGAGTACTCACTGAAGGGAACTGATCATTCACTGGAAGCGTTTCGTCCACTGTTAGATGGCACAACCAACTGGCCTGCCGTCCTGAATGCTTTCGAAACTACTGGCGACAACGGATATTTGACGTTTGAGTACTTCCATCCCTTTGCGCATTTTCCTGAGGCGTTAATATATCTAACGTCTGATTCCCTTGATCGCATGCTTGGGAAAAAGGCCATAAATCGGCGATAGGGTGCTGGGAATCGTGAATTTTGCTGATCCGCAGGCCACAGTCCTGGTTGACAGCAGTTCAAGGTTTGCTGCACAGACGTTTGCCTGTCTTACTGGTGTTGCCACCGTGCCGTATTGGTACTACGGTTCGGCTGAACAGACAGTGACTTTACTGAGGTTTTGTGAACGTGACAGAAACTGCCGGAAGGCCAATCGCTGCGAAAGCACCGAGGATCGAACACCACCCACGTCTGGGCCAACTGGCCTCAACGGCGATTTGTGGAAACGACATCACTTCATCGTGCCTGTACGTTTCTGCGCTGGCGATTGTCTATGCGGGCAAGCTGGCTCCGATATCCCTGCTGATGGTAGCGGCGGTTTTATTTCTGTTTCGGAAGATCTACGCAGAAGTCGTGGGAGCTCTGCCGCTTAACGGTGGGGCTTACAATGCGTTGCTGAATACAACCAGCAAACGAGCAGCATCTGTTGCGGCCTGCCTGACGGTTTTGTCGTACATGGCCACTGCGGTTATTTCCGCTCTGGAAGGTATGCACTACGTTCACAATTTGTGGCACGGACTGGACGTAATGACGGGAACAATCGCGTTACTGGCATTTTTTATGTTCCTGACAATTATTGGAATAACAGAATCTGCAATTGTGGCGATTGTGATTTTCATCGCTCACTTGGCAACGCTGACACTTCTGCTAATTGTGGGAGCCGCGTTTGTATTTGGAAACGGGGCCGAGAATCCCGAGGGTGGTCTGGCAACGGCGAAGGCGAATTTTGCAGAACCATTACCGGCGGCTCCGGGGACAAGTAACGAGTTTGCTGATTTGTCGGCTGATGAAGATGCCGGCGGTTCCAGTTCTCTGTGGGTGGCCCTGTTTTTCGGTTTCGCTGTTTCTATGCTGGGGATTTCCGGCTTTGAAAGTTCGTCTAACTTTGTGGAAGAACAGGAAGACGGCGTCTTCCCGAAGACCCTTCGCAACATGTGGATTGCCGTCAGCTTCTTTAATCCGTTGATGGCGCTGCTGGCGTTGTCTGTTCTGACAATGGTTCAGGTTGACGAAAACCAAACGGCCTTACTGGCGTATATGGGAGAAGTTGCGGGCGGCAAAACTTACGGACCATGGCTCAGCACTTTGATTTCAATTGATGCCGCTATGGTGCTTAGCGGGGCCGTATTGACCAGCTTTGTCGGAGTGACGGGCCTTGTGCATCGAATGACGCTTGATCGCTGTTTACCCCAGTTTCTTCTCAAGACAAATCGTCGTGGTACTACGCATCGGATTATTGTCGCGTTCTTTCTGTTATGCGTGTCTGTTCTGTTTATCACACAAAACACGGTACCTCGACAAGTTGCTTCCACGATTAGTGCGGCGGTTTCCGGCTTGCCGATGGCTGCGGACGGAGAGTCTGCGGATATCGTTCGTCGTCGCGTTAATCGCGCTGTGCTTTCACTGGACGATGCGGCGTTGTCTGCGGTGGGTAAAAATTACTTCAAGACACTGTCACCCCAAGACCGCAGCGAACTGCAGAACCTTTCGGAAGATGTGGTTCATGAACGACTGACAGTCGCTGGTGACAATGCTCAGATTAAAAAGCTGGCCGGCCTCTATACGATTTCATTCTTATCGGTGATGGCGCTGTTTGGGCTGGGCAACGTGTTGCTGAAGTTGAAACGTAGAAACCTGCCGCGTCCTGCTCGGGCCCCATGGATTTCTGTCCTGATAGCAATTGGTGCCGTGCTGGCCGGACTGGTTGGCAACGCATTGATTGACAGTGCTTATGTCTGGACGTTCATGCAGTACTTCATTCCGGCAATGATTGTGATCGGAGTTATGCTGTTTCGTATTCAGCTATTGAAAGCCTGCCTGTCGATGTTCCGCAGTGTCACTGCGGGAATTGTCGGCCCGTTGAACCAGGCAACCAGATGGATGCGAGTCAAGATTGACGACATTAACGCTCAACAGATTGTGTTTTTTACGCGAGGCCACAATATTGCCAACCTGAACAACGCATTGCTGTACGTGCGTCAGAACGAACACACAAACCGACTTAAAATTGTTACGGTCACAAACAGCGACGTGGTGTTGCCGGAAAGCCTGCCTCAGGAATTGAAGTTTCTCGATGCAGCCTACCCGGAAATCGACGTTGAATTCGTGCAGATCGAAGGCCGCTTCAGTCCCGAACTGATTCAAAACCTATCAGACGAATGGGGCATTCCCAAGAACCTGATGTTCATCGGTTCGCCCGGTGGCAAGCTGCCCTATGGCCTTGACGAACTCGGCGGAGTGCGGTTGATCATTTGACAAACGCCGGGTACTTGTTGTTGATTATCGTGTCTTTTACGTGCTTACGTCTCATGGCTTGAGCGTGTGAGTCGTTGGAAGCGATGCACGGAGGTGTCCGGCGTTTTCGACCTGTATTTGTGATCAACTGTCGCTACTGTCCGCGATTGAGCTTTCGGATATTCGTTAAGTTTAGTGAATGATAACCGGCTGGCTCATGATGGAATCGACGTTCATCTGAACGTTGCCACGTATGACATGTGCGTCAGAAAACACGGCAGGCTGCACGGTCAGATGTCGTTTTTTGGGGCCGCCACTCAGGTTAACGTCAATAATGCGGACACCGACAAATTTCACAATGGTATAGGTCGCGTTGTTTCCCTGCCCTGTCACCTGGATAAAGATTGGGATCGCTCGCACTTGGCCAATAATGGATTCCAGTGAAGCCTGAATTCCGGCGCTGATGCCGGTGTCTCCGTTTAGAAACAGAGCGCCGGTTTCATTGAATGTGATTTTGTTGTCAGGGAAGAATGACATGTCATAAGAATTGAGTCCGTGTACAATTTGACGCTTAAGATCGGCTGTACTGTTGTTGGCTGAGCCGAGGTCTACGGTGCCTCGATTACCGGGCGCTAGTCCGCTGTTTAGGTCTGGGTACATGCTAATTTCCGGAATGTTATCCAGATAGCCAGAGTTCACACCGTCTGTGGCGGTCCAGCGGTACTTGTCTTTGTATCCGTGGTCAGTGCCCGTGTGGTATTGATCCAACAGGTCGGTCCACGAACCGAGGTCGAGGGCGATGGGCAGAATGTCAATTGTGTTAGAAGCTGAGTTTGAAATCGGTTCCGGCGGCATTCCAAAACCAACACCGGGCTGCAGCGCGGCGATGGAAGTCACTTGAAGTTCAAAGTCTTCGCGTCCAAGGATTCGAGCAAATGTCATTGGCAGAGACGTTGTGTCGGCCTTGGTTCGGCGAACCGTTACTTCAACCATGTTAAACGGAGCGACGCCCCATTCCTGAATCCATTCCTCACTAGCGTCGCTCCATGTTCGTCGCCCAACACGAACGTCTCGAACCGTATCGGCATCAGAAGAGACAACGTCGCCGGTGCGAAAGCGGGCGATCATTTCGACAGCGCGCTCCCGAGCAAGTTGTTCGGCCTGATCTTCGGTCAGTTCACCTCCGGGCCCGAACGCCCGAGCGACTTCAAGCGTAGCTGCGTGAGCCGCTGAATCAGCTGCAGACTGCATTTGTCCTTTTGTCAGCGTCACCATTCCGACGTCGACAGTAAACGCGGCAAAGCCGATTACAATCGCCAGCATGACAGCGGCAAAAACAACGATTGCGCCGCGGCGATTTTGTTTTGACTGAAGTGACTCACGTTTATGCAACTGCAGGCCAATGCTTTTCATGTTAGTTCTCCCAGGCATCTGTATCGATAGAAAATAAAGTTGGTCAGAACCAGTTCATTCCGTAATCGCGATATTGAAGTAGTCGGAGTTTAGTTCGTATTCCTCAAGGGATACAAACTGAACGACATCTTTGTATCGATGCAGCACGCGAGGTGTGGTGTCTGTTCTCTGTAAGCCTTCCGAGGTGTAGTAGCGGACTTCCCTCTGGTATATCAATTCAACACGATGCGCGCCCACGTTGATGGAGGTATTGTCGACCGAAAACTGTGGGTCGTAATCCGTGAGCGTAACGTTGAGGGCCGGAGTAACGGCACTCACACCTGTGAGAGCAAAGGTTCCCCACGTTCTGGACTTGCCATTTTTTAGGGTGAATTTCAATCTGTCATCAGTTCGCTGCATGGCGACTGTGTACTCAAGCTTGTCGTAGTCGGTTTGCAGGACACTGGTCTCTTCAGAAGATGTATGGTCGTAGTTTGAATTGCCCATCCAGCTTTGCACCTGATAGCCACCAGATCGAAAATTCGGCGCACTGCCGTGGTTGAGTTCGATGATGCCGAATGCGAGTTCCGTTGATTTTGTTGGTGAAATTACGTTCGCAATCTGGGGAGCACCTGAGTTGAAATCCGGATTGCGGATGTAACTGACCCAGTCTTCTTCCACTCTTACAATTACCGGTTCGGGCACGTCCGTCGCGTAGCAATTGTTTGTCGAGGTGTTGATTGCGGAAAACAGCAGCAGTGCCATCGCACTTAAAATTGGTTTTCTAAACATGACGCCCCCTTAGATATCAGACAGAAATTGTGGAATCAGACACGATCACCGAACATGGCACCGATTCGTCACTGTTTACGCATGGCGCATTGTCCCCGCAGATCGTGGCCAGCCAAAAAACGACCCGTTGTAAAGCTCACTGCGGAAAACGGCACCTCGATGTCGATCTGTACCAGATCTCTTTGATCAGCGTTTGCAAGATCGGGGACGTCCGCACCGTTGGAAACGGCGGTCACAACAATCTCGATGACAACATCCGTTGCCTGGCAACCGGTTGTGCCTGTGACCATATTCTTTATTTCTGATACAACGTCTGACTCCGTGGCACCGTCGATAATGGCAACCCGACAGCCTTCACGCGCGGCCGCCGTTAAGAGCTGAGACACCATCAGGGCACGACCGAATTCGATAATGCCCAGCAGCATCAGCATGAAGACGGGAAAGCAAACTGCCATTTCGACCATGGCGGCGCCACGTCGAACGGTTGTCTGTTTAAATTTACTAATTCGAGCGTTTTGATGTTTCATTCTACACCTGCAGTGGTCCCTTGCCTTCAAAGCCGTTTGGGAATGTTTATGGCCAGTACCGTGGTTAAGAATGTCACGAAGGTTTTGGAAATTGCGTTTCCATCTTCAATTTGGCGAACAAATCAGAGAAGAACTTTGCAGGATGTAACACGTTGTTGCGTGTTTGTATCCACAGCGATGTCGTAGAGCATCGCAATGGGTGTCCGCGTTCATAATTCGCGGCATGCAGCGGGTACTGAGGCGTTTTTGTACCACGTGGATTAGCTGAGGATCGTAAGGCCACTTAAACGGGGCTTCGTCATTTGCAGATCGAATTCGCATCTCTGGGGTCGTCGGCGATTTTTCATGGTACACAGAAAACAGAACGACTTCCCGTGGAGTTCAGCGTTGGCGCAGCGGCAGCGGGCCAGTTCACCAACGTCGCGGAGCCAAAAAATCCTCACAAGCGGACTCCGTCAATTTATTCCATCTCTGAAATTAGGTAATCGCCAGCCCTCTCACCTGAAGCTGACCAATCCTTAACCTGCTCCGACGTTTCGAATCGGGTTGGGGATTCTTAAACAGAACATCATCGAAGTGGAAGAGGGCGCGAGATGGCAAAAACAAAAAACCAACGCAAGAAGTCCGTAGCTGACGCCCGCGTTCAGTGGTCGCTTGCGTTTCGAGTCGTAATGCATTTTTCAGTCTTTGTTGTTGCCGGAGCGTTCTTCGGGATTATCAATCAGTTTCTGGCCGACCCGTTTATCGGGGTTAAGGACAATCTGCTGGCTTTCTGGAATAACTCAGGGCCGATGCTGCTGGCGTTGATCTGCCTGATGCCGATTTTTGTACGTGATACTATGACGATGAGTAATCGCGTGGCTGGCCCTATTCGCAACATGCGGAACACGATTGTGAAGCTCGGCAACAGTGAGACTGACGTCCGGCCCTTAAGGTTTCGCAAAGGTGACTTCTGGGACGATCTGCCGGAATTGTTTAACAGGATGACCGAGACGCTTCGGAATGGCTCCTCAACAGCCCACAGCGAGGATTCTGATTCGCAACTTACATCCAACAAGGTTAGTGAACTTGTGGAAGTCTGACGTCACGACTTCGTGCGGATATTTTTAGTCGTCAGAAAGACTCGAGAGGGTCAGCGGAATGAAAAATATGCGTTCTGTCCATCAGAGGCCAGTTCGGCATCGGTCGGGCTTGGCGGCGACCGAGTTTGCCGTCTGTCTGCCCATTCTGTTGGCGATTGTTATCGGGACCATTGAAGCCTGTTCAATGGTGTACCTGAAACAATCTCTAAGCGTGGCAGCCTACGAAGGTGCTCGAGCTGCTTTGAGGGCCGGGGGGTCGACGCAGCCTGTCAGCAGATTCTCACTGCCCGCAACGTCAAAGGAGCGGCAATTACAATCACTCCGAGCGACTTTGCGATCCGCCCGGCTCAAACGTGGATCACAGTTAGAGTCGCGACGACCGGCAGTGAAAACTCAGTAATTAGCGGATGGTTTTACGACAAACTTGTGATCGATGCTGCGGCGACGATGATGAAGGAATTCGACTAATGCTGAAGGTTGATCGTAAGACATTTTCGGTGGCTGGCGCGTTGGGAAATCGTCGCGGCGCGATGTTGATGTTGATTGTAATCTGCCTGCCAGTGGTTCTGGCTTTTTCAGCTTTCGCGATCAACATTGCGTGGATGCAACTGACTCGTACAGAACTTAGGACAGCAACCGATGCATCGGTGCGTGCCGGAAGCCGGGCGCTTAGTCTTTCACAGGACACTGTAGCTGCCCGAGCTGCGGCGGTTTCCGCAGCTTCTCGCAACACGGTTGCCGGAACTGGTCTTGTGCTTTCGGTTAACGACGTACAGTTTGGAACTTCAGACCTCAACGCCGACGGCAAGTATGAGTTCATCAGTCAGGATGAATCTTCGAAAAACATCAATGGCGTCCGCGTTACCGGCCGCCGAACAGTCGGTTCGGGATCCGGAGCGATTCCGATGCTGTTTTCCGGTGTGTTTGATCAGGGCACGTTTCAACCTGTTAAAACTGCGGTGGCAACACACATTGACCGCGACATCGTTCTAGTGCTCGACAGATCTGGCTCAATGGCTTCGGCAACACCCGGAGGCAATCGCTGGGTGGACCTGAAGAAAGCTGTCAAGGGATTTCTGGACACGCTGAATACTACTCCGCAGGACGAACTGGTTGGCGTTGTCACCTACGCGTCAACGTCAGGGCTAGATGAAAATATGACATTGGACTACGGCCAGTTATTGACCACCATTGACGGTAAGGCTGCTAGGGGAGCAACCGCGATTGGCTTGGGGCTGAAGGACGGTATTTCGGGAGTCACCGATCCCAGTTATGCGAGACCTATTGCTGCGAGGACAATTGTCCTGATGACCGACGGTATTCATAACAGAGGAATCTCTCCGGACATTGTGGCAGCTGATGCACGTGCTAAGAATATCACAGTGCATACAATCACGTTTAGTTCAGGGGCCGACCAGAAGCTGATGAAGAAAGTCGCACGCATCGGCGGCGGCAAACATTGGCATGCTGATGACCAGGCAGGCCTTGTGGCCGTGTTTAAAGAAGTTGCCAACAATCTGCCAACTCTGATTACTGAGTAGAGAAACACGTATCATGAGACAGTCAGTCGTCAGATCTACCCGTTCAGCAAATCGTAGTGCAAGGTCGCTTGCTGCAAATAGCGAGCGACGTGGCGTAACGGCAGTTGAATTTGCGATTGTGGCACCGGTTTTCTTGCTGCTGATATTTGCCGGATTGGAATTTTCCATCGTCGGAACCATTCGCAGTACGTCTCACAATGCCGCATACGAGGCTGCTCGTAAGCTGGTGATTCCTGGTGCGAATTCTGCAGACGGTGTCAAAGAGGCTGAAAGAATTATGGGAATAGTTGGCGTTGATACTCTTACAGTTACCGTAATTCCAACGTCGATCACGCCGGAAACTCAAAGCGTTCAGGTGAATATCTCGATTCCATACGCAGACAACGCCGTGTTTACGCCATGGTTCGTCGGCAATGTGACGTTAAAATCAACCTGCACGCTGTCAACAGAACGGTATGATGGAACCTAACGGACGATGTAACGCTGCTTGAAAGAGTCGCAGTTGCGGTCAGATGTTGTAATGAATGGCTGCAATGACGGCCGTCGCTGGTAGTTCGTTTCAGCGGATTTCACAGGTGGTCATAAAATTCATCAGTTGATGCATCCTGTTGCAGGGACGAACAGTGTCAGAGAAATATCGTCACCTGATTGCGACGACGGACGCAGTTCGCGCTTGCGGCGCCCAGATATCGCCCCGGCCATTGAAATGGCGATTGGGTAAGTGTTGTTTGAAAATGCTGCTCGCCAATTCGATGATAATTCACCGACGCTAAAGGTGGAAATTTGGGGGCGGTTGTGTGAACATGCGAGCAGCTCGCCGCCTGCGGACAACGTGCGAGTCGTTGTTTGAGGCGACCTGCCGTTTCGCCATCTGCCGATCGGAGCAAACATCCGTGCTTAAAGCTTTGCTGTTTATTAATTTGTCACTGCTGCTGTTTGCGACGGCAGATTCAGTGAGTGCTCAGGATGGTACGACTCGAATGCCGAACACTGCTGTGGCCGGCCTTGATGTCGCTGACGGCCTGCAGGTTAGCCTGCTGGCGGCTGAACCGATGCTGCGAAGCCCGTCTAATATCGACGTCGATCACATGGGCCGCGTCTGGGTGTGTGAAGTCGTGAACTACCGGCACTTTGCTAACAAGACGAATCCCGCACGTGAAGCCGGTGATCGTATTGCGGTTTTGGAAGACACCAACGGTGATGGTATTCTGGACAAAGACACGACCTTTTATCAGGGGCGAGATATCGATTCGGCTCACGGAGTCTGTGTGTTGGGTAATCGGGTGATTGTATCTGCCGGCGAGAATGTTTTCAATTTTTTTGACGATGATGGAGACCTGAAAGCGGACCGAAGAGAGGCGATGTTTACCGGCATCAAGGGCGTGCAACACGATCACGGAATTCATAGCTTCACGTTCGGCCCCGATGGCCGGCTGTATTTCAACTTCGGCAATAATGGAAATGAACTGCACTCGGCCGATGGCAGGTCTGTTGTGGATGTGGCTGGAAATGAAGTCATTGCCAACCGACATCCTTATCAGGAAGGAATGGCGTTTCGCTGTGAACTGGATGGTTCGAAAGTAGACACATTCGGATGGAACTTTCGTAACAACTGGGAACTGTGCGTTGATAGCTTTGGAACTGTCTGGCAGTCTGACAATGATGACGATGGTAACCGAGGCGTTCGCATCAACTATGTTATGGAATACGGTAACTATGGATACAAGGACGAATTTACCGGAGCCAGCTGGCGAGAACGTCGCACCGGCTGGGAAGACGAAATCCCGAAACGGCACTGGCATCTGAATGATCCCGGAGTCGTGCCGAATCTATTGGAAACTGGCGCTGGTTCGCCGACCGGAATTGTCTGCTACGAAGGTGACCTGCTGCCCGATCGGTTCCGCAACCAGCTGATTCACTGCGATGCGGGTCCTGGTACTGTGCGAAGTTATGTGATCAGTGAAGCTGGCGCTGGCTACAAGGCGACAATCAACGATGTGCTTGACGGAACTCGTGATCAGTGGTTTCGCCCGTCAGATGTTTGCGTGGCCCCGGATGGCTCTTTGATTATTGCGGACTGGTACGACCCCGGTGTGGGGGGCCATCGTCAGGGCGATATTGAACGTGGTCGATTGTTTCGCGTTGCTCCGGCGGGTTCGAGGTACACTATAAAAGCCCCGGACTTGAGGTCCATTGATGGCGCCCTTGCTGCGCTACGAAGTCCAAACGTGTCGACTCGATATCTTGCGTTCCAGAAACTGAAGACCTCCGGATTGGCCGCTGAACGGGCATTGCAAAAGATGTTTGAGGACGACAGCAACTCTCGGTTTCGCGCTCGGGCACTTTGGTTGCTCGGCCAGATCGATGGGCAAAGGCAGAAGTATATAACGGCGGCAATTTCGGATGTTAACAGCGATGTTCGGTCGCTGGATTACGTCTTGCCAGGCAACATGATGTCGATGTTGCAGGTACTGTTTCCAGCTTGTGTGCTGATGCCAATGTTGAGGTTCGACGTGAGTGCGCAGTTGCTCTGAGGCATTTGAAGTCTAAGGAAAAGGCCGCTTTGTGGGCCAGGCTGGCAATGCAGATGCCGTCACACGATCGTTGGTATGTTGAAGCACTGGGAATCGGGGCTGATGGAGATTGGGACAACTGTATGGCAGCGTTTGCGAAGTCATCCACAGATACTGCCAAAGCGGAAGTTGCAGCGAGTCTGATCTGGCGGAGTCGGGGCAGTCAGTCGGCGAAATCAATTACAGATCAGATTGTTAATTTCGCCTCGGTAGAGGCCACGGCGTCTAATCAGCATGTTCTTCTGGCGTATTTTCGAGCACTTGATTTTCAACCGAAGAGTGCCGTGGCAGCAGAAATGAATCGCCTGATTGGAAAAGAGACAATGTTAAAGATTTCTGACACGGTGGCCGCCCTTGTGATTGCTGAGGCCTTACAGCGACTGGATGGCAAAGACATTGCTTCAAATCCGGATACTCAGTCGGCGCTTGATCAGGCACTCATAGATATGCAGGGCACTTCGCAGTACATTCAGCTGGTTGAAAGGTTCAATCTAACGGATCGATACTCGGATATTCTGAAGTTGTCGCAGAATCATCCTGCGGAACAAATTGGTGTCGAAGCTATCCGTTCACTCTTGCAAAACAAGCAGTGGAAGTTGCTGTCTGACGCGTTGCGAAGTGACGATCAGAAGCTGGCGATGTCGACGGCGGAGGTGATGGGGAATTCACTGGAAAGTTCAATTGCGGGTGTGCTGATACCAGTGGTCTCGGACGTTCGGGTTGCCATCGCTGTTCGCCAGAAATGTGTTCGAGCGGCGGCCAAGGTGCAGTATGCTGCCAGTGAACTCGGCAAGTTGATTGATGCTGGTAAGTTGAATACGGAACTCAGTCAGACAGCAGCCGCAGCATTGCATGCTGCTTCGTCGCGAAGTGCAAGGGAACTTGCAGACCGACTTTTTCCTCTGCCGCCGGGCAAAGAAGGAAAGCCACTGCCAGCAATGGCAAATTTGCTGAACATGGCGGGAAATGTTGCCAATGGAAGACTGGTGTTTAATACCACTGGCACGTGCCAGAAATGTCATGTGATTAACAAAATTGGCCGTGAAATCGGTCCTGATTTGTCCGAGGTCGGCAGCAAGCTAAGCCGTCAGGCGATGTTCGAATCGATCATTTATCCGAGTGCGGGCATCAGTCACAATTACGAAGCGTACACTCTGGTGCTGACTTCTGGAACAACGGTGAACGGACTGATTACCAGCGAGACCGATGACAGCATCAGCATAAAGGGCGACGACGCAGTCATTCGGACGTTCCGCAAAGACGCGATCGACGAAAAGGTCCGGCAGAAAATTTCTCTGATGCCGGCTGATTTGCAAAAAATGATGTCTGCCGAGGAATTGACGGATGTCGTGGACTACCTGATGACACTCAGGAAGAAGTCGTGCCGCCACGTGGCGACACCGTATTAGCCATTCATCGTTTGTTAAATGGCGTTCGCAGTGAATGGCAGTATCTGTGGTCAGAGTGCCGCGCATTCCAGCACTGGGAAGTTCCTGTTTAACCAGACATCAAAGAACTCGCAAGAATGAACCCTTCGGATGTAACGTTCCATCGCATTGTTGCGGCTTTTGGTTTGTTTGCCATGATTGGTTTTGCGTGGCTGTTGAGCAGTCATAAAAAACGTTTCCCGTGGCGGGTCGTCATTGGCGGCCTTGTGCTGCAGCTTTCACTGGTGAGTCTGATTCTGGGAACGGTCAAAGGGCGACAGCTGTTTCAATGGATGGGCGCAGCTTTTGAAACCGTGCTGGGATTTGTTGACGAAGGCTGCAAACTTGTGTTTGGCGATAACTTCACTGAATTCTATTTTGCGTTTCGTGTGTTGCCGACGATTATCTTTTTTTCGTCTTTGATGGCAGTCATGTATCACCTGGGAGTCATGCAGTTTGTTGTACGGTTGCTGGCGAAAGTATTGCAGTATTCATTGAAGACATCCGGGGCCGAAAGTCTTTCGGCCGCGGCCAATATATTTGTAGGTCAGACGGAAGCCCCGTTTGTTGTTCGGCCATACATTGCGACAATGACAAATTCTGAGCTAATGGCCATTATGACCGGCGGCTTTGCCACTGTCGCGGGCGGAGTAATGGCTCTTTACATCGGTTGGGGAATCAACGCCGGGCACCTGATGACGGCGTCAGTTATTTCTGCACCCGCTGGTCTGCTGATTGCGAAAATCATCCTGCCGGAAACCGGAACGCCGGTAACGTCCGGCGGCGCGAATACCGACATTCCCATTGAATCGGTCAACGTTATTGAAGCAGCAACCCTTGGTGCATCAGAAGGATTGAAACTCGCTTTGAACGTAGCGGCCATGTTGATTGCCTTTATGGCGCTGATCGCCTTGGCCGATTTTCTGCTCAGCAGTTCAACGCTGTGGGTGATGAACAGTATACTGGGTATGGATGTTGAGGCTGGTATTTCGTTCTCGCTAATCACTGGTTACCTGTTCTCGCCGATAGCATGGCTGATGGGCATAGAATGGAAAGAATGTCTGCCGGCTGGCGAACTGCTGGGATGGAAGATGTTTGCCAACGAACTGGTCGCCTACGATAAAATGCGTGGGATGATTGGATCCGATGGAGTTGCAGCCGTTATTTCCGAGCGAACGACCATCATCATGACATACGCGTTGTCTGGATTTTCAAGCTTCGCATCGATTGGCATACAGGTCGGAGGCATAGGCGGACTGTGCCCCGAACGCCGCACAGATCTGGCAAGACTTGGTTTGCGAGCCATGTTGGGTGGCACCTTAGCCTGCTGTATGACGGCCTGCGTAGCCGGTGTTGTAGTCGGATGAAGCAAGGTTTTGGCGAATTGGTTGTACTCGTGTGCTGGACGAACCGGCGTGTCCAGGCTCGTTCAAAAAAAAGCAGCTTACGCTTCAGATAAGTTATAAACGGCAGCGACTATCCTAGATGTCCTACAGTCAGCAACACTGAATTGGCTTCGTCGTGTCTATTTACTGAGGATGCAATTCCGGGCGATTGGTTTGGCCGGATGTACGATATACCGACACATTGCATCAGCGGATTTGCGAGCAGCCGATGCGGCAAACTGGCGAGAGGAGATCGGGTTTGGGGCACGGCCCCAAACTTCCTCGGCCACCTTCCCTTGGGAAGGACTCATCTAAGCTGGCGTTGTTGCATGCTGACGGAGCGGAAGCAGCATCCGCGCAAAACGCAGCGTTTGTACTGTTTGACATGCGCGGGATCCGCGAGAAATGTGTCAGCCATTGAGCAACGCAATTGTTTTCAAATGGGACTTACCTGACTGTGTGCATCATCGATGCAACGCAAGGGCGCCTGCTGAGTTTTGGCGAAATGTTTCGCGCATGCAACGATCTGCACGTTGATGTTTGCAGGTACCTTGTTTATCGGACACAAAACGGGGAGATACTCTACCGCAGAAACCGGGAGTTGGTGTCAGCGGTGCAACTGGACCTTGCCATGCATGGTGTAAAGTCGAAAAGCACTACCGTCCGGCACTAGTATTCCGCTGGACTTGTTGTCAGTGATCGGGAACACGGGCCCTTCAGTCGCCTTTTCCCAATGGTTAAGATCACTGGACACTGCAAAGTATGTGCACCAGTTGCGAGGCTTTGTTGGACTGCCGGTGCCATGCAACACTGCATAATATTTTTCATCAAGTTTGATGATCTGATTCATAGCAATCATCAGACTGTCGTACTGATCGGGGCCGGGCGATATCTGAGGTTCGTCGCTGACGTTAGTCCAGATTTTCATGTCTGATGATGTTGCGTGCCAGATTCCCTGATCGCGACGCTCGTAGAACAAGTGCCACGTACCGTCTTCATAGAATGCCGTTGGCGTTCCATAAGGTCCTGGAGGGATTTTCTCGCCGTTCACCAGACGGACGTCCAGTGGTCCCAGGTGATTCCAGCTAATTCCGTCGATGGACGTCAGCAACTGAGCCTGGTCGCCAGCACCTTCTGCAAACATGAATAGTTGTTTTTCGTGCTGGACAATCATCATGTCTTCGACCCAGTTCTTAGCGAAGATCGGCCCGCTGGGATGCCTGGTCCAGGAAACGCCATCGTTCGATGTTGCATATCCGAGTTTCATTGTGACGGACTTGTCGTCGGGGTTGTAGCCGGTGTACCACATTCGATACTTGTCACCTTCCTTGATTATCCAGCCTCGTTCTCGGATTAATGCGTCCCATTGCCCGGCTGATCCGGAGAACACGTACTCCGGTGGATCCTCTTTGAAGTGGCTTAGGACCGGTGGCAGTTCATCGGCAGATAGCGAAGTGGCGAACGAGTTTGCAATCAGGCAGCAAGCGATAATCATGGCTGGCGGCTGAAGTATGCGATCTGAAAAGTTAGTCTGCATGTTTGCTTGCTTTGTGTGGAACCTGTCGATGTCGTGACGTTTGCCGTGCGGCGGGGAATGATTCTCGATTATGTGTGAAATGTGAACTGTTCGGTAATTTCAGACGCAACAGATTCTACTGAATTTCCGGTGACTGGCGAACAATTGTCGCCGCAATGGTCTGGAATTCTCTACGCTCTGGAATGCAGGAGGGCGAAGCTCTATAGTGGCAACTGGAGTTTCTTCTTCTGTGAGATGCATTGATGCCGCTGTTTTGGTGTGACGCCAGTTATCTGATAGTTATGACCATCGTTGGCGCGATGCTGTTTGTCAGTCTTCGCTGGGTTCTGAAACGACTTCAGCGTCATCGTCTGAAAGGAAATTCAGACAGCAAACGTGTGAGGTCTCCGGCTTTCCTGAAGATCGCAATGGCTGGCTGGTTGATTTTGGCGATATTGTATTCAATTGAATTTACCTTTGGAGCGTTCGTGGAATTCACGGATGCTTTCAGCGCGACAAATATTTCTGATCGTTGGTTTGCACGGTATGTTGAGCCGTATCGGAATTCTCAGGGCTTTCGCGACCGCCGTGAGTTTGCGACGGGAGTCAAAGATGACGTGACTCAGGTTTATTTCGTGGGCGACAGCTTTACGATCGGCCAGGGTATCGAACGGCTAGAAGATCGCTTCACTGAAATTACGGAAGAAACGATTAAGGCGAAAACCACTCCTCAGGAAAAGCCGGTTGTGGTGTACAACGCGGCCGAATTTGGGTGGGAGGTAAGCGTCATCGAAGGCATGGTGACGGCATTTAAAAAGAGCCGCGTGCATCCCCATATCCTTGTTTACGTTTACATGTTGAACGATATCGAAGGATATGACCCCAGAACGACGGCAGCGATCGGGGAGATCCAGAAATCCGAACCGCGATCATGGCTGTTGACCAGAACGTATTTTTTCAACTGGCTGTATTTTCGCTGGCAGCAAAGTCGGGCCAGTCGCACGGTGGACTACTTTCCTCATCTTGCAGATTCCTACAGGGAAGCTCCATGGGAAGGAACCAAGCTGTCCATGCTGGCAATTAAAGAGACGTGCAAACGTGACGGCATGGAATTGAGAATGGTTTTCTTTCCTTTTCCGCATAATCTCGGTCCGGATTATGAGTTCAAACATGCTCATCTGCAGCTGGTCGACTTCTGCACTGTTAACAACATTCCGTATCTTGATTTGGAACCCATTTTAACGCCGCGAAGATTTGAAGGCTTAATGGTTAACGGATTCGACAATCACCCGAACGAACTGTGCCATGCAATTGCGGCTGAAGCGATTGCTAATCAGCTTCTGAAAGATCTTCCGCGGCCGAGAGATTCGGTATCTGCTGAGTGATGGTTCAGAACAGACATCTGTGAAGAAACTACACATAGCAAAACGAAACAGCTTTCGCATGACCGCAACTAAACAACAGCCATCAATAGATTTGACTCGATCTTCAATTCCAGCGGCGGTGGAAATACGACAACTCCCGGTGCTTTGGCAAAGCATGTTACTTCTGGCAGTGGCGTTTACGCCTGGGTTTGCGACGGCGCAGGAACCAGAAAAAGCAATCCGCAATGTGTTGTTCATTGTCGCAGATGATCTGCGTGCCAGCGTGCTTAGTTGCTACGGCGATGTCAGATGTCGAACTCCAAATATTGACAGGCTGGCCAGTGAATCCGTCGTTTTTACAAGAGCTTACTGCCAGGGAACCGTGTGCGGTCCTTCGCGAACGTCCTTTATGTACGGTCGGTACAGGGGGAAGCGTTCGGCAACGCTGGGCGAACACTTTCGTGAGAATGATCTGTACACGGCCCGAGTCGGCAAGATATTTCACATGCGAGTTCCCGGCGACATCATTGCCGGAACGGACGGCGACGACGTGCCGAATTCGTGGACCGAGCGGTTTAATTCTCAAGGAAACGAAGCTCACACGCCGGGCGATTATGCGTGTATGAACCAGAATATCTTCACGACCGAAATGGACGGCAGGCAGTCGACAAAGATGCCTCACCGAATGTTTGTGTCGGTGAAGTACGATGGCGACGGCCATGATCAGCCCGATCATAAGACCGCGTCGAAGACGATCGAACTATTGCAAAAACACGGTGACGAACCATTTTTCATAGCCGTTGGATTTGTGAGACCGCATTATCCAATGGTGGCCCCTCGCCAGTTTTTTGTCCATTATCCGTGGACGGAAATGGAAGTGCCCGAACAGCGTGTCGGCGATCTGGACGACATTCCAAAGTTGGGCATTACGAACAGCCGATCGGCGTTGAATGGCATCGACAGATATCCCGAAAATCAACAGCGAATGTGGGCGGCTTACTATGCGTCGGTTTCGTTTATGGACGAGCAGCTTGGACGTGTTTTGCTGGCCTTGGATAGGTTGGGACTGCGAAAATCCACGGCGATCGTATTTATGAGCGACCACGGCTATCACCTTGGAGATCACACTTTCTGGCAGAAGTCGAACCTTCATGAACAGGTGACGCGAGTTCCCATGATGTTGTCGGTACCCGGATATCAGCCGGGCCGATCGGTTTCCATTGTTGAACTGGTCGACCTGTTTCCAACTCTGTGCGAACTGACTGCAGTGCCAATTCCCGACGACATTCACGGGTTAAGCCTGGTTCCGATATTGAGGGACAACAGCCATGACGTAAAAGACGGAGCACTTTCCTTTGCGAAGGGGGCAGGCTGGCGGACCAAAGACTGGTCATACATGCAATATCCTGATGGCACTGCGGAACTGTACGACATGAATAATGATCCTGGACAGTTTACGAATCTGGTTGCCGCCCCGGACTTTGCTGAAACCGTGAAAGGCATGGAGTTGCAATTGCAGGCGGCGACAGTCAAGTTTGGATTATCCGCTGATTTGGATTGATCGGACGCGGATATCCGCTGCCGTCGTTCAAGCGACAAACCTGCCGCTTCCAGGGAATTTGGTGGCCGCAATAACCAAGAGCGGTCGGCGACGATGAAATTTAAACCGGCCACAAAGTGACGAGTTTGTAGGCAGTGACAAGCAGTCGCTCACCGAGACAAGTGGCCTTCTCGCGGATCGAAGTCTGATTCCATCAAAATGCAAGCTCTGTGGATGAAAATCTGAGTGAATTCCAACAACGTGTTATTCGGAATGGCGATCTTTGACGACCATCATCTTTTCATTCGGAAGACACCCGGTGAACCTGAATGCGGTGAGTTTACTTTTTTTTGTCTATTGGTACCGTAGAGTCCGAGTTGAAGGTCTCTTCGGACTTTCCTGAAGTAACGAAGCCCAGTCCACTCAGGTGTTGTGGGATTGGTAAGACACAAACGGCGACTATAGTTCGACAGGCGATTTTCGCATTGCCATTGTTTGATTTGGAAAGCGATCCATGACTACGGCCAGTCTTTCTCTGGACGGAAAAAACTACGAATTGCCAGTTATCACCGGTAGCGAAGGTGAAGTCGGAATCGACATTGGCAAACTGCGCGGTGCATCCGGAGCGATCACTCTTGACCCGGCGTTTACAAGCACAGGCGCGTGCACAAGTGCGATAACGTTTATTGACGGCGACAAAGGAATTCTGCGTTATCGCGGCTACCCGATTGAACAATTGGCCGAAAAATCGGACTTCATCGAAGTCGCTTGGCTACTGCTGTACGGCGAGCTGCCGACGCCGGAACAGCTTGCAAAGTTCCGGGCTCAGCTGACTTATCACAGCATGATTCACGAAGACATGAAAAAGTTCTTCGAAGGATTCCCCAATAACGCTCATCCAATGGCGATTCTTTCGGCCATGGTGGCGTCGCTGTCCACCTATTATCCCGAAACTGAAACAGAAGAAAATCCCGACGAAAACATTGTTCGTCTGATCGCAAAAGTCCGCACTTTGGCAACGTA
The DNA here is from genome assembly GCA_041689795.1 of Fuerstiella sp. Taxonomy (GTDB): domain Bacteria; phylum Planctomycetota; class Planctomycetia; order Planctomycetales; family Planctomycetaceae; genus Fuerstiella. The sequence continues at coordinate 21,481 of JBDNFN010000125.1, read as the reverse complement.
CGCTTATAAAAAGTCGATAGGTCAGCCAATGACCTATCCGCAGAACAAGTTGCGTTACTGCGAGAACTTTCTACATATGATGTTTGCCGTTCCCTGCGAAGAATACAAAGCAAATCCTGTCATGGTGAAAGCCCTGAACATGTTGCTGATTCTGCACGCTGATCACGAACAAAACTGTAGTACTTCAACAGTCCGCATGGTCGGAAGCAGCCGAGCAAACATTTTTGCTTCGATTTCTGCGGGCATTTGTGCTTTGTGGGGACCACTGCACGGTGGAGCCAACCAGGCTGTTCTGGAGATGCTGGAAATGATCCAGAAGGACGGCGGCGATTACAACAAATGGGTAATGAAGGCCAAAGATAAGGATGACTCCTTCCGTCTGATGGGCTTCGGTCACCGCGTTTATAAGAATTTCGATCCGCGAGCAACCATCCTTCGTAAGATGTCGGATGAGGTGCTTAAAGAACTTGGCATCAACGATCCACTGTTAGAGATCGCCAAGAATCTGGAAAAGGTGGCTTTGGAAGACGAGTATTTTGTCAGCCGAAAGTTGTACCCGAACGTTGACTTCTATAGCGGCATTCTTTACCGCGCCATGGGGATTCCAACCAACATGTTTACCGTAATGTTTTCCATTGGAAGACTGCCCGGATGGTTAGCTCATTGGAAGGAACTGCGAGACGAAGATTCTCGTATCTACCGTCCTCGTCAGATTTACACCGGGGCAACAGAACGTGATTTTGTTCCGATGGAAGCACGCGGTTAGTATTTCGAGTCAGCTAGGTTCTTTTGATGCAACGAACGGCGATTGACCTTGGGTTTGCCGCTCGTTCGAGATCTCGCAAGACGTCAGTGGGACGTCGTTTTATCAAACATTTCAGTCTATGAATCATGTTTGATGTGGTCTAATTTTAAAAGCCGGTTTTCGGCTAAAGCTTCCCTGCCAGAGACATGATATGTCAGACGCACCACTTACTTTTGCAGTTAACGGGGCAGCCGGACGAATGGGACAGCGAGTGGTCGCTTTGGCTCTGGCGGATCCCGATCTGAAGTTGTCTGCAGCTCTCGAACACGCTGGCAGTGCCCGTTTGGGGCAGGATGCTGGAGAAGTCTGTGGTGCCGGAAAATGTGGAGTCCTGATCAGCTCAGAATTGATCAATCGCGTTGATGTGGTGATCGACTTCTCGCTGCCTGAGGCACTCGATACCGTACTTGGTCCGTGCGAAGAACGCAAAATCCCACTGGTGATCGCAACAACGGGCTATACGGACGAACAACGTCTGAAGATTGCTGCTGCGGCTCAAAGTACGCCGATTGTGATGGCTCCCAGCATGAGTCTGGCTGTGAACCTGGTGATGAAGCTGGTCGAAGACGCTGCTCGAGCTCTGAAGGATAACGCGGACGGTGTCGATGTAGAGATCATCGAACGCCATCATCGTTTCAAAGAAGACGCTCCCAGTGGTACCGCCCTGCACTTCGGGAAAATTGTGGCCGAACAAATGGGGCAGAAAGACCATGTGCATGGGCGGTCCGGTCGTCCAGGCAAGCGGCCCCATGGAGAAATTGGGTACCACGCTATTCGGACCGGCGACAACGTTGGAGAACACACCATCGTCTTCGGGATGATGGGGGAAACTATCGATCTGACGGTTCGCGGCCATACCCGAGACAGCTATGCATACGGGGCTCTTGCAGCCGCAAAATTTATCGTTTCCAAAGGTGCTGGCCTGTACAGTATGAAGGACGTGCTGGGACTTTGATCGCATCGCGGTTGACGAGTCCAGGCAGGCGAAAAAATATTCGTGCAGTATGACCTGATCATAGTTGGCGCCGGGGCAGCCGGGTTGTTTGCAGCGGCACGAGCGGCCGAATGTGGTTGCCGAACTCTGCTGCTGGAAAAGAATAATCAGGCCGGCGTCAAAATTCTGATGTCCGGAGGCACACGCTGCAATATTACTCATGCAACTGACCAGCTTGGTATCGCCGCTGCGTTTGCAAAGTTTGACAGGAAGCAGGCAGACTTCCTGAGATCGTCGCTGGCTGCACTGCCACCCGAACGCGTGATTGAACTGCTCGAAGCTCAGAATGTGCGGACGAAGGTGGAGGATACGGGAAAGATCTTTCCCGTTAGTAACAAAGCAATCGACGTCCGAGACGCGTTGCTGAATAGAGCCATCGATTATGGTGCTGTAATTCAGGTTAATCAATCCGTGCAGTCGGTTCGTCGAGAAGCTGATGCCTTTATTCTGGATACTGTGGCTGGTTCGTTCACTGCCCGTCGACTGCTGATTACATCAGGCGGTCAATCGTATCCCGGATGTGGAACAACGGGAGATGGCTATGGGTGGGCTCGGCAATTTGGCCACACAATTGTGAACCCTGTGCCAGCACTGACGCCGGTTACGACAGACGAAGCCTGGGTTCGCGATTTGAAAGGAATCACTCTGCCGGATGCCGCGCTTTCGATCGTCCGGTACGATCCCGCGAGAGAAGTGACCGGTTACAGCGCAAAACAGTTTCTGGACACTCGACGTTCATCCCTGCTGTTTACTCACTTCGGTTTGTCCGGCCCAGCGGCGTTGGATATCAGCAGAGTCATCACCCGTGACAGGGATCGCAGTCAGTTGCGGCTGGTCTGTGATTTTCTGCCTCAAACCGGCTTCGAACAGTTTCAAACGCAATTGGCGAACGCGTTTCGTGACGGAGGCCGAAAGCAGGTCGGCAGTATCATGCCGGAGTTTGGGCCGAAGCGTTTAGCCGAAACGTCGCTCGCGTGTTGCGAAATTCTTCCGGAAACTCGCGCTGCGGAAGTGTCAAAGAAACAGGTGCGCCGCCTAGCAGCATTTTTGAAGGCGTGCATTATTCCAATCAGCGGAACATTGGGTTTTAAGAAAGCTGAAGTGACGGCTGGTGGTGTGAGTCTTGATGAGGTGGATTCACGGACGATGCAGAGCAAATTGATTGACGGCCTGTATTTCGCCGGCGAAGTGCTCGACATCGATGGGCCGATCGGTGGCTTCAATTTTCAGGCTGCCTTCAGTACGGGCTGGCTAGCTGGCCAAAGCGCCGCGTCCAGCGGATAGTCCATGCACGTATTGTTGCGGCAGCAATACATTGCGTCTGTCGCACAGGAAAGCTGCGTTCCGTAGTACGTGGAAAACAACGTTGACCGTGCGGGGCGGTATTCTGATGATTCACGCGCAGCGGCGTTCGTCTCTGTTTCAAGCAATGCCGGATCGGATGCTAAGAATCTTCGTCTAGAACGTTCTTCTGTGCGCTACTTAGCCGTCGCATGGGCAATCTGGCAATCTGCTGCTTCCCCTGACATGGCAGCGGAGAGAGAATCAGGCTTCAGTCGACCGGGGTTGGGCGAGTTTTCGCCATCCGGTCGGTATCTGCTTCAAAGTCAGATGTTTTACACGAAATTCGATCAATGCCGGTTCTTTCGGATGCGGGAACGCAACTTGTGCAAAAGCTATCTCAGCGACATGGAGTATCAGCGGATGCTGTGATTCACATGCTGATCGCCATTCAGAATGGTAACGGATCGATGGCTCAGTTTAACCATTCGGAATTCGGTGGATGCGGGCAATGGATGCGTGGTGGCATGACGATGGTCAGTGATCTGTTCAACAACCAATTGAAGTCTCGTGTCGACAGCATCTGCAGCGATATCGCGAACGAGTTGGCAAATCATCAAATCACTCCCTTTCGTGGTTCTTTTCAATCGCAGAGTCAGAACGGAGCGAACGCGCAGATGCAGGCCGCCGGTACAGGCGGTTCCGGCAACAGCTTGTTTGTGCCCGATCCCGAAGCTAGCTGGTGGCCACAGGAATTGGGAGCTCCGATTGCTCTGGGTTCACAGAACAATGTTCGCTACGCCTATTTCGCAAACGACCATCGATTGTCCGTCAAGACCGGCAGCGACGTCTGGGTCTATGATACGCAGAATCACCAGATCGGCGGATTTTCGCAGCAACAGGGAATTGGTGGGTCAATTACGTTCACCAGTCAGTTTGGTACGGTAAATCTTTCTACTCTGCCGGTAATTTCACGCAATGGAATTCCTCAGCCTGAGGTTCCGATTACACCCTCACCCGTTGCTGCTTCAACGAATATTCAGGCGCCTACGTCGGTCGCTGTTGATCCGATCTTCCCGACACAGTCAAACGCTGCAACCAGTGGTCGGTGGAATGCGGATGGCCCCGTTAGTCAAACGCCATCTGCATCAAGCAGTGACAGCATTATCGAAACACTGGAACGTCTTGGTTCCCTGCGCGACAAGGGCTATCTTAGCGACGAGGAATTTGCCGCAAAGAAATCCGAATTACTGAATCGGCTGTAAACGGTAAACCCAGCTGGAAACTGGCCCCACTTAGTTCCGCAAGACGCCGAGGTTCAGCGTGGCGGAACAATGTGGGGCGCTGTTGTGTCAATAAATTCGGGCACACTGCACGTGTCTGGTTTTTAGCAGCCGAATTCGCGAGAAGTCCTTCTGCCTCCGAGACTCTGCGAATTCGCCTGTGAGCTCATTCAATGAGCTGGCTTACACAGCACGCTAGATAATGAAACTTTCGCCGAATTGTGGAATGATCGGGGGCTGGTCGCATGTGTCTTTGATCAGGTCAGCAAGCGCCGAAGCCCCATCGGCTTCGCCGTGAACGATGAAGGCCTGACCGCACCCGCCTTTTTTTTGCAATTCGTCAAACCACCATTTTAGATCTTCGGCGTCGGCGTGTGCTGAAAGGCCGTTTATTGTTTCGACGGTGGCATTCAGCGGGCAGCGGCGACCGTGAATGTAGACATGGTCTCTGCGTTCAACTAGTTGGCGTCCAAGAGTTCCGGAAGCCTGAAAACCGATAATCAAAATTGTGTTTTCGGCACCGGAAACCGCATGTTTCAGGTGATGAACAACTCGACCGTTTTCGCACATTCCGCTGGCGGAAATTACAACGAAAGGGCCGGGTTGGCGATTGAGTGCAATGCTCTCAGCGTGCGACTGCACGTAGACTAGCCCGTCAAATTCAAAGATGTCGTCGTCGTGCTTCAGGGTCTCCTGTACATCCTCATCCATGTCTTCCTGATGGTCTCGGTAAACTTCAGTAAGCCGGGTTGCCAAAGGGCTGTCTATATAAACCGGAACGCGACACATCCCGTCTTCGTTGCGAAGTTCGTTCAGTAGGTACACCAGCATCTGCGTACGTCCAAGGCTGAAGGCGGGAATGATGACCTTGCCACGTCTGGTTGACGCAGCGCAGATAACACGTTGAAGTTCGGCCTTCACATCGTGCGAATTTGGGTGAATTCGATTGCCGTAAGTGGATTCGCTAATCACCACGTCACAACGATCTACGGGAACGGGATCGTGCAGTAACGGCTGGTCTCGTCGTCCAAGGTCACCGGTAAAGACAATTCGTTTCCATTCCCCTTCGTCCAGCAGTTCTAATTCGCAGATTGCGGCACCCAGAATGTGCCCGGCGTGATGAAACCGCAGCCGGACATCGTCCCCGAGTTTTTCCCATTTTCCGACATCGATATATTCAAACAGTTTGGCAACCGCCCGAGCGTGATCTTCTGTGTAGAGCGGTTCGAAAACAGGTTCACCGGGGCGAGCTTTCTTGGCGTGATACTTGGCATCTTCCTTTTGGATGCGGGCACTGTCACGCAGCATTATCGTGGTGATGTCCGCAGTTGCTCGAGTGCAGAAAATTGGGCCGTCAAAGCCGGCTTTGACTAGTCCGGGCAGATTTCCCGAATGGTCGATGTGGGCGTGAGACAGAATCACGGCGTCGAGCTTTCGCGGGTGGCAGTGAAACTTTTCGTTTTTAGGCCGGGTTTCTGAGTCGCGTCCCTGAAACAACCCGCAATCCAGCAAAATGCGTCGCGAATCCGTCTCGATGAGGTGCTGGCTGCCGGTGACTTCTCCAGCAGCTCCCAAGAAAGTAATTTTCATGAAGTGTTCGCTTGGGCAGTGTTTTACGTGTTTGTTGCGTTTTCTATTCAGTATTTGGTGTTTGCTGGCCGTGCGGAACAGCTAAATTAGGCGATACGTCGGCAATGTTTCGTCAAAACCACATTTTCGAGTTACGCCCCTTGACCCCTCAATTCTCCGATTTCCTGGCATTTACCGACTTATCTGCAAAAATACGGCGAACACAAACACCCCAGAATGATGTAGGTTTCTAGAAGCCGTTGCACCGGTGACCGAAGGTTAATGGAGAGCACTGCGATTTGCGAGCGATTCTGGGCTAATGTGAGTGCCGTAGAAGGCGGAAGACGTCTACAGAGTGAGACTCATTCACAGGACGAATCCTTCGGGAGTGCCATTGCGGCAGTGATCTAATTTTGAAGACGCAGGAGAAACAAGATGAGCTTTGTGCCAAGATGGACTATGGGAAGACCGAATGTGGCGGCAGCGTGCCTCTCGACGATGGTTGCAATGATCGTCGGCGCAGAAACTCTTGTTGCCGATGAACCTGCGACTCAGCGCCCTGCGGATGGGCAGTCAGTTGTGGAGTTTATCAATCAGCGGATCGAGCAGGGATATAAGGACAACGAAATTACTCCTTCTGAAGTCGCCAGCGACGAAGAATGGGTGCGACGTGTTTACCTAGACATCGTTGGTCGGATTCCTTCACTGTCTGAGGTTATTTCTTTTCTGGAAGACGAAAGTCCCCGCAAGAAGTCAGTCCTGATCGAAAGCCTTGTTGACAGTCAGGACTACATCCGCAATTTCACCACAATCTGGACAAACAACTGCATTGGTAGGGGAACACCGCGACGTGTCAGCCGCAATGGCATGGAGAAGTTCTTTCGAGAGGCCTTCGCGAAAAATCGTCCATGGGACCAAATTGTCGTAGACCTCGTCACGGGTGAAGGGCACTTTGAAGAAAACGGAGCCGTTAACTACATTCTTGCTCAGATGCAGATGAATGACGAAGCCGTCCAATTAACGGCCAAGACAACCAAACTGTTTCTAGGTATGCAGGTTCAGTGTACTCAGTGCCACAACCATCCGTTTAACAATTGGCAGCAGGCACAGTTTTGGGAATTCAACAGCTTCTTCCGCCAGGTTCGCAAAGTGGATCATCGCAAGACGGACCCAAACACTGGTCGTCAGGTTGATGATTATTCAGAAGTTGTCACGCGTGATTTCAACGGTCCTGTGTACTTCGAAAAACGCAGCGGCCTGATGCAGGTTGCCTTCCCAATTTATCAGGGCAAGGCCATTGAGCCCGACGCGTTTGATCGTCGGAAAGAATTTGGCAAGCTGCTGGTGGCAAATGATGACGGTGAAACACCGATTATTGCCAAGGCTTTTGTTAACAGAATGTGGGCTCACTTCTTCGGCTATGGGTTTACTCGCCCTGTCGATGACATGGGACCACATAATGCCGCATCGCATCCTGCCGTATTGGATCGATTGTCATCTGAATTTGTTAGCAGCGGTTACGACGTCAAAAAGCTGATTGGAAGGATTGCCAACTGTTCTGCTTACTCGCTGACCAGTAAATTTTGCGACGATAACATGGTCGACAACCCGGCAGCCGGCGAAGTTCCTTTGTTTAGCCACGTTTATGTGAAGTCGATGCAGGCCGAACAGTTGTATGATTCGCTGATTGTCGCATCAAACGCGCACAAGTCAGGCAAAGGCGGTTGGGACGAGCAGGAACAGCAAAGAAATCGCTGGATGCAGCAGTTTATTGTCGCTTTCGACAACGACGAAAACGACGAAGGAACGACATTTAACGGCACGATTCCGCAGGCGCTGATGATGATGAACAGCGATTTAATCGACAAAGCGGTCAGTGTCGAACGTGGTAGTTTCCTGTTTGAAGCTTTCAGTAGTCCCGGTCCTGAAGGACAGAAAATGCAGGATCTGTATTTGGCTGCGTTAAGCCGACGACCAACGCGAGGCGAGATCGTTAAGGCACAACAATTGGTGAAAGCCTACGGTCCAAATGGAAAAGCAAATGCGTATCAGGATCTGTTCTGGGCGCTGTTGAATTCCAATGAGTTTATTTTTGTTCATTAAGAATCCGTTTACAGAGACAATGTTCAGTTTGTCGAGCTATCCGGCGACTGCTGATTTCCGATTAACCCGAGAATACAACACTTTTCTGGAGATATTGAAATGCCAATCTGGAACAACTACGGAATGGATCGTCGTCACTTTATGCAGCACATGGCGACTGCAGCAGCTACGATTCCCGCGATGAATTTTCTGTCTCACGTTCAAGCTAATTCAGCCACGGTTAAGGCCAACAACAAAGCCTGCATTTTGATGTGGATGAGTGGTGGGCCTCCAACAATTGACATTTGGGACCTGAAGCCTGGTTCCAAGAACGGTGGCGAGTTCCAGCCGATTGATACAGCTGCGTCCGGTGTGCAGATCAGCGAACATATGCCGGAAACCGCCAAGGTATTCGACAACTTAAACGTTGTTCGTTCTATGAGCACTCGCGAGGCGGATCACGGTCGTGGCCGTTATTACATGCACACTGGCTACGTTCCGAATCCAACGGTGACTCATCCAACATTCGGATCTGTTGTTAGCTATGAAGTTGGACGTCATCGCAAGGCACTGGAGATTCCTTCCTTTGTTTCCATTGGTGGTGGTTCAGGACAGGCCGGTTTCCTCGGCATGTCGCACGCTCCATTTGTTGTGGGCAGCGATGGTCAGATTCGTAATGCCCCTTCTGAGGAAGCCAAAGAGCGATTGCCTGGTCGACTTGAAATGCTGGCAGCTGTTGAATCGAACTTTATCAAGTCGCAACGCGGTGAATTGCCTCAGGCACACAAAGATGTTTACTCAAGCGCTGTAAACCTGATGACATCAAATCAAATGGCAGCATTTAATGTAAACAAGGCAGATGCCTCGTTGGGTCTGGAAGTCGAATCTGAAGCAACTAAAGCCATGTACAACATGCCAGCCGGTGGCGGCGGTATGGGTATGGGTGGTGGTAACGGGTTTGGTCAGAGCCTGCTTATGGCTCGCCGCCTAGTGCAGGTTGGCGTGCCGTTTGTGGAAGTTGACCTGGGCGGCTGGGACCTTCATAACGACGTCTTCAACACTTTGAAGAATCAGCGTCTGCCGGTTCTGGACCGAGGGATTTCTGCGTTGGTTGCCGACCTGAAGCAACGCAACATGCTGGACGATGTCACGATTGTCTGGATGGGCGAATTCGGTCGTACTCCCCGTATTAACCAAAACGTCGGTCGTGACCACTGGGCTGCCAGCTGGTCAACAATGATCGGCGGCGGCGGGTTGAAGAACGGTCAGGCTATTGGGGCTACAGATGCCGATGGCACTCGAGTTGCCGACAACAGCAAGGCATATCTGCCGGGCGATATCTGGGCAACAGTTGCCTATGCGATGGGTATTCCACTGAACACTGTTCACACATCAAAACGCGGCCGTCCAATGAAACTGGCCAACGGTGGAACTCCGATTCAGGAATTGATTGGCTAAACACTCGACTGGCAACAGTAGAGCTGGAATTTCAACAAGCCTTGATCGTGATTGATTGGGGCTTGTTGCTTATCCGGCTTCTGAAACTTCGATGACTGAGGATTTATGGCGGAACACAGCGACAAACAGAAGGAACATCACGCAGCGGCCAGCGATGGTTGGTCTGGTGACTGTGATCCACGGGTTGGTTCGCCATCAGTTTACGAAGTCAGCAGTCAGGATGCTAGTGTTTCGTCATTGCAGCTGAAGCCGAGTGAAGGGTTTATCCGTTCTTTTACTCAGTCGCAGAGACCGCTTTTTTTGTTCATCCTGCCACTGGTTGGAAACCCAACTGACGCCGACGAGGTGTTGCAGGAAACGAATCTGGTGATCTGGTCGAAGTGGAATCAGTTCGAAGAGGGCACGAACTTTTTAGCATGGGGCCGAGCGATCGCTCGGCTGGAAGTCTTCCGTTTTAGGCGTAATCGAGGTCGGAAGCTGTGCTTTTTGCAGGATGAAATTTTGGAAATTGTGGCCGACAAGACAGAATCGATCAGCGAAGAAACCTATCTGCGGCAGGAGGCCCTCGCCTTATGTATTACACAACTTAGGCCGAAGGACGGTGAATTAATTCAGATGCGATATGCTGAAGGCGTCAATGGTGATCAGGTGGCCGAGATGCTGGGGCGACCAGCAAATTCCGTCTATCAGTCATTGGGGAGAATTCGCCGAGTTCTGATGGAGTGTGTGAAGCACCGACTGGCTGAAGAAGGCGTTGTGATATGAATGCCATTGACGAATTATATCCGCTGCTGCATCAATTGGTGGAAGGGCGATTGTCTGGTGAAGGGCAACTTCGGGTTAACGAATTACTGGGCTCTGACGTTGCGCTGATCGATGTTTACACTGAGTACATGTTTGTTCATGGACAGTTGCATTGGGACGCTGGTCTGAGTGCCGCGACTCCAATTCCACAGCAAGCAACGCTTGCTGCATCTGGCTCGTCTTCGCCACAAACTTCAGCGCAACGATTTAGCGGACGCCTAGTTGTTTTGGCCGCGTCTTTACTGGCAATGTTTAGTCTGTGGTTTGCTTTGAATTCGCCGAGCGACCCGGGACAGGACATTGTCGTGGTTCCGGAGATTGGACCCGTGGGCGAATTTCCGAATTTGAGCGACAACATGAACGTCGCTTCCAGCAATGACCCTGCGGGGCAGCCAGCTAATATTCGTGATCTGAAGCCACTGGAACTCAACAATGTAGGCTCGAATCACGAACGCAACAAGTCGGTTGATCGCGACATTGTCGCCTCAGACACGAACACTGTTGCTGCTGCATCTCTATTGGGGAGTGGCTTTACGGATGCGGATGTGTCGGCAAAAATCGACTCATTGTTATCGGTCGAATGGTCTCAGTACGGTATTAGGCCGTCAGTTGCGGCCAGCGATCTGGAATGGGTCCGCCGCGTCTATCTGACTTTTGCAGGTCGCATTCCGACTCTGGAAGAAACAGAAGTGTTTTTGAATCAGCAGGGTGAACGCAAATACGCAGCGCTAATTGACGACATGAGCGAGAAGGCTGAACGAGCGTCCAACCTAGCGGTTGTCTGGACGAATCTACTTGTCGGTCGAACAGAGAAACGTGGTGTGAATCGGGAGAAACTGTTCGGTTTTCTGACCGATTCATTCCGCAAGAATCAGCCGTGGATTGATGTCGTTGGTGAACTGGTGACGGCAACCGGACGCAACGACGAAAATGGTGCTACCAATTTCCTGCTGGCTCATTTAAATAACCAAGCGACTCCCGCAACGGCCGTAACAGCGAAGCTGTTTTTGGGTGAGCAGATTAGTTGCGTGCAATGTCACGATCATCCATTCGCGAAAGAATTGCGACAGCAGGATTACTGGGCTCTGAATGCGTTTTTTAAAGACACAGATCGAGTTTCGGTGTCGTTGGCAATGTTAGATTCAGGCACCGGTTCGCAGGTGCAGGACATTGCATGGAAGCTAGTCGATCGACGTCGATCGGATCGCATGACGTACTACGAAACTCGATCCGGTTTGGAAAAAGCCGTCCTGCCTGGATACGACAACGTTATCCTGCCGGAAGCAAGCGAAGTGAATCGACGTCAGGAACTGGCGAAGCTGCTGGCAACGGACTCCTCTCATAAAGTGGCTCGGTCCATGGTGAACCGTATGTGGGCTCATTTCTATGGATTCGGTTTCACTGCCGAGATAGACGACATGGGGCCGCACGCAGCGGTCAGTCATCCGGAGTTGCTGAACCTTCTTACGGAGGCATTTATCGAGTCGGACTACGATTTGAAGCGATTAATGAAATGGATCGGGAAATCCAGCGCATGGCGACTCAGCAGCGAACTGACGGCGGGCAATAGTATTGATGTGCCATCCAATGGTGAGGTGCCTTTGTTTAGTCGAGTTTATGTGCGTCGTATGAGCCCCGAACAGGTTTACGAAAGTATTCGGGTGGCTATCCGTTCTGCATCGGGGCAACCGGTGGAGGATAAGGCGACCGATGCCACTCACCGTCGAGACTGGGTCGCTCAGTTTGCTCAGTCGTATGGCACGGACGAGAACGATGAATCGATGGACTTTGACGGCACAATTGCTCAGGCTATGGTCATGATGAATGGCATTGATGTGGATGATGCCATTCGGCTGGCGACGTTGGCGATTGTTAGCAACGGCAAAGGGCGCAAGGCGTCAAGTTTGGAAACTCTGGACCGTGTTGCTTTGGCCATGTTGACTCGCAAGCCTACTGCTGGCGAAAAGAAAGTGTTTACCAGTCACTATCGTCGACTCGCGAGTCAGGGATCTAATGCGGTGATGCCGACGGCCGTTGAGGACATGATGTGGGCATATTTGAACAGTAGTGAATTTGTGCTGGTTCACTGATTTGCCCCTTTAACAGTCGTTCGGGAACCCACATCTTCCGTTTTTCCCGAAATATGAGTGTCTTTCCTGAAAATTTCCGTTCCCGGACCGCATCATCCGATGACGTCGGGCACGACCTTCCGTATCCTCCCGTGCCATTGGACTTTGCTAACTGTCTGATAGATTACGGGTGAATTGTGTCAATTGTTGTTCAAAAATTTGGCGGAACCAGCGTCGCAGACGCCGATCGAATTCGTCGCGCGGCGATGAGAGCGATCGCGACCAAAAATGCAGGCCATCAGGTCGTTATGGTGGTGAGTGCCCGCGGAAAAAAGACAGACGAACTGGTTAGTCTGGCTGGTGAGATCACCCGCAAACCGCGTCCACGCGAAATGGACATGCTGTTGTCGACCGGCGAACAGGAATCTGTTGCGCTGATGGCGATGGCGATTCACGAACTTGGTGAAGAAGCGATCAGCCTGACCGGAGCGCAAATAGGCGTGCGGACGGACGGAAGTCACACCAAGGCCAGGATCATCAGTATTTCGACTCAGCGGATGAAGGATGCGTTGAACGCGGGTCAGATTGTTATTGCTGCCGGGTTCCAGGGAGTGGACGAAGCCTTCAATATTACGACGCTTGGTCGAGGCGGCAGCGATACAACGGCTGCGGCACTTGCCGCCGTTTTGGGGGCTGACTTCTGCGATATCTATACAGACGTCGAAGGTGTGTTTACGTCGGATCCTCGAGTCGTTCCAGACGCAACCAAGGTTGAGCAGGTTTCGTATGATGAGATGCTGGAACTCGCGAGTTTGGGGGCTGGCGTCATGCATTCTCGTTCAATCGAATTTGCGAAGAAATACCGAGTCAACCTTCGAGTCAAACCGTCGTACACAGATGGCCCGGGAACGTTGATCGCTCCCGAACCCGCAAATCCCGCCCCGGTCGTAACGAGCGTTGCCTTTGTTCGCAACGAATCTCGCGTAAGTCTTATCGGTGTTCCCGACCAGCCAGGTGTGATGAGTCGCGTGTTTGCGTTGCTGTCGGACAACAAAATCCCCGTGGACATGGTGGTGCAGAACGTTGGCGTAAAAGGCACAGCCAATATTTCGTTTACCGTCGCCGAAGACGACCTGGAAAAGGCGCTTCAGGTAGCCACAACGGCAACGGAATCGCTTGGCGGAACGGTTCAGCATGACGATGAACTGTCGAAGGTTTCCGTCGTCGGCCATGGCATGCAGACTCACACGGGCGTCGCGGCTCAGATGTTTCGCGTTCTGGCAGACGAAGGCACCAATATCAAGATTGTCACCACCAGCGAAATCAAGATATCAGTATTGATCGATCGGGCCGACTGCAACAAGATTGTCAACGCTGTTCATCGCGGTTTTCGGCTGCATGAATCGGTTACCACAATGCCGTTGGTTGGCGTAGCTTCAACCGCCACGGTGAGCGTCCGCAAGGTGCAGGATGCTGAGAAACTGGAAGAAGATATTGTTTCGCAGCTTAGTGGAATGGAAGACATCGTTGTCAGCGACGTTTACTGCGATACACAGCAGGCGCGCGTTACCATCAAGAAACTGGTGGATCGTCCAGGCGTTGCGGCAGAAGTGTTTTCAGCCGTGGCGGATGGCGGCGTGCTGGTCGATATGATTATCCAGAACGCCGCGCAGGACGGTTTTGCAAACATATCCTTTACCGTTCCCGTCGGCGACGTCGACAAAACAGTGGCACTGTTAACTGACCCGCTGAAAGATCATCCTGAGGCGAATGTATCGTGCGATCCAAGTATCGGCAAACTGTCTGTCGTCGGCATTGGGCTTCGGAGTCACACTGACGTCGGGGCTCGAATGTTTCGAACATTGGCGGACCATTCGATCAATGTGCAGATGGTCAACACCAGCGAAATCAAGGTCAGTGTGGTTGTCGCCGGCAGTGAAGCGCAAAGAGCGCTCGACGCGCTCAGGCAGATCTTTTCTTTGGCCTGAAATTTCAATAGGCAGGCCAGCTTTTGGCACATAAAAAATAACGGCACGTTCCATTCGGGAACGTGCCGTTTAAGTCAGACTGTGATACCTGTTTGCCAGATCACTTTATAGCCCAAATGTGTGAGCCGCTGTGTTTCGATTTAAAATTCTAGCCGCTGAAGTTGTTCAGGTAAGGGATCGTTGCTGCGTGAGCCGTCACCTGTTCGGCGGCGCTAAGCAACTGTCCCAGGTAGTCCCATTCGCCGGTAACAAGTGCTCCGCGAGCACTGTCGGGCATGCGAATGTTGGCGGTGACGTTTCCGGCAGTTGCTGTCATCGTTTCCAGATCAACGGAAACAGCGATGGTTGGGTCTGCGGAGATGGCTTCCCCGAGCCTGTCGACGTCAGCTCGATGCGCCGTTACGGCAACGACGCCAAGAGAAGAGCAGTTACCGAGAAAAATTTCAGCAAACGATTCCGCGATGATTGCCTGCAGGCCCCATCGCATCAGCGATTGTGGAGCGTGTTCTCGTGACGAACCGCAGCCAAAGTTTCGCCCCGCAACCAAAACGCTGGCACCGGCAAACTGCGGCTTGTTGAACGGATGGTTCGGGTCCTGCTGACGATCGTCTTCGAATGCGTATTCGCCGAGTCCATCAAAGGTGACGCAGCGTAGATAGCGAGCCGGGATAATGCGGTCGGTGTCGATGTCATCCAGTAGCAGGGGAATGCCAGTACCGGCAACGGATTTGATTTGAGTACTCATGACGAATAGCTTTCGGTCAATAGTTACACAGACGCTTTGTCTGTGCTGATTTGTATTAAAGTAAAGCAGCCAAACAGACCGTGCTGAAAGGCGTTCTTTGAATGGTTCTATTTTCTGTCGGGCGATTTGCACATTTCGTTCTTGTGACTTTTTGCCGCTAGACGGCAGCCCCGACGAATTCGCGGATGTCTACTATTTCGCCTCGGATCGCTGCAGCGACAACCATGGCGGGGCTCATCAGTAGAGTTCGGCCGGTTGGGCTTCCCTGACGTCCTTTGAAGTTGCGATTACTGGACGATGCACAGACTTCTCGGCCCTGCAGTTTGTCCGGATTCATAGCCAGACACATACTGCAACCCGCTGCCCGCCATTCGAATCCAGCGGCTTCGAAGATTGTGTGCAGACCTTCCTTCATCGCCTGTTCGCGTACCAGTTGAGACCCTGGCACCACAATCGCCTTCACTCCGGCGGCGACTTTGTGACCTTCCGCAACACGAGCAGCTTCTCGTAAATCGCTGATGCGGCCGTTGGTGCAGGAACCGATAAACGCCACGTCGATCTTTGTTCCTTTGACGGGCTCACCTTCTCGCAGACTCATGAATTCCAGTGCTTCACCTAGCAAAGTACGTTCGCCTGCAGGGCAATCGGCCAGGCTGGGCAGCGGCTGACTAATGCCAACTGATTGAGCGGGCGTGATGCCCCAGGTAACGGTTGGTTCAATGTCTGCGGCGTCAAACACAACTTGGTCGTCGAATTGTGCGTCTTCGCCGGAGGCAAGGCCGAGCCACCAGGCTGCCGCCTTTTCGAACTCTTCTCCGGTTGGAGAATACGGACGCCCGCGAAGGTACTCGACTGTTTTTTCGTCCGGGTTGATATAACCGCAGCGAGCTCCGCCTTCGATGCTCATGTTGCACACAGTCATGCGTTCTTCCATGCTGATCGCATCAAACGTGGTGCCGGCATATTCGTAGGCATAGCCGACTCCGCCCTGCACTCCCAGTTTCTGGATGATGTAAAGAATCACATCTTTAGCGTAGACGCCAGGTGCGAGTTCACCGTTGACGACAATTCGACGAACCTTCGGGCGATCCAAAAACATCGTTTGTGTTGCCAGAACTTGAGCCACATTGCTGGTTCCAATTCCGATGGCAATGCTACCGAACGCTCCGTGAGTGCTGGTGTGACTGTCTCCACAGACGATCGTCATACCGGGTTGCGTGAGCCCCTGTTCCGGCCCAACAACGTGCACAATTCCCTGACGGCCGTCATTTAGGTCCATCAAAGTTACGCCGAATTCGTCACAGTTCTGTTCAATGGCTGACATCATCTGTTCTGCCAGACCGTCCAGAAACGGGCGTGACTGATCTGATGTTGGCACAATATGGTCAACCGTGGCAATTGTGCGTTCCGGGTACGCGACCTTAAGGTTACGCTCGCGAAGAATTTCGAACGCCTGAGGGCTGGTGACTTCGTGAATCAGGTGAAGGCCAATAAACAACTGAGTTTGCTGGTTCGGCAGGGTGCGAACCGTGTGAAGATCCCAGACTTTATTGAACAAATTTCGCCGGTCGGACATGGAAGGAAACTCGGATTGGGGCTCAAAACGGAACATCGACCTCGGGCGACACTCTGACGCCTCATTCGGTCAAAAAAGTATAACGCAACGGCCACGATTTCTCAGCGGCAGTCTGGCGTAACGCTGGAAAAACACAGATGGCTTTCCCGAACGTGGAAAAACGACTGGGCCGGTGATCGAAAACAGAATTTGGGAACCCTCAAATTGCCAGTACCAATTCCTGACCACTGCGGTCCGTCAGTTCTACAATATCACGGTGAAACCTCCCTATCTCATCATTGATGGCTATAATCTGATGCATGCCGCTGGTATTGCCCGATCCAAATACGGACCGGGCGATCTGGAACGATGTCGTACACAATTGCGGCTGCACCTGCAGGGGTTGCTTGCGAGTTCAGTTTTGCTTCGTACAACTGTGGTTTACGACGCGTTTGAGTCAATTTCTGATGACTTCCGGCATTTTAATGAGGGCGGGTTGAAAATTATCTTCGCGCCGAAAGGCACCGATGCCGACACGGAAATCGAATTGCTGCTGCAGACTCATAATTCCCCCAGACAGGTGCTGATAGTGTCCAGCGACCATCGTCTGCACAACGCAGCGAAACGTAGAAAAGCACGTTGCATCGATAGCGAAGAGTTTCTGGAGGAAATCGGTCATGACGAAGATTCACTCAAACCTCGTCGTATGAAACGTCTGCCTGATACTCCACTTCCCAAGGCACCACCGCGTGCGAAAAACGGGCGGGCTGACCCCATAATCACCAGTGAAGGATTTACGGAACAGCTCGCCAACGATCCAGAATTGGCGGAATTGACTCGGAAGCTGGAAACGCCTCCGGTCAAGGATCATCCCAAACCGCAGGAAAATGCCACAAGTCCTTTTGATGAATCGTACCTGCAAGATCTGGAACGAGACCTTGGCAAGGGCAGGCTTTGATTGTCTGGCCGCAGCCATGATTGCCTCGTACATTCTTTACGCTGAAGTATTTTGCGTATCACTTGTTTACGCGGTGCCGTGACTTTGCAAATTCCTTCATATTTATGGCGCTATGGTTGCGATCTGAAAAGTCGCTCAAAAATTATATATGGCTTTGCAACTGTGCGGCCAACGTCACTTCATATTCGCCAATCGTGTGGCTAAGTTATCACTATGACTGAACCGCTGCACTTCATGATGGGCCAGTTCAAGGCCGTAGTCCCGACCGATCGTTTGTATTGCGCTCGACATATGTTTCTGCAGGATCTTGGTGACAAACTGTATCGAGTTGGACTTACTTCGTACTCGGTTCGGCTGCTGCAGGATGTTTACTTTCTGGAATGGAGCGTTGACCCGAACACCGAGGTTCGCGATCGCCAGGACATCGGGGAAGTGGAAAGCTCAAAAGCAGTTTCAACGATGTTCACGCCCTGCGCCGGTGAGATTGTGGAATTCAACGCGGCGTTGCTAAACGATCCCGCAGGTATTAACGCCGACAATTACGGATCCGGCTGGCTCTACACGTTTCGAACTCAGCACACGTTGCTGACGCCCGAACAATACGTCAAAGTGCTGGAAGATGGCTGGGACGAAACGCAGCGAACAATCAAAGGTCAGATGAATTGAGACGCGAATGCGTTTCCAATACGGATTTGGCTGCCCAATAGTACGTCAGCGGGGCCAATAATTCATATGGCCTCCGTTCACTTCTCAGACATGTTGAGTACCAGCGATTGAGCTACAGAGGACACAGCACGCGTGCTTTGTCTCGCTTCGGAAGACGCCTGCAGTGTCTCTATAACAGCGACTGCATGTGTGCGAAATTGTCTGTGAGAAAGTGTCTGTGAGAAAGTCCGGAATGTCCCAGGAACCGATCGATCGAAACGCGACGTTTACCGTTCCGCGAATCCCGCCGCAGCAGGCATGTCTGGTCGGAATCCCACTTCCGAATTCATTGCTGATCCGTTCGTTAAATCCAACCCGGAAAAGAAAACGAATCCCAACGGCCAATCTTGAGACTAAAATGTTGAGGTTGATTGAGATTCTCGAACAGACCCGTGGCCAACTCGAAAAATGTGGTACGATGCCTTGTGATGAAATCTGCGATAACAAATTCAGATGATGAACGCGACGAACGATTGGCTCTCGTTCTGGACGCGATGATTAGTAATTCCCGCAGCGGATCATCGGCCGAAATTCTGGATAAAGCGGTCGGGGAAAACCCGGATCTTGAGCAGGAAATCAGAGAGCTCTACGCCACCGCGATGATCGCCAGTGGTGTGGCGTTGTTTCAGTCGGACGAAGTCAGCCGAATCATAGATGGCACCAGTCGACATCCGGAACTGTCAGCCACCGGTTCAGCGGTCGGCAGCAGCATAGGCGAATACGACCTGCTGGAGGAAGTGGGGCGTGGCGGAATGGGTGTCGTGTATCGCGCCTACCAGCGAAGCCTTGATCGAATTGTCGCGTTGAAGATGATTCCCAACGCGGCATTTGCTGCGTCACAGGATCTGGCCCGATTGCGGGCGGAAGCGTTGGCCGCAGCCCGCCTGAATCATCCCAATATTGTTCCTGTCTATGAAGTTGGCGAACATAACGGTCAGCCATGGTTCAGTATGCAGTTTGTCGAGGGGATGACACTGTCGCAGCGACTGGCAGATGGCCCCTTAAATGCTGAGCTTGCTGTGAAACTATTGATACCCGTTGTAGAGGCTATTGGTACGGCTCATCGAGCAGGCGTCCTGCATCGCGATCTGAAGCCATCCAACGTGTTGATTACACCCGATGGTGAACCATTTGTCACAGACTTCGGGCTGGCAAAGCGTGTTCCCGTGCCAAACGATCCGATGTCGCACGGCCAAACCAACGATGAAGCAAACCTTACATTAAGCGGTACAATTCTGGGAACGCCTTCGTGGATGTCGCCCGAACAGGCTGCCGGGCAAACCGATTCAATTGATGTGACAACCGACGTGTATAGCCTTGGTGCAGTGTTGTATGCGATGCTGACAGGACGTCCACCGTTTCAGTCGTCCAGTCCACTGGACACGTTGCTGATGGTTTTGGAACAGGATCCCCCTGCGATTCGTGTTTTGAATTCCAGAATCGATGCGGATCTGGAAATGGTCGTGATGAAGTGCCTGCAGAAACCGCGGGATCTGCGTTATTCTTCAACGGATGCCTTGGCGGCAGATCTTCGAGCGTGGCTGAATCATGAACCCGTGAGTGCTCGGAAATCTTCGATCATGAACGTGATCACTCGATTGTTTCGCGAATCGCATCACGCCGCGATTCTGCAGAACTGGGGTTTGTTGTGGATGTGGCATAGCCTGGTATTGCTGATTCTGTGTCTTACAACAAACGCATTTCAGTTTTCCGGCGTCACGTCGCGTTTGCCATACGTTGGGCTGTGGGTTGTTGGACTTGGGCTTTGGGCCGCCATCTTCTGGAATTTGCGCAGTCGATCGGGACCAATCACATCTGTCGAGCGACAGATCGCACACATCTGGGGCGGCAGCATGGTCGCGTCCTCTATGCTGTTCTGGGTAGAGTATGTCCTGCGTGAACCCGTGCTTGAGTTTTCGCCCGTCTTGGGATGTATTGCCGGAATTGTGTTTCTGGCGAAGGCCGGGATGTTGTCTGGCCAGTTTTATGTTCAGTCAGTGGCGCTGTTCGGATCGTCTGTGGTGATGGCTGCGATGAGTCGTGCGGCTCCGATGAACTACAGCATTTCGCTATTCGGCATTGTTTCTGGTTTGGCATTTTTCGTTCCCGGATTGAAATACTATCGCCAGCAAAGAGCACGGGGGAGGTAAGGCTTACCCCGGCTGCCATATTCGTTTCTAAACTAAGAGGTGGCTACGCAGCTGTTAATTGCAGCAGATCGAAATACCCAACGGCCCAATATTTCAAACTGTTTCCTGATTGTCCCTTGTCGACGAAGCTGCTGTCTGGATCGGGATTCGACAACGTCGATTGATTGCGTCGTTCGTCAGGGACTGCATTTTATGGTTCGTTCTGATTTGCATGGCCCAAACGGCACGGGTTAAATTTTGTGTATGACAGAACAAGCGAAACACGTCTATTTGATGTGCGGCCTACCAGGCTGTGGTACACAGTCATATGGCACGCCGATTGGCAGTTGGCGGCGGAATAGTGCTGGAAACAGATGAATTTTCTACACGCAGGTTGGGGACGACGCCGCGAAATACGATTACAGTAGCGAACTGTTAACCGAGGCCCGAGATTGGAATCTCGCAAGATTTCACGGAGCAGTGATGAAGAATGTTTCTCCGATTGCCGTGCACCGCGGTAACGGGTTGAATCCGGAAACGAAGCAGTACGCCGTTTTCGCAGTCGAGGATGGTTACGTCCTGCAGTTGGCGGAACCCGATTCTCCTTGGTGGACCGAACTGCGAGTTCTGCTGAAGTACAGACAATTTGTGAAGGACTAAATATTTGATCTGTGGGCCCAAAACTGCCCAGTTCGACTCGCAATGGCCACCGTGTTCCTTCGGCGACGATTCGCCACTGGATGAGTTTCTGGCGATCCGACCGGACCATAGAAGAAGTTCTTCAGGAATCGATGTTTACTGTGGGCGCATCTGTTCAGTATTCGGCGGCCCGAAGTGACAGCCATAACTCCACACCACGTATGATCGGCTAGCGATTCTAAACTACGTCCAGTTGCGGACTTGGCTGATCACGACGGTAAATAATCGCTGCAGTGGTGAACGGCGCGCGAGGGGGCGTTGTCGGCTTTCACCGATTGAGTCGCCGGGTGTCGGGGTTCGAGAACGTGGCTCGGGTGGGAGCGAAAACGGCCTGGCCAGTTATGGCATCACCAACGA
>JBDNFN010000124.1:0-5909 GCA_041689795.1 Fuerstiella sp. | reverse complement strand
TCGAAGATTGAACCACTTTCGTGGTTCACGCGTTGAATTTGTTGACGAAGACCAATTCACGCAAAAATCATTCAGAGAATGAATCGATGCGAAAAGCGTATGAGACGCAGGGGCGACTGGGTTGTCAGCCGATCGAACAGTTCAGACTGAATCTGAACTGCCGAGACGAAATTATACCCATTCTGGAAGCGTTAAAACACGTCTTCAGACACACGAATCTGCGAGATCGGCTGTGTCAGCTTGTGGCCGATGATGTCAACAGGGCAACTCGCGATGACACGGGCCGTGAAGGATTCGATTACTGGCAGATTCTTGTCATGGCGATTGTTCGGCTGGGCTGTAACCTGAATTTTGACAAGCTGCCGGATCTGTGTGAGAACCATGGTGCTCTGCGGTGTCTGCTGACCGTCGGTGACTGCTGACCGTCGGTGTCTGCTGACCGTCGGTGTCTGCTGACCGTCGGTGTCTGGGAGGAATCGACGAGCTTCGCAAGTCGGCGTGACTTTCAACCACAACGCACACATCAACGACGACCTTCGGCTACCGGTCCGCGCTGACCTGGTTAAAAAACGTATTTCGATGGCCAATCGGCTGGCGCGACACACGTTTCGTGGCACTCAACCCAATCAACCTCAATCCTTCGCTACAAAAATCGCCCGCAATCGACCACGGTCATCGTCTCAGAGAGCTTTACGGTCAGACACTAGCCTAAACTTAACGCACTGGATACATGTTGGAAAGTTACCAAAGTGACGTAGGCCGGATCAAGCAGCGGAGCCAAGACGCTCCGGCGATCAGTTCAACGACAGTTTCGCCACAATTACCTTGCCGAAACAGCGCTGCGATTGGTTCGGTCTACCGCAGAATTTGTGCCACTCATTCGTTGTGACACTTCATCTGTCTCACACATGTTCCGAAAGTACTTTCGCGGGCTTATTGTGCAGGTTGAGTGTATTCGTTGAACACCTTGTTGATTGCTGCCGTGTTGATTTCTTTGTGAATCCAGACGGCGTAGCGGAGGCTGAGTGTTTCACCCGGGCTTACTATGACCTTGCTCGGCTGGCCCTTGTTCATCGCGGCGCGGCCGAAGGGATTCGCGGCGACCAGACCATAGTCACGAGCGTGAAGCCAGCTTTCGCGGAAGTTGTCCGGATGACACATGATCGTGATGCCCACTGGGTGGCCGCCAATCTGACCACTATAGTCACACCACTCAGCCGCGTTGCTCCAGATGTTTTTTGCGCCCTGGCGGCCGGTGGAGTCTGTCAGCTGACCGCCTCCGATTTCACTGATCGTTGTTGCGACGCGAACGCCCAGCCCCATTTCTTCCTGGTCACCGAAGTAGAATTCGTTTTCTGAACTGAAGATCGATTCCAACAGAAACAAGTAGCCGTCATCGTCGACGCGAATGGCAACGCGAAACTGTTCATCGCAGACGACCGAACCATCAGGTCGCAGATATCGTTTTTGCTGGATGAACGAACCGACATTGCGTTCCGCCACCGGGATCTGGAGAAACCTGACGTGTTTCACCTGCGCTTTGTTACGCCAAAAATCGTCACCGCATAGATCACGGAATGCCAGCCAGATCCCCGGGTGCATTGTGGCGTGATCGTCACGGTCGCCCTGTTTTGGCGGATGATTCCGAGTCACCTGAAGTCCGCCCGGAGCTTTGACGTGAGCAAAGTAGGGTCGAAGAATCACTTCGTCGTCGTAGACGTACGAGGCGATCGACTGGTTGTCGATATTGATTGCAAGCTGGCCCTCGGTTTGTGTGAAGCTCAGCCGCGGCGGTTGTGCCGTTGCAGTAACAGCCACAAACGTTGACAGGAACAGTGCGAATAATTGTTGTCTCATCTCGTGCTCTCCGGTTAAACACTCGGTACGGACCAATGTCCGCTCGCTCGATACTTGCGGCCCAACATACTGGTGGCTTCCGAATCGTCATGGATCGTTTGTTGCTGCGGATCGATCTTTAGCGACCGCCCTGTGCGTAAACAGATATTGGCCAAATGAACCAAGCTGCACGAATCATGCCCGATCGCGATCTCAGCGGCCGGCGTTTGACCGGAGGTGATCGCTTCCAGGAAATCGACCTGATGATTTTTGGCAAGTTTTGGTTTCTGTTTCGGTGCAGGATTCGGAATGAGTTTATTCGAGTCGTCCCAGACACTCAGCTTGCCGCGTTTGCTGACAAACATCATTCCTTTCGTGCCGTAAAACTCGACGCCAGTGTCGCAATTGTGAGGATGATTTCTCGACCAGATCCGCATTTCGAAGATCAGCTGCTTTTGCTGGCCAACCTTGCCGTCGCCAGGCCATTGAAATGCACAGGTGGCCGTGTCGGGGAATTGCTGGTCGTCGTCAAAGTAAAACTTTCCACCAATCGCCGATGCGGTCGTCGGCAATCCTTCGACTCCGAGTCCCCAGCGAGCTATATCCATCTCGTGCGTGCCATCATTCCCAATGTCGCCGGTTCCGAAGTTGTGCCACCAATGCCAGTCGTAGTGAAAGCGATTGGATTGATACGGCAGAAATTCGGCAGGCCCAACCCATGTGTCGTAGTCCACGTCAGTCGGCGGCGATGTCGCGTCCGCGTGCCCAATATTTCTGCGTCGCTGGATATTCCATCCTTTGGAGATCAACACATCACCGATTATGCCTTCGCGAAGCATCTGAATTGCCCCGGCAATCAACGAATCATTGCGACTCTGCGTTCCGTGTTGCACAACCACGCCATTTTTCCGAGCGGCCTGCACCAGCAACTGACCTTCGCGAAAGTTGTGGCTACATGGTTTTTCAACATAGACGTGCTTCCCTGCTTCGCACGCCATGATGGCTGCAGGAGCGTGCCAATGGTCGGGCGTCGCCACCACGATGGCGTCCACCGATTGATCATCCAACACACGCCGCAGATCGCCTGTCACCTGTTTTGCACCAGATACCTGCTGAAAATCTGTCGCACGTTTTTTATCCGGATCACAGGCCCATGCGACGATGGCATCGTCACGGAATCCGGTCAGTAAACCTCTGGACCGCCCACCGCAACCGACGAACCCGATAACCGGTTGGGCACCATTCGCGGCGGCACGAGCGACACGAGAATAGACAACCGCCGACAATCCAATTGCTGCGCCGGAGTGAATGAACTTTCGACGTGTTGGCTCTGGCATTTGCAATTCCTCGCTTGTCGTTGGTCTTTGCACTCACTTCAGGAAACGTTTCCGACGAAGACGCCGTTGATGAATGCTACAAAAAATTAGGTCAGCAAGCATCTGCGACCGGCGACCTTATGAAATCGCCCCTTCGGGCTGTGAGCTCGTCACTGATAATCGCTGCGTGGCACGCCTTCGAACAAGGGGTGCCACACAGCGATGGGAAACTGTTCAAACCCCTTCACTAGCAGGCGATCGGTTGATGTTGTAGTAATCATAACACGCGTTTTCGAAGGCTTCGACGAACAAACAGCTTACGCCAGAATGTGCTACCGATTGTCACGTCCCAACCGTGGATACTCTCACGGACCGCAGTACCCTGTCTTAATCGCT
Source organism: Fuerstiella sp. (assembly GCA_041689795.1). Classification (GTDB taxonomy): domain Bacteria; phylum Planctomycetota; class Planctomycetia; order Planctomycetales; family Planctomycetaceae; genus Fuerstiella. The sequence continues at coordinate 2,361 of JBDNFN010000124.1, read as the reverse complement.
GCCATCCTGCGCGAGTTTTGCATAGTCTTTCACGAGGTACGTATATCCTTTGCGAAAAACGAGGTCGGGTAGAAAAATGGCAGACGGCGAACATAATGCTTTTGTGATGGACCGGAAGGGACGGTGGCTCGTACTGACAGCCGCGTTTCTGGGCTGGATGTTTGCTGGCTGGGAAATGTCGCTTCTGCCGCTGTCAGCTCGATCCGTGACAATCGGTATGCTGCAGGAAGATTCGAACCATTCAGGCTGGGTAACGTCAGCGCGGCGTACTCTGGAGTCGAAAGAGGACGGTTCGGTCGAGGAAGAAGAAGCCGCGAACCGGTTGAACGCAATCGTCGGGGAATGGTTCGCCCGCTACATCGCGGCGTTTTTGTTTGGAGCAGCTCTCGGCGGCTGGGTCTTCGGCTGGTTCGGGGATTACGCCGGACGCGTTAAAGCGATGTCGCTCAGCATTGTGTGGTACGCGGTGTTTACGGGACTCAGCTATTTCGTGACCACGCCGCTGCAAATGTGCGTGATGCGATTTGTCGCCTGCATGGGAATTGGCGGTATGTGGCCAGCCGGAGTCGCTTTGGTGTCAGAAGCCTGGCGGGACGTATCGCGACCAACACTGGCCGGACTGATCGGAACGTCCGCCAACGTGGGCATCGCACTGCTGGGCATCGTCGTGAAACAAATCGGCGTTATGGCGCCGCAGTACGAATTGACTCCGGATTCCTGGCGCTGGATGATGTTGCTGGGGACGATTCCGCTGCTGCTGGGTGTCTGGGTTCTGTTGTGTGTTCCCGAATCGCCGCGTTGGCTGGCGCGTCAGCAATCCACCACAAAGAAATCCACACCGCTGGTTGAGGTACTGCGGCCTCCGTTGTTGAAATACACGCTGGCTGGGATTGCACTGGGGACGATCCCGCTGCTGGGCGCATGGGGTTCGCAAAAGTGGATTCTGCCTTGGGCCGGTCAGGTTGGTGCTCAGATCGGTCAGGAATCTCTGAAGGCGGATACTCAGACGACCTGGGCCATCGGTGCTGCCATCGGAAGTTTGTGCGGTGGCTGGCTGGCAACATTGTTCGGACGTCGAACAACGTACTTTGCGGTGAGCCTTGGTTCACTGATTTTGGCGCAGCTGATCTTTCTACGGCTTGAGCCGTCACCAGACTGGAAGTTCATGGGGCCCGTTTTCCTGCTGGGACTTGTGGCGACGGTGTACTTTGGCTGGTTGCCGTTGTTTCTGCCGGAGATGTTTCCCACTCGCGTGCGAGCGACAGGAAGCGGCGTCTCATTTAATTCCGGGCGAATTATCTCGGCTGTCGTGATTCTCACGATTTCCGGTTTTGTGGCGTCTCTGAAGAACGACTATGCGAAGATCGGCTCACTGATGAGCTGGATTTATTTGGCTGGAATGATTGTCATCCTGCTTGTGCCAAAATTATCTGAATCGCTGGAAGCAATGGATGCCTCAGACGCGCCGCCGGACGGTAGCGAATCGGCATCCGCCAGCGGCAAACTGGAGTCGTGAATGTCGGACGAACTGCGAATGGAAAACACTGTGGCTTTGATTGGGATCGGGCTGTTGGGCACAGCACTCGCCGAACGCCTGCTACTAGCTAGCTACCATGTCGTGGGGTATGACGTGTCGGAGAAAGCCCTGCATGCCTTCGCAGCGATGGGAGGACAATCATCGCTGCGAATTCGTGACCTGCCAATGGCATCGCAGACGATCATGCTGTGTCTGCCAAACTCGGATGTCGTGGAACGGGTTCTAGTCCAAATCACTCCTGATTTGAAACCGGGGACCGTTCTGATTGATACGACCACTGGTCATCCGGAACGTACTCGCATGCTGGCAGCACGACTTGCCGAACGGGATGTCGCTTTGGTGGATGCATCGGTACTCGGTTCCAGTGAGATGACTCGTCGCGGTGAAGCGGTATTGATGGTTGGCGGATCATCCAACGCGCTGTGCAAAAGCCGCACGGTGCTGGAGGCCGTTTCCGACACGATCCATCATCTCGGCCCGGTCGGCAGTGGCCAGGAAATGAAGCTTGTGGCCAATCTGGTGCTGGGACTGAATCGAGCCGCATTGGCCGAGGGGCTGCATTTCGCAAAGACATTTGATCTGAAACCGAACGTCGTGCTGGATGTGCTGAAATCCGGTGCGGCGTATTCGCGCGTGATGGACACCAAGGGTTCGAAAATGATCGACGGAGAGTTTACCCCGCAGGCCAGCCCTTTGAAGGTGTGAAAATGTTATTTAGGAACTGGTGTATGAGCATTGGCGGAGGTGAGAGAAGATAGCGGGCTGATCGAGATCGTGATCCTGACCAGTGCAAATTTTTGACGAGGGGGACATGGATGTTACTC
>JBDNFN010000123.1:0-8452 GCA_041689795.1 Fuerstiella sp. | reverse complement strand
GCAAACAACGATACCCTAAACGATGCAACAACCAGTACACACTGGATAAGGACCGCTGGTGTCCGAATTCCTCAGCGAGGATGCGTTGGATGTCTGTGCCTCGCAGCATGCAGACAGAATCGTCCTCAGTCGGTCCTGAAGTTCCGTAGATTTAGTGGGCGCGGGTTAAGGTTATTTGGGGTGTAGTCCCGGTGAGTCGCAATTATTCGGGAATTGTTGGGGGTAAAAACTGCCGAATGTGTAGAAGATGGAAAGTGGTATTTCCATAAGAAGGCGTCCCGCGTCACATTGCCGTTGCTAACAAAACAAGCAACGCAAGGACGCCTTCGATGGATCCAGTTAACGGCTGGGGATATCAGCACGCAAGTGAACAGCAAATTGAGAACATTGCCGAGGGGATCGTCGATCAAGCGATTGTCGCGATTCGCCCGAGGCTCGTCGTCGCGATCGCGGGGTTTATCGGGGCTCCGATCAACCCGACGAGCTTCTTTGAGTTCGAACTCATGCTGCTGAGTCTCGTACGTGAGTTTGGTCGTCTTCTGCTTCAGGCGGTCGTTCAGTCGCTCGAACCGGAAGATCCTTCATGGCTTTCCCGAGATGTGTATTTCCAAAGCGGAGGTTATCGACGGCGCGGTGATCGTACGAGAAATGTGAACATCGGAACTCGGTTCGGCAGCATCGTTTTGTGGCGACGAGGCTACCGCAGTTGGCAACGAGGCGAAGAAACGATCTTTCCGATTGAATTGCTGCTGGGACTGACAGAAAACCTTTCGCCCGCTCTGCTGGACCTTGTCGGTCGGTCAATGGCCTCAGCCGGGATGAGTCAGCAGGCAACACTGGCCGTCATCAAAGAACAATGCGGCGTCAGCATGGGGGTGAAACGACTGCGAGCTTGCACGGCTTCGCTGGCCGAAGCGGTCGAACCGTTGCGGCAGGAGGCACAAGTCGACAGGCTGCTCGAAATGTTGCAGCAGGCCGCAGAAAGCTCGGGCTCTCGCAAACCGGTGCTCGCAGTTGGCCGAGACGGAATCACACTTCGTCAGTATCAATACAGCTTCTTCGAAGTGGCGACGGCGGCGACCGTGAGCGTTTACGACCGTGAGCGTTTACGACCGTGAGCGTTTACGATCGTGAGCGTTTACGATCGCGAGGGGAAGCGAATCGGCACGGTCTACCTGGCTTACCCGCCGGAACCCGGCCAGGCGACAATGGACCGCATGCTGACGGATCTGCTGGTCGAGCTATTCACACGGTTCACCGGACTGCTGCCACGACTTTGCTATGTGACGGACTCGGGCAGTAACGAAGTCGAGTACTATCGCAAGGTGCTGAAGAAGATGAAACATCCTGTCACCGGAAAGCGAATGCAGTGGTTTCGAATTGCCGACTTCTATCATGTGTCCGAACGCATCTGGGCGCTGGCCGACGCCTTATTCGTCAAAGGCCAAGAGCAACAAGCCAACGCATGGACGCGGCGAATGCTGAAAAATCTGAAACGTTCCAGCGGAGCCAGCCGCGTGCTGCACTCGGCGGCAAGCCTGTACCACCGTCGCAAGCTCGGCAAAACGCGAAAAGATAATTTCGGGAAAGCCTATCGTTATCTTCAGCGGCGAACGCCTCACTTGAAGTACTACGACTATCAACGTGATCATCTGCCAATCTGCAGTGGCGTCACCGAAGCGGCCTGCAAAACGATTTACACGCAACGACTGAAACTCTCAGGAATGCGCTGGAGCTACACCGGAGCGCGACGGATTCTGACCCTGCGAACGATCCTGCTCAGCGGAGTGTGGACATCAACCTTCGACGCCTACTTGGCCGGCCACCAGAACCTAGAATTAAGAACTTACGAGCCAATGCTGTCCAAAACAAAGCAAAACGTCGCCTAAACACACGCCACACCGAGACCACACCCGTTAAGGCCGTGTTGCAGTTGCCCGAGAGTTCCATAGTGATAGTGCAATCCAGCGCCGCCACCAATTTCGACGCCGACATGCGACGTTGGAATGTATTCAGCAAAACGGTCTGCTGCAGTCACAGCCTTTTGCCCAGTGCTGACCGCGTACATACGAGGCCGCAGGTCCATGCCCCAGATTGTTTTTGTGCACAGTTCTCCAATGTAGAACTTCAATTCCGGTGTCTTCAGATCGCGCCGCCAACTCGCCAGAAAGTTGGCTAGATTATTTCCATAGCTTGCCATGTACTCTTCATTGAATATGTCGTTTTCGCCCTGATGCCACATGAACCCTTCGATGCGGTAGGCAATCTTTTGCCGGTCGAGTTCAGCGAGCGATGCCTTAATCAAATCAAGCGTTAACGGGTAAATTCGAAAGCCCTGCGGATCGTCAGGATTCCAGTCACCACCCAAATGTGTTCCGCCAGCCGCACATTTAATTATCGCGATCGGAGCGTCAATATGACGCGTCACTTCGCGAGCAAAGCTCAGTTCCGGTCCGACTGTACTATTAACCGGTTGTAGGTCCACCCACCCCTCCGAATTGAACTTATCTTCACGGCCAATGCTGTAGGAAAATCGGACATCGGGCTGAACCTTTTCCAAACCCACAAACGGGGGAAAGCGTTTTATGTCCTGCACTTTGGAATCGGATCCCACCATGTTCGACTGACCGGCAAAGATGAAGACACGCAGGGTGGTTTTGTCTTCAGCATTTGCAACAACGGCAAGTAACCAGACGATGATCAGCGTTGACGTCCAGGTAATTCGCGTCTTTAACATTTTGATTAGATTCTGTTCGCTGATGATAGTGCGTCGGCCGGATAGAACATTATTTCAAACGGCCAGGCTTCTGCTGGATTACATACACAACGTCGCAACACTGGCAGACAGGCAAAAAAGCCGCCTAAGAAGTCTAGCTCCGTCGCGTCGTCAATACACGCACACCGCTCCGAGACGGCGACTCAGTTGCTGAAGCGGCTTCGTTTATCGCGGCAATACAATCCGGGAAAAGCGTGCGAAGCTAAAAAAATGACGGGCGTCGGCGAAGATATTCAGGAATATGCCAATGGGCATGTACACCGTACTTTCTGAAGACGCAGGCGAAGGCACACTTTCGGGAGGACAGCGTCAACCGTCATTGATCACCTGAGCGATCCTATCGAAGCCGAATATCATTCTGTTGACGAAGCCACCAGCGCGCTGGGTAACGTTAGCCAGGCGAAGAACGCCGCAAGCCGGGGAAATTTCAAGGCAACTCGCATCGCGGTGTCTCATCGATCAAACACCATTATTCAAGCCGCCCGGATCTGTGTGATCGATCGCGGAAAATAGGTTCAGGAAGGAACCTATACTGAACCCGTCAATCAGCCCGCCGCTGTTGCTGAGCTTGCCCGGCGACCACAGCTTTTAACGGAAATCATCGGGGTGTGCCTGTTCGTCAGACATGTGAAAGTCCGCATGCTGTGCGAACATAATCTTCAGCGATTACAGGTTGGATCGCGTCGTCGTGAAGTTCTCATCGTCTAATTTGGCACTGGCATAAGGTGTGCATCCGTCAGACTAAGCCTCAATCCTCGCCTTAATTCAGCATCCGCAAATGATCGAAGATGACGAATCCCGCAACCTACAATGACGCGAAGAGAAAAACATCGGGACCGCTGGTTGCTGCGAACTCAGACATGGCTTCAATGGATAAAAGTGCAACAGCAACAGACGACGCGCACATGGCGGAACTGCTGGGACTCAACCAACGTCCCACGTTTGGAAAGCGTTTGTTTCGATGGATTGTGTTGGTTGTGGCTCTGTCTTCAACAGCCGCCTTTTTTGTGATGCGTCATGCCGACGATAATTCTTACTCCGAACAATATTTAGTCGAAGAACTGCCGACGGGCAATCTGCAGGTGACCGTCACTGCCACGGGAACGCTGGAACTTACGAACGTGATAGAAATTGGCAGCGAGCTATCCGGAACAATCCGAGAACTACACGCGGACTTCAACGATCGAGTTGGGGCCGGTCAGATTCTGGCGCCGATTGATACGGATCAACTTGAAGCGACGGTCGCTCAAAAGAAAGCCTTAGTTGTAGCAGGGGAGGCGGCGGTAGCGGAAGCCGATGCAACGCTGCTGGAAGCTCGTCTCCACTATAATCGCAGTGAAACCGCAGGCAAAAGAAGCGGTATCGAAGGACGATTACGACGCTGCACAGGCGGCGCTGGCCGGTGCCGCTGCAAAGCTTGAAAACGCGAAGGCTCAGGCTAGCGTGGCCGAAGCTGCCATGGCTACCGACGTGTTGATGCTGAATAAAGCCGTGATCACGGCCCCGATCAGTGGAATAATTCTGGAACGCAATGACGACCAGAGCCAAACAGTTGCCGCCACTCTGCAGACGCCGGTTTTGTTCAAACTGGCTGAAGATCTGACGCAGATGGAAATGCATGTGGATGTTGATGAAGCTGACGTTGGTCACGTTCAGGAAAGCCACATGGCAGATGTTTCCGTCGATGCGTATCCGGAGATTACGTTCACGGCGACCGACAAACAAGTTCGCTTCGCGGCGCAAATGGTGCAGGGCGTCGTGACGTACTGGACGATACTGGACGTGAATAATACCGATGGTTTGCTGCGGCCGGGCATGACAGAGACGGCAGAAATCACTGCAAACAAATCCACAACGCACTACTGGGACCTAATGCGGCTCTGCGATTCACTCCGCCCCCCAAAGAGTTCGCCAATCGAGATACAAGAGGGCTTGTGAGCCGACTGCTTCCACAGCCCGCCTATTCCGCAAAAACGACCTCCGGCTGAAGTTGGTCAGCTTGTTTGGGTGCTGGAAGAAACTCACACGGTTGCCGTACCCATAACAATTGGAGCCTCGGATGGCACGATGTGAGGTGGCGCGGACATAAAACCAAGCATGAGGGTCATCACCGATATCATTAAGTCATCGCCATGAGCACCGTTAGTCTCCTTAGCGCAGAGTCGTCTGAACAGTTGCAAGTTCGGTGACAAATCCGGTTGCAGGGCGTTACAAAAGTCTTGGGATCGAGACAGGCATGCGTTGCGTGGAATTGATTTGGAAATTGCAGCGGGTGAATTCGCCGCCGTGATGGGTTCCAGCGGATCAGGAAAATCGACCTGCATGAATATACTCGGCTGCCAGGACACGCCTACAGCTGGAAAGTATTGGTTCCAGGGTATCGACGTCGGTCAGTTGAATCGCAACCAGCGAGCTCGACTGCGACGTCATTTTCTGGGTTTCATATTTCAGGGATACAATCGAACATCGGCAGTCGAAAATGTCGAACTGCCACTTGTCTACCGCGGAATATCGACCTCAGAACGCCGCAGTCGTGCTATGACAGCACTAACGTCAGTGGGCCTCAAAGGCTGGGAACATCATACGCCAGATAAACTTTTCGGCGGACAACAACAGCGAGTCGCGATGGCTCACGCCATTGTCACGGAACCTGCTGTACTGCTGGCAGACGAGCCCACAGGAAACCTTGATACGGCAACAAGTTAAGAGATTATGGAATTGCGAATGCAGTTTCATCGAGAACAGAGAATCACAATTCTGATGGTTACACATCAGGCCGAAATGGCAAGCTTCGCTGACCGAACCATTCATTTTCTGGATGGTATGGTTCACAATCACGCCTGTCCGGGAGCAACGGCCTGATGCTTCACAACGCATTCATTCTGGCGATGCGGGAAATCCGGCGAAACGTAAGGCGTTCGTCTTTAACCATGCTCGGAGTCGCCGCGTTCATCATAATGGTAACTATTGGCGGCGACGCAACGGCCAGCGTGTCGCAACAGATTACACGCCTCGGAAGCAACATGCTGATCATCACGCCGGGTCAGTACCGTGGTCCCGGTGGCGTTTCAGGAGGTGCCGAAACATTTAACATAGAACATGTCAACGCGATAAAAACAGAAATCGCGGGGTTACGAGCCGTAACGCCTCTGGTGGTAAGTTATCTGACCGCAATCTACGGCAACAAAAACTGGGCGACAGCGGTCAATGGAACAGACAACCAGTTTCTTAGGGTGCGAGAATGGCAGGTTGTGCAAGGTCGCAAATTTGCAGACAGCGAACTTCGATCGGGTCGAGCAGTGTGTAAACTTGGTTCGACGGTCAAGTCAAAGTTGTTCGGCGGCCGCCAAGCGATCGGCGAATCTATCCGACTTGGCAAAGTGTCCTGTCGAGTGATTGGGGTTTTGGGATCGAAAGGCCAGACGATGATGGTACCGCCAGGATGACCTCGTTCTGATCCCACTGCGAACCTGCTGGCGACGTCTGACGGAAAATCAGGACATTAGTCAGATTCAGGTTTCGGCGTTAAGTGATTCTTCCACGCAGAAAGTACAGAGGGATACTCAGCGTTTGCTGCGGGAACGTCGTCACATCGGTCCGCACGAGGAAGACGACTTTTCTGTACGAGACATGAAAGAAATTGTGGCGATGCTGACCGGCACCACGCGTGTTCTTCCGATGCAGTTTGGGGCAGTGGCGGCCGTCAGTTTGCTGGTCGGGGGGATCGGCATTATGAACATCATGTTGGTATCGGTGACTGAACGCACCCGGGAAATCGGAATTCGGTTAGCTATCGGTGCATTGGCACGTGAAGTACTGATGCAGTTTTTAGTGGAAGCGACCGTGCTGTCATCGCTCGGCGGATCTGTTGGCGTGGTTGTCGCGATTTTCTAGTCGCTGCCGTTCGCCAATCTACTGCAGGTTCCGATTGTATTTAACCTGCAACTTGTGATCATCGCGTTTCTCTTTTCAGCCGCAGTGGGTTTGATATTTGACTATTTTCCCGCCAGAAAATCAGCGTCGCTCGATCCCATCGACGCGCTGCGTGACGAATGAATAAGGTGCGTCTCAGACGCTCAGCAGAACATCCGTCACAGCCAGTATCTGTGTTTACGGACGGTGATCGCGGCGGTCCAGACCATGGATTAATTTTTCTGGTTTCGGTAAGAATGTGCGTGTCCGAATGTTCGTGTTTATCCGCCATCGATGCCGGGTGCGCTGCGTGATGGCCGAACCAGAGCTAAGTCCGCTGTGTCTAATCGGCACACTGGCAAGGCTCGGTTTTACGTCGCAGATTGTGCTTTAGAGCCGCTGTGAATTGGGTTTGGAACGGCAACGCGAAACGGTTTCGAACGATTCGGGTTGCTCAGGATGCGTTTTGCCAGATTCCGCGAAAACGCTTAACTGGTCGTTAACACTCAGGGTGGCAAGTCATTCATGCAGTTTGTAGTGTAGTGGCGCTGCACGTCGGCTTATGGAGTCAAAAGCGGGGGTTCAATTCCCCTCAAACGGCCTTCAATAAAACAAACGTTTGGGCGGACGTTCCGGCATTGGTGAGCTGTATTCGGCTTTAACCCAAGGGGCGGTTCCAGACAGGAAGGGTCAGGATTAGTGGTTACTTCAGTTCTTCAGAGACCAACATTGGTTCTTAATCGAAACTGGCAGCCAGTTGGAGTGGCTACCGTATCGCGTTCGCTGGTCAAGGTGTGGAGCGAATCCGCTCGCATCGTGGACCCGACTGACTTTCAGCAATATAGCTGGAAGGACTGGTCGCAGAATCCACCCGCTGACGACGAAGTCTGCATTCAGACTCAGTGGTTAAAACTGCGAGTTCCCGAAGTCATCGCGCTGACTCATTACGACCGAATGCCAGCCAATGTGGTGGCCTTCAGTCGACGAAATGTCTTTAAGCGAGACCAGTTTATGTGCCAGTATTGCGGGTGTCGGCCTGGCAGTGAAGAACTGACGATTGATCACGTATTGCCGCGTGCTCAGGGCGGAACTTCTACCTGGGCAAACTGCGTTCTGGCCTGCGTCGAATGCAATCATCGTAAGGCAAACCGCACACCCGATCGAGCGGGAATGCCACTCAAGCGAAAACCCGTGCGACCGCTATGGGATCCTTCCTATGCTCGCTTTGGAGTTCGACTGGAAAGCTGGTCGAAGTTTGTCAGTGACGCATACTGGAATTTGGATCTCGAAGAATAACGGCAAGCAAACAGTGACGGCCCGGCAAGCCGTCGCTACGCTTTCGTGAACAAATGTTCCGGGCCAAATTTGGCGTAAGATCGCTCGTCGTTTTCGGACCGCTTACTGCCGATGTTGCCCTGAGTCTGTGATGCCTGATTTGTAGAACAGCTTGCCTTTCGCAGAAAGGCAACACTGCAAACTGACGCTAAGGTTGGTTGCTTGTTGGTCCGAAAGTTGCGATTTATTCAGGCTGGCGTGCTCCCCGAATTCGGTACCCGTTAGAATGAGAGTCTTCAGAGCCCAATACTGGGCGCGGAGATTTTGATGAGTAATTCGAAGCGAAAACGTCGCAGCCCAGAGCAAGTTGTGAAGGCTTTAGCCGAAGGTGAGTCAATGCTTGCCGCCGGCAAGTCATCCGCGGAGGTTTACCAGAAGCTTGGTGTGGCGGAATCGACATGGATGCGTTGGAAGCAACAGTACGGCGGG
>JBDNFN010000122.1:0-15574 GCA_041689795.1 Fuerstiella sp. | reverse complement strand
TGGCAAAGTGTCGCTGGCGAAATTCCAGAAAAGCAAACGCGGACCCCAACGCCAGCAACCCCAACGCAAGTACTCCGGCAACGGACAACACGTCGCCACGGCAAAGCTACTCGCCAGAAGAAACACCTAAAAACTCACCTTTAAAGGGCTGGGCCCCCGGTATACCTGAAGGCGTTTGTGAATCAGGACCTTTACCAACGCCCGCTGCATGAGTCTCGCTGCCTTCCACCGGAACGAACGGTCGAAACCCGTCGTGAATCAGACGGAACAGTTGCTTCAGATGCTGATGGAAATAGGTTCCGGCTTCTGCCTGAGGTGTCAGCGGAGTTTGTTCCAGGTCTCGCAGTGATTCCAGGCTGTAGCCCAGTCGATAGGCGTCGTCGTCGATGGGCAGCAGGTTGGTTTCGCCGCCACGAGCTTCGGCGTAAAAGCAGAACAGCAGCCGATAGACAAAGGTCAGGGCTTCACGTTTGAGGTCGTCGGCGGTGATGGCATCGTCGCCGTCGGCCATGACTTCGTCTGTCTGGCGTTTGGTGTACGACAATTTGCGACGACGTCGATCTTCGACCCATTCGTTGACCAGCAGATTGATGGCTTCTCGCACAGACACCTGCAGCTTATCGGTGACTCCATGAGCAAACCGGTGGCTGCTTTCTTCCAGCCGGTCATGCAGCACTTCGTCGGATTCTCCGTGCGGGCACAGCGTGTCGTGCGACAGAAAAGCGGCCAGATGATCGAACGTGGATTTGTCTTTGCGACCAAAGGCATCGTCCAGGTCAAAGGCCAGCCAGCGTCCCTGAGCAAACGTATTGCGATCCAGCAGCAACACCTGCGACCCCGCCAGCAACATCACCCACCGCGGAGCATCTTCTTCGGTCAGGATGCGGCCGATAACGCGGCTCCAGGTACCGGCGCACAGCTTTGCTGTTTTACCTGCGCTGTCGGTCGACTGTTTTGAATCGGTATCGGAAGACGGTGTTGCGAGCTGGCTGGCAGCGGGTTCTAATTCCAGCGGATCTTCGCTGGGCTGTCCGTCTCGCAGGTTGGCATCGGGGATGCAGAAGAATGTTTCGCACACCACCAGCCACGGCTTGTTGTACCGGTTGACTCGCGTAATGACAGGAGCCGCCGCCTGACCGCCTTCTACATGCAGATTCAACGGTTGCCGATCGGCATAACCCAAGGCGTCCAGCAGATGAGCGTGCCAACCAGCCAGATCGTCTCCGGCGTCGTTGCGGTCGGCCGGTTCGTCAACTTCCAGAGCCAGCGATTTGGCTCGGAAATACAGCTGCCCCAGCTTCTGCAGTCGGCGCGGAGTCGCCTGCGCACCCTGTTCCTTCCACTGCGTTGCTCGATCCTTCAGATCTTTGGCAAACGTGGTTTCGAGGTAGTGCGACGAATAATATTCGCCAACGTTGTTGATGGAGGTGTCGAGTGGCATGGAGGATGCGCCAGTTTGCAGTTTTTTGTTGGCAGTTGGCAGGGGCGGCTGCGCCGCGGTTTGCCGTTTTTTGGTTTTTCGTTGGCAGTGAATACTGCGGCGGAAGGGGCAGGTGAGTTTGGCAGTGCTTTTTGTTGCCAACTGCGAACTGCGGCGCAGCCGCTAACTCGCCGCAGGCGCCACCCCTTCGATCACGAGGACGAGACGAGTGGAGGGATCTTTGGCGGCGGTGAAGTTGGCTTGTTCCCAGTTTTCTTTTCGGTCGGTGGCGTAAGCTTCCATTTCTTCGAGCTCGCGTTTGATGCGTGCTGTTTGTGGATGCTTGGGGCCGAGTTCCTGCATGCGTGTTTCGAGAAGATCGCGGCGTTTGTTGGTCCAGCGGTATAGCCGGCGGGATTCGCGCTTGAGCGGTGTGCTGAGGGCTTTGATGCGTTCTCGGCCGAGGTCTTTCATGTGCTGCAGGCTGGTTTCTACGGCGGACGGCATCAACGCCTGGGCAGACGCGACGTTGGGACTGAATTTGGCATTCATCAGGCCTTCAAACTTTGCGGCGGCCAAGCCTTCTCGCAGAGAACGGTGTTTGAACTTGCCGCCTTTGCCAAAGGACACCGCGTGGGCATCCACGACCAGCGGATTACCGGATCGAGAACACAGCAATCCGATAAAGCAGAACAACATTTCACCGGCTTCCAGATGCTGGCTGGCAATGATGGGCGCTTCGCCGCGAGGAACCAGCATCAGCAAACGTTCGTTGACCCACTGTAAAATGGGATGCTGTTCGGTACACAGCAGTTCGCCGGACCAGTAGCCGGAACGGTTGCGAGCGGCCTTGATGGCGGTTTCGACCTGAGTGGTGCTGGTGGTGAGGCGGAACTGATCGTGTTCAGGCCACGCTTCTTCCGGGATAGCCGTTGAGCCAAAGATGACATCGTTCTTTTTGGTGGAAGCTCCCAGACGCCGTTTCAAATCCTGGGGAGCCGTGATGGTAAGCTGCCCGGTGCCGTGGTCTTCGATCGGAATCCATGCCGGCTGGGCCGTGTTTTGCTCGGACAGAAACCGGTAGCCTTCTTTCAGGAAGTTCAGGTCGTCGTACAGCCGCAAACGGCCGATCGGTTCTGGTGGTGTTTCCGGCGTCGCGCCTTTAGTGGAGTCGCCGGAATTCAGCAGAAAGCTGCGCAGGTCTTCGTCATCGTTCAGACTGGCGTCGGTGAGCAAAGATTCCAGATCGTTGGCTTCCTTCTGGCTCGTCGAGGCGGCCTGTTCCAGCACCTTGGGTTACCGGCCAGAAGTCCCTGTTCGGCGATGTAGCGTTCTTCAGCCTCCGGGTCGTACAGCTTCAGGACAGATTCGCCGGATCGTGTAGAGCGGTTGATTTCTTCCACTTTGGTGATCAGGCGTTCGAAGATTTCTTTGTCGCCTTCCAGCAGGCCCTGTTCTGTGTTGACGATCAGGTATCTCAGGACCGGAGGAATGTTCTGGCCGAAGCGATCGATACGTCCGTTACGCTGAATCAGCGTGATGATCGACCACGGCAGGTCGTAGTGGATGATGTTGTGGCATTCGTGGTGCAGGTTGATACCTTCGGACGCCACGTCAGTTGCCAGCAGCATGCGGACGGTTGCTGTGCCGGTTCCGAATGCTTCGACGGTCTTTGTGAGATGGATGTCCGGCACTGAGCCGTGGATGACCGCCAGAGTCTGTGTGGCCTGGTCTTCGAATTTGTCGCTGTGCTTGAGTTTGAAATCTTTGGCAAGTGCGGCGGCCAGGGCGTCCTGGGTGTGGCGATATTCGGTGAAGACGAGAACTCGGGGGCTGTTCTTTGAGCCGTCCCAGCCCATGTCCTGCAGTTGCTTCACCAGCAGTTGGTAGCGGGACGACTTGCGAATGTTCAGCACCTTCAGAGACGTCAATAGCCGTTGCAGATACGGCAGTTCCGGATTGTCCGGGTGGTCTGCGGTTTCGCGGGCGATGCGACCTTCGAGCGAATGCTGACAGGCTTCGGGACTGGACAAAAACAGTTTGTACAGTCCGTACTGCACCAGAGCGTTGTTTTTCCACAGGTGTTTGGTGTCTTCTGACTTGCGGCCGGTGGCGATGGCTTCGCGTAGTTCTGCCAGCACAGCATAGGCCGCTTCTTCGTCGTCGGATGCGGCGGCAGTGGTGTTACCCAGTGGCACGAGTTGACGTTCGCTGAGGTTCTTGCCGGCTTCGTCTCGGACATCTTCTTTCAGACGCATCAGGAAGAAGCCACGGATGTCGTCGGCGTCGTATTCTTTGAAACGCGGGTCCGGCATGGTGGACGGATCGAGCAGTGAGATCAGCCGGCCAAACGTTTCTCGCTGGCCGTTGTGCGGTGTGGCCGTCGTCAGCAGCATACTGTCGGTGCGGCGCGACAACAGACGTGCCAGACGGTAGCTCTGGTGACGTTCGGGAACGCTGGCTCCGGCGACGTTGTGTGCTTCGTCAATGACAACCACATCCCAGCGCGTGCTTTCCAGAAAGTGACGGTAGCTGCCGACATTCTTCAGCGTATCAATGCTGACGATGCAGCGGTGGTAAACTTCGAACGGGTTTCTGTTGGACGGGATCCGCAATCGCAGCTTGGCGATGCCGGCAGAATCGAGTCGTACCAGAGGAATAGCAAAGCGGTTCCACAGTTCTGACTGGAACTGTGTCAGCATCGACTTCTTTGCCAGCACCAGAATACGGTCAGCGCGGCCTCGGCGCATGAGTTCGGTCAGAATCATGCCCACCTGAATCGTCTTGCCTAATCCCACAGCGTCGGCCAGCAGCAATCGCGGGCGAAGTTGATTCAGCGCCAGCGTGACGGCATCAAGCTGGTATTTCATCGGCGTGAAGGCACCGAGGTCTTCCAGATCAGGATCCAACCCGGTAGCCGGCATCTGACGCAGCTGAGATTCCAGAAACAGGCGAGCGAGACGGTAGCCACTGGAGGTGTCGGCGGTGAGCTGGGTCTTCCGTGGATCGACGGGGACGACCGCATCGAGCTGAGTCAGAAAAATTGACGTATGCCCGCGAACCAGATCGTCGGCGCCGACACAATGCACAGCATGGTGCTGACCATCGTAGTCTGACGGATCGACTCGAGTGACCAGCCATTCTGCGTCGCGGCACAGGACGCGCATTCCGGGTGTGACAGGTGCATCAGGCATCGTCATAGTCCTCAACATTAATTCGCAGATCGGAACGGCGGCCCAAATCCAGGCAGGCGTTCAGCACGTCTACGTCGTCTTCAAAGCCGATTGGCGAGCCGAAATCGGGTTCGACATCGTCGTCGGAAATGAAGTAGTAAATGGCCCCTCGCACGGGAGACTTGGCAAATTCGGGCAGAGAATCAAATGCTTCCACAAGTTGCTGCACGACCTTATTGATGGCTTCCGCCAACTGCACGTTCACCAGAGCGTTTTCGGCGTAGGCCACGTGCGCGTGCTGCACATGCGAATGGGCCATCTGTGAGAGAACATCCAGCGAATATTGACCGGCAAGTTCCTGGCAGGTCAGTAGATGATCGATCTGCTGCGACGTCAGCCCACGAGGCAGGAACTCAAATTGATGGTCCATCAGGTGGTCGCTGAACAGGTATATGGGAAGGAAAAACGCGGTCGGGACAACTCCCCTGCTGTGCTCCTTGATTTACCTGAATGTAGCAGGCAAACATCGCCGGAACAACGCAACGAGCTAGGTTATCGTTGATAACGCCAGAGCTGACTCCAGTGACCACTGCGCCAACGGCTTGGAATCGTCTGCACCGCCGCACCCACCCGAATGACAGACGGCTTGTGTTCGTTGGCTATCTGACGGACAGAGGTCCGGCCAACCTCGCAGTCGTTGATAAGGCGAAGCAGCTATCGGAAAAGATCCTGTAGATGCGCCACGTCAAAACCTCTTAATATGGCCGCAAGAAAAAGGGCGTCGCATCTTCTTCTAAAGTTTCCAAAGAGGGATGACTGCGATATTGATTGTCGTTGAGATAGAGTCAGGAGTGTTTTCTGGAACCCGGCGGCCCGGATTTCTCATTTAGGGATTCTTCAAGCTGCTCAAGTTCTTCGGGCGTTGCGTCTATCCCACGCCGCACGAGGTTAAACCGCAAAGTCAGCTCGCGTGTGCTGTCTCGACTACCGTCCTCAGCGATACACAGGTGTTCCGGGCCGAAACCGCCATTTTCGCGTGCCACCATTGCGGCAGCCTCCTGAATCCACGCGTTCAGCAGGTCCTCATTTTTCGGCAGGTCCAGTGGCTGCAGAAAGTTCTCCCGGGCATCGGGCTGGCCTTCCCGCTCTGCGTGGCTATCAACCCCGTCGATGCCACGCAGGATTGCATCCGCGAACCGATCTTCCATTTCATTTTCCAGCTTCGCATCGTGAACAACGCGTTTGTCTTCATCGCTCATCACGTGTCAAATATCTCTCCCGGACTGTCTGACGATCTGCAGCGAACCGCGGTCTCTGTAACGCAGATACGCAGAGTTGGGATCACTTTTTTTGCGTCATTCTTCCTGACAGTGCAGAAGTCGAAGCAACTCCAAACAGTTGGCAGGTTCACGATCTCCATCGTCAAAGACCACAACGCGTTCGGGCCACTGCAATGCCGCCAGCATGCCGTGGTGCTGTCCATGAAAGTCCGGCTGCAATCGTTCTTCCCATCGCTTAGCGACTGCATAGTCGACGCACAGGGCATTGCGGAACGCTACCCGATTGTCTCTGTACAGCGAATAATGCCCGAAAGCACAAAAAGAATCTGCGGCGTACGATTCCCACCAGTTAACTCGCAGTTCCCGTCGTTCTTTTCCGCTGGCCATGAACGCCTTTTCGGTGTGCCGTTCTTTCCCCGATGTGAGGACCTTAACGGGGTTGCTGTTCTGTTCTTCCAGTCTTCGCGGATCAGTTTTGACCGGCGGATCGTTGCGATGGCTGGCTTCGATTTTGGCGGCGAATTGATTGTGAAGAGTCACGACATCGCTGGCATTCCGCACGACTGCGATCATTTCATCGTCCCAGCAGGCGTGGACCACACGCAGATCTTCTCGCTCCAACGCCACCGGCAACGAACCAAAGAAGTCAACGATTGCGAACCGTTCTGCCTGAGTGTTCAGTTGAACCGCCGGCCTTGGTCCGCCCGGCGGTGAATCGCGACCGAAAAACCGGTGGTTATCGTGCTTCGCTAGATTCAACAGAATATTCAACTCGTGATTGCCCAACACACACTGTGCCCGCCCGTTATCAATGAGATCCTTGACCAGTTTTACGACTGCAGGGCTATCTGGTCCTCTGTCTGTCAAATCACCGACGAATACGAGACGACGTCCCAGAAGATGGTCGCCTTCAGAGTCATAGCCCAGATGAGTTAACAAACTGTGCAATGCACCGATTTCACCATGCACGTCGCCAACGATGTCGATCGGTCCGTCGAATAGCGGGTTTACAAGCGAAGCTAACATTGAGTAACTCTCCCTTTCGTTTGTCTACTGAGTTGCCACGGTGGCAATCACACCTGCTAATGGGAAGTGAATGATCGTGGATTTGACGACTTCCTGATTCGCTTCCAGCGCTTCACGGTAGGCCAACAACTGTCCGGTGTACTGCGTTGCTTTTCGTTCGCAGTGTTCACGACGTATGGGAGCACTTTTGTGATCCACGACGATCAGTTCACCGTCCGGTAACTGTAGAATCAGGTCGATCGCTCCGTGCCACCTTCCACCGTCAACGCGGACTCCGTTGACACTGGCCTCCACGTGCCAGGTTGCTTTGGGAAACTCAGAATGGATCCACTCGCAAAACCGCTCACCCGCCGCCACAAGGGCCGTGGCGGGCAGTTGAGACGCGACAGCGTAGGCCGCTAAACAGCGTTCTGCCACCTGCTGCTTCGCGTTGTCGTCAAGCGAACGCAATGACGGTAAAGCGGCAAGGTATGCATGTACAGCATCTCCAATGGGGGCGTAGTGGCTCTCGTTAGCTGCAGACGGGAAATACGACTGACCTGGCAGGTTTGTGACTGCTACGGCAGGCGGTGTGGCCATGGCCGCAGCACTGCTGGGTGAGTAAAAACGAGGCTTCTCACCCGCAGCCCCGGTCGGCGACAACGACAACCAGCGTTCGCGTTCGTTCGCTGGAAGTCGGCAGTCTTCGGCCATCTGTACGTCTAAGTGGCGAATCACGAATTTCGTATCGATTCCCTCCATCGAATGTTCACCCGCTCCGAGTTTGCAGTCGAGCATCTGATCAATGCCCTCCAGTTGTTCGAGCCAGCTGTACTGGTTCGTTCGATGAGCGAATACCAGTTTCTGTTTTGCTCTTGTGCAACCGACATAGAGCAATCGCAGGCTCTCTTCGATCTCACTTCTGATCTGCAGTCGACCTTCCTCAGCATGCAGTGCGTCTTCTTCAAGACCACTTCCCTGGCGATGCTTGCCGAACAGGCCATCTGACTTTCCAAACGGCCACGTCCACGATCGTAGTTCTCGTCCATGCAGCGGATTATCACCGGCCTGGCCACCACCGCTGACAACGGGAGACCACATATCGGGGTCACGGTCGGAATGTAAACCACTGAGGATCACGACCGGCCATTCCAGCCCTTTGGCTGCATGGTAGGTGGTGAGCACAACGGCATTGTGTCCCATCGGCGGGTAACGGACATCCAGCTCATCTGCCGCCAGTTTTTCCAGGTACAGAATCAGTCCGCCTAATGTTGCCGGTTGTCCATTGTCTTCTGCTGTCGCTTCATATTCCTGAACATGCTGCATCAGCGAATCGAGATTCGCATTTCGTCGGCCAGGGTCTCCCCAGCAATGAACAAGCCCCGGCAGTTCAAGTGACTCCAGCACCATCTGAACAATATGCAACGGCGACAGCCTTGTCCGGTCGATACTTTCCAATCTGGTGAAGCGCGGATCGTCCTGCCACGGCACTTTGCTTTTTGCTCGCGGTTGTTCAACGTCGGTTTCATCGTCTTGAGACCGAACCGCGTTCAGTCGTTCAATAACCCAGTCAGGCGTTTCCTGGTCAGGATCACTCAGCAAATGCAGCACAGTTGCCGCGGCCAGTGAGTCCCGTCGATCAGCGACCAGACGCAGCCCCGCAAGCACCATGGCGGCTTCTCGCGTTGACAACAGCCCCGGGCTTTCCATCAGGTACGGAATCCCCAGTTCATCAAACGCATCAGTGACGCCCTTGAGCAGCCGATTGGTTCTTTCCAAGACAGCAATATCGCCCAGTCGAATTCCTTCCGAGTGCAGCTTCGCGACTCCGCACGCGAGCGCAATTGCATCGTTACTCTGATTTTTGGTGTCAAAAACCCACCGCTCAATTCCCCGAGGTATCGCAGCGTGGATGGGATTCTGTCTGGCGTCGTCCCCAAAAATAGGTGCAAACAATTTACCGACAAACTGCACCAACCCCTTCTGGCTGCGGTAGTTGTCGGGTAACCGCTGCTGTGAATCTTTAGGGGTGCTGTCCCAGATATTGTTGACGAGTGTCGGGTCTGTGCCGCGGAAGCCGTAAATCGCCTGCTTGGGATCTCCCACCCATCGACATCGCGGCGAGCAGCTTCTCAGCTGTTCGAAGATGGCCAGCTGCAGAGGATTCGTGTCCTGGAATTCGTCAACAAGGATTAGATCGAAGTCTTCCGATAGTTGCGAGCAAATGTCCTCCTCCTGCAGAAGTTCCAGAAACAGCACTTCCAGATCCGTAAAGTCGACAAGCCCTCGTTCCGACTTGTAGGCTTCGTACTGGGAATCCAGTCGGATGGTTGCATCCGCCAACATGGACGAAAACTGCAGGATGTCCTGATGCAACGCAGGGTTCCGCCGCAGCCCCAGAGCATGTGTCTTTAGTGGCTCAAGCATTGCATTTGGAGTGCCCGGCTTCTTACCTCCTCCAGCCTTAATTTTACAGGCTTCAATATAGCTGCCCCAAAGCGGAATCGTTTTGCCACGCAGTTTTCGAAGATTCTTTGTGCCTTTGACGGTCTCCTTAACCGAATGAGGGCCAAGAGCATTTATCGCATCCAGCGCCTCGTCGACCAGGCGGTAAAGTTCATCCACTGACGTTGCGACGGCGGCCGGCCCATCTGCTGCGAGCAGTTCACATACCCGAGCGGCACCGGTATTCATGTTGGTTTTGAAGTCGTCGTCCCCAATAATGTTACCTCGCTTCGCTGCCAGCAGCTTCAGGACCCGTTTATTCAAATCGGTAATGCCCAGTCGATCCGCACAGTCAGCGAACGGTTGCCACAGCTCGGCCGGGATTTTCCCCAACAGGTCACTCATCGCCCGGTCGCTCACGTTTTCCGTGATCACTTCCAGTCGTGGCGACAGCCCCATTTCAATGGCATAGCGAGACAATAATTGATGAGCAACGCCGTGGACGGTTCCGATGGCGGCCAGTTCAAGGCGGTCGGCCTGCGCATGGGCAGCCGATTTTCCGTCGCGGTTCTTCAGCAGGCGTGACTGAACGCGGCTCTTCAATTCGGCAGCCGCCTTTTTTGTGAAGCTCGTGGCCAGAATACGAGCCGGATCAACTCCACCGGCCACTGCTGCGGCAACGGTTTCGCAAAGATTATATGTCTTGCCGGATCCAGCCCCGGCGCGAACGACTTCGAGTATTGACATTAGAGTTTTGATTTCGTGGAACTTGTTACGGTTCACCAGAGTGTTCTGAGCGACGACGGAACGTTTCCAAGCGTCAGCTCGAATTGTCAAAGGCACTGCCGCATTTGATTTCTTACGTCAGGAAAGTTCGTGCAGGCCGCACAGTGTTTGGTAGTCGCAATACTGGCAGACTTTCTGCACGCTGTTGTTGGGCGGCTTCGCATTCAGCACCATGACTGCTCCGTCGGGCCAGTCATCCGGCTCCTGCAATGGACGGGCAGGAACGAGTTCGCCCGAAGTCAGCCACTGTTCTGCATTCACCACGGCGGTTTCGAATTGCTGCCAGACGTCCTGAATGGCAGCTGCATCAATGACGGATTGGGGACCGACTCCGTGCACCGGACTTCCCGAAGGTGTAAACATCAGTCCGTCGGAAAGAACCAGATAAGCAACCGCCGGAAACTTCCCTCGCGCTTTGTGCCGACCGTACGCATAGGTCGCCAACTGAACCGCCTTGCCTTCTTCGATCAGGTCGTGATATTTGCTTCGCCCGCCGTACTTAAAGTCAATGACCGCTTCTTCACCGTCGTCTCGTT
Source organism: Fuerstiella sp. (assembly GCA_041689795.1). GTDB lineage: Bacteria > Planctomycetota > Planctomycetia > Planctomycetales > Planctomycetaceae > Fuerstiella. Next base: position 4,929 of record JBDNFN010000122.1, on the reverse strand, counting down.
CTGCCACGCAGTCAATGGAGCCATTCAGCGTCTTGCCGAAGGCGGTCCCCGACAATGTCGTTTCAATACCTGCGATCCGATATCCGCCAGCCGCAAGGCTGCTGATCAGAACACGTGTCGCATTCTGCATCCGGCCTCGAAGTGACTGACTGTCCAGTAATTTTCCCGGTTGAGCCAGAGGAGCGGCATCCAGTGGCAGACGTTCGTCGAACGCGTTTGTCACAGCGGCGACGGCATCGTCTACGCTCGGCAGTGTTCCGCCACTTCCGAAGACACGTTCCAGAATGCTGTGACAAAACGTGCCCTTCAACTGGAAGTCGTCAGGCAGCGTAGCAATCTGACTCGAACGAATTCTCGCCTGATAGTTCAATGTCCACTTCAGAGGACAGGCTAGGCGGTCATTCAATTCCGTGGCCGACACCGTGTCCCGATCACTCATGAGTTCGCTCGGAATGTCCCATAACGGTCGCATAGGCTGTGGAACCTGCACTTCCACATCGCAAACATCGAAAACGAATGGAGCGAGCGCCTGTGTCTCTCCTGCCGTGATCAGTTCTTCCAGGACACAAGGCTGCTGTTGCTCGGCTTCCGAAAGGCATCCCTCGATCGCCAGCCACAATGGATGCGACCGCTTTAACTCATCCTGTGGCAGATGCACGGCCAGCAATGCGTCGTGAACAAATTCCAGACCGCGAGCTTCCGCCGAACGCAGGGCTGACAACACTTTGCTGCCGTCGTCTACGTGAATGCCAGCGGCATGTAACTGACGAAGCTGGCTGGTTGACCAGCGACAGCTTGAAGTGTCAGCCGTTCCCAATCCCAGCCAGATCAGCCGATCACACAGCCCGTCAATTTCCGCCAGCGACCGAACCCTCGTCGGTCCACCATCCGCTTCAATGCAAAGTGCCGTTTCCACACCACGTCCAATCGCCTCGTCCAGCAGTCGAACCAGTTGCGGCTGCGATATCGACGTGCCCTGCAACAGGGCCAGTTCACCAAGCATTGCGGCCTGCCCTGATGCCGCGTGCAGCGCAGCGATCTGTTCAACGTCTGCTACTTCGTCGTTCGCCATCAGCAAAGCACGACCGGTTGCCCATTTCGCAACCATACCGCAACGTTCACGCACGACCATCGCAGGGATCTCAGAACCGGTCTTTGCGGTGGCACAGCCAAACCACGTCGCCAACTGCTCCCGCAACTTACCATCGTGATCTTGTTCTGGATCGCAGAGTTCTTCCACTGCAGCATCCCATTCGCTGCTGCCGAGTCCTGGTTCTTTCGTCAATGCCTGAGCCAGTCGTGACGCCACCTTTCGCGGCAACGGCAAAATCGGCAGTGTTAGAAAATCAAGCAGCGCCTGTGGATCAACCGGAGCCCAGCATAGCGCGAGACTCAGCGGCAACACCTGCAATGCCGGATGGGCACGAGATCGTCCGGATGCTCCGCTTGTTGGCAGGCCGATCCGGTTCAGGCATGCGTCGAGCTGCATCGCGAGATTGTCGTTTTCGCAACAGATCACGGTTGTTGCCAGTTTGTCCTGACTCGCCGCCAACGTCGCCGCGACGAACTCCACGGCAGCAGATTGACTCCGCGTGTGGACGTACCGAAACGACGAATCTGAAATCAGTGACGACGTTGAGTCGCCTCGCACAATTTCCTGAGCAAGCCGCAGCGAACAACCAATCGCAGCGGCAGGCATTAGAGATGTCGGCTGAGAAACGTTTAGCTGACTCAGAACGGGCTGCCACGCGGTCGGCCACGCAGAAATGTCGTCGTGCAAAACGCAGCAGTGCGGCGGCAGTATTTGCCCTGTCTTCAATGAGTCCAGCACGTGTCTTAGTCGCGTAGCTTCTCCAGCAAAGTTCAGTTCGCTCTCTTCCGCGTCGCGAGCCAAGTTACGAACAATCGTGGGCAGCAGGACTAAATCCGTTTCGTCCCAGCCGGACAACATCAGTTCGTCACGACGAGACAACAGCTCCGCAGCGGTCGCCCATCGATCTGCGGTCATGCTCGCAGAGAAAACAGCATCCTGTATGTTATCCAGAATCGCCGCATATTCATTGATCCGGTTCGCGATGTGGACAGTCGGTGCTGGCAACCCTAACTGCATTTCCAGCCATCTGAGGAGTGTTTCCGATCCTCCTCGAAACTCGTTAACCGAACCCTCGTTGTTTGATGGCCGCAACGCACCGGGCACCAGGCGGATCCAGAGCTGTGCTGCAAATTTCATGGACCGACGTTCTGTAAAAATTACTTGTTCACACCGAAAGAGCGATCCGAATCAGATCGCCCACTATTTTGTGAGCTGAAAAAGTAACCACCGGCACCATACCGTGCCGGCGGTTTTGGATCGAACCTGAAATGATATCTGTCGCAGGATCAATGAACGACTTTGACGCCTATGACTTGTCCCCATCGCCCGTCATCGCCTTGAGTTCCATCGGACTGAAGGCGTTGTCGATTTCTTCGCTTGCAGCCGATGCTCGGCGCATTCTTGCAACCTTAGCGTTGGCGGCAGCATAGGTGCCTCGCATTTTGCCCTTGGAGAAGTTTGCGATACCGTCGGCCTTGATTCCCATGCTGCCACCGGCGGCAAAGGCATCCTGATCGGCTGCCAGGAAGGTAAACTGCCAGCTGTATTCTGACTGCTGGTGCTCAATCATTTTCCGGATGTCGGCACGTGTAAACTCCTTGCTGGAATTTTCTGCTCCGTCGGTGACGATGACAAAGACGACGAGCCCCGGACGGTCCTGTTCCGGCATGCCAGCCAGTCGAGCTCCTGTTTCGTTGATTGCGCGGCCGACTGCGTCCAGCAGAGCCGTCATGCCACGCGGCACAAGCTGATATGGCGGCACGTCAGCAACGTTGACGCCATTATGGACGAGATCGTATTCCGTATCGAACTGCATCAGCGTCAGCAGTGCCTTGCCTGATTCTGCGGCCTGTCCGCGGATGAATTCATTGATGCCGCCCTGTGCATCGTCTTTGATGGCGTCCATAGAACCGCTGCGGTCCACAACAAGTGTGATGTCGGTTAGATCACTTTTCATAACTAACTCCTTAGAGGGATGGTGGCCGGACACAGAAACCGTTGAACGTAAATTCTGGACGATCGGATCAAAATATTCCTGTTATCACCGCCACATTTTGCACACCAGGTGTTTTTCCGTGCATGTGGTTCAGTGAATGCGGAACGCCTTATTGTGGGCAGTACTTTCCAGCGACTCGAGACCCAGTCTTACCAGACTACCTGGACAGATCACGTCCTAACAGCGTGATGCCGACGATTTCATAAGCACGCGAGACTGTGGTAGTACGAACCCAGCGACGGTCGCGTGTATTGCCGCGTCGCTGACAATGATATCTCGTGGAAATATCGGGCATGACGACGATTCTTGTGATCCGGAGGCGACAGAATTGAGTTGAAGTGCGGCGTCCAATTTCGTTCTGACCTCCTGAAAGTGAGCCCTCCGCAATGTCTGATCTTGAAGAACGATATGGTTTCGCCGCCAGCGTTGCAGAGCGGACAGACGAACAACTGGTTGCTCGCTTCAATGGTGAAGTTGGTAATCGAGCATGGGGCAACCAGCCCAGTACGATGGGCGTCGTGCTCACCGCTGAGACGTCGCCGACTGAACGACGGGATTTTCATAATCCAAACGAGCTCGCGTCCTTTTCGTTGTCAACATGTCCACACACCATGTGAGTATTGTTGACATATTGTCGGTCCTGAACCGATTTTGGTTGCGACGCCTTGCCCGTTACCAGCAGACGCTCTGTCCGAACATCCTTGCACCAGACGTTCACGACGAGATTCGTGGAATTGAGCTGACTGTGCTGCCGGCCTTTCAGGAAAAAAGCTGACTCGCCAGTGTTCTCCGATCACCTCCTGAGCGAGCGTGTCCAATCAGCAACAGAGATGATGTGAGTCGCTAATCTGTACGCATCGCTCAGGTTAATTCATATGTCTTCCATAGACCATGTCCTGATAGGCTTGCATTGCTCTGACCCGTATGTCTGCTCCGTTCTGCACCGACGATATCGACGGCGAATTGATCACCATTTCCTGATAGCTAAAGAAAAGCCACCGCAGCCACGCCGCGTGTGCGACGTGGCTGTGAGGCAGATTGAGATGAACTGGTCGGCGCTATGCCAAACACAACTCCCCCCCCCCAACACTCATTTCCATGGTCAACAGATTTACAAGGACATCGGTCTGCGTGGGAATCCTACGCAGCCAACGAGTAAACTGATGAACCATCAACCCCGCTGTAATGCTGGCGGCGTAGATGGTGCTGAGGGAAGTGCAGGTTCCTCGTCGGGCTTCGGACTGGCGGAAAAGGATTGACGCGTAGTGCTCGGAGCCGGATTCGGGGGTGACGGTGAGGACTCGAAGAGTTTCTCCGAGCATCGTTGCATCACACCAGAAGTCGTGGCGAATTCCAATATCGCGTCCGATGGTTCGCCAGATGGCGGAACGGGCGGAGATCGAATCGACGCAGCAGAAAACGGCGTCACTGACATCCATTCGAGACCGAAAGCGGTCGTTGATGGCGTCCACGATGATCGTGGGGTCAACTTGTCACCGCAAGCTGTGCTGTTTTGAGTTCGTCGATCAACGTGCTGGCCTCGCGGATCGACAGTTCCTCTGGACGTGCGACGTTGAATCGTTCGTGAACCACGATTGCCGGATCGAACTTTTGTTGCCGGGCAATCGCAAAGATGGCCCGGACCTGACTTTGGGTGGCCCGCCCCGCCTTCTGCCTGACGCTGTTGCTGTAGATGTGTCCATTGCCGTTGGAAGGCAAATGCCCGGACGGCTGTAGCAATTGGTCGTTGACCGCTTGGCGACACGCGGCGAATGCACTGGCAACTTTTCGTTGGAACCCTTCCATGTCGTGGTCGATCAGCGAACGATCAATCTCGAAC
>JBDNFN010000121.1:0-9067 GCA_041689795.1 Fuerstiella sp. | reverse complement strand
CTTGTGAAAAACATCATTGCGACCGTTACCGCGATTAAGAACGTGGTAAACAAAACCGCCTTGCGATGCTCGGGCCGTGCGTGGCATTCCATCACGACAACAAGGCTCGCAACACAGTTAAAGTACAATGTCCCCTTTTTGTGGTCCCCGAAGGCAGCGTCACCATCGACGCCGACCTGATGAAGGCCGCCGACATCGTCGAATTTGAGCGAGTCGAAGTCTACGACATCACCAACGGCAATCGCCTGGCAACGTATGCGATCACAGGCGAAGCCGGTTCCGGAATCATCTGCCTGAACGGAGCTGCCGCCAGGCTGATCAAAAAAGGCGACCTCGTCATCATCTGCAGCTACGCGGACTACACAGAAAAAGAACGAGCCAAACACGTTCCCGATTTGATCCTGGTTGACAGCAAAAACTGTGTGACGTAGGCCGATTCTGGTTCATTGAGCGTCATAAATAGGTCTGTTGGCAGCGAGAAAATATTTTCACATTCTCTACAAATCACAGTTGACGCCCTTGGCTGGCTAGATACCATCGGTGAGTCACGACCGTCCTCACGACCGTCCTCACGACCGTCCTCACGACCGTCCTCACGACCGTCCTCACGACCGTCCTCACGACCGTCCTCGAATTGCTTTTCTGGCTATCCTGGGGTTACAGAATGAAGTTGGCGGTTTGCCTTTGGGTGGCGTTTTGGGTGTCAATGGTTGCGTGGTTTTGTCCAAGAGTAACGGTCGGTTCAATTCATGAAACTGGCTTCTCGGAGCCGGAAGTTGACTTTGGCCGAGATTTAGGTTCAGCGAATTACTTTCAGGTTCGCTTTCGTAACGCGTCTGGTGCGTCGTTAGTCATTCAGGAGGTTTTTCCGTCCTGCTCGTGCGTTGATGTGTCGTGGCCGGAGACGCCTGTTGCGGATGGATCAGAAGTGATTATTTCGGGGAAGTTCACTGGCGTTTCCGAGGTTGCCGTGAGGTTAACTGCAACATGGGCTTCCGCGGAAGGGGCACAAGGTTGGTCCAGTTGTTTGTTGCGGGCGGATCTGGGTTCGTTTGGCGCCGAAAACACCGATAAAGATGTCTTGATTCCGATCCCAGATGCTTCTTTCAAGTAAGAATCACAGAGCGTGATGGTATTCCTCGAACGGGTCATTACGCGTCTCGGGGCAGCGTGGACGTTATCTATTTCTAGGAGCGAAGTATGAGTACTCATGTTAAGTTCTTGATTTTGGTTTTTGCCTGTGTCTCGTCAGCGACAGCGATCGCGCAGTACGCAGGTTGTCCGAGTGAAAAGAAGAAGAATATTTGGTGTAATGAGGCAGTTTCATATTGCTCAATGTGTCCGTTGGCCAATTGTGGTCGCGGGTGCAGCGGTGCAGTGCTTTATTCAGGCGACTTCGAGTGCGAGGGGAATCCTGGTCAGCAAACGAAATGTGTGCAGATTATGGCATCAGTTGTTGTGGTAAATCCTGACGGCACAATTACCCAAAGGCCGCAGCCTGTTTCTGAAGTTTGTTATCGCGTCTTCAGATGCACCCAGCGATCTGTAACATTGACAGCGCCTAACGGCCAGCAAGTGACGCAGATGATGTGTCTAGCCGACCTCGGCACTCCGGACAACAGTGTGCCTCCCCGTTAAAAACCTGTTTTTGAAACTAAGCCGTGTAGTTAACCAGACTCCAATTTGTGAGATTCGATAGCCGTTCTGTTGTTTATTCATAGACTGGTGTTCATCGGGTTTAGTTTCTTTTGCGTATGGTCAAAGGGGAACGCTTCTTCTTTGCGAATGTTGAGATCGTATGAACTGGATTATTTTGATCTGCGCGATCGCAATCCCGACAGAGATGTCGCGAGAATGCGTGGAGCAAATGGCAGCGCACCGCCGTTCAATTTCTGGCATTTCGTTAGAAATACAGCATTCTGTTGGCGATGTAGATTGGCCCGAAGCCGAACGTTCTGAAAGGTCGGTCAATGTCTGGAGTAATTTTGAGGCAGATCGGCACCGCGTCGATATCTTTGCGAGCGGATTTCGAGAAGTGTATGGATTCCAGTGTCCATACCCTGGGCAATACCTTGAGTATTTGGAGCACAGCCCAAATGGAACTTTCGTGGCAAAGTTCGATGATGGTACGGTCGCCCCCAAGTTTCTATCGGACATTAGGGTGCTTGGGAATGTTTGTAGGCAAATGTCGCAGTTAGTGGAGTTGACTCCGGGTTCATACTTCGCGAATGTTGATCTTGCTGAAGTAAGTCTGACACACCCAAATGCGACTCATCAGCAGTTCTTGGAGGCCAAGGGCATTCGTTTGTTGGAAGGACACCGTTTTCGAAGCTTTGAGTTCAGGATTTCATCCAATGCCAAACAAAGGGTTATGGTAGATTTGGACGCGGGGCCGTCCATGGTGTTTTCCGAAATTGAAATTGACTCAAAACAAGATGGATTCTCCAAAGCCCACGAGAGGGTGTTTTCGCAATTGGAACTGTTCGATGGCGTATTTTGGTTTCCGCGAGTCGTTACATTCGAACGCCTCATTGATGCAAAGCCCGTGTACATTGAGCATGTGAGAGTAGTGACGTGCGAAATCGGATCCGTGCCGCCTGACACTTTCACACTGAAAGGGATTGGATTGAAGACCCCAACTCTCGTTTCGCGTTCGGGCCATCCGTGGTCACGATGGAATGGGCATGAACTGATAACAGAGTCAAATGCAGAAGTAGTTAATAAAGAAGACGCGGTTGACTTGAGGGCGTTTGTGATTGCCAATTTAATTGGGCTTGCTGGCTTGCTGTTTATTTTGTTTTGTTATCGGGGATTTAGGGGCGGGAATTCGGCAGTAAGGTGAAGTTTAGATTCGACTTAAGGTAGGCTGCACTGTTTTGGTAAGTCGAGGAAATGCATTGAAGAATCGCGATACTCCCACTGCACATTTGTCACGCGCTCGATCGGCGTTCACTCTGATCGAGCTGCTGGTTTCGATTAGTATTATTGCAGTGTTGATGTCTTTGATTCTGCCGGCTGTGCAGAATGCTCGGGAGGCGGCTCGGCGGACTCAGTGTTTGAATCGGGTTCGCAATCTATCTCTGGGATTGACGGGATTTACCGCCGCTCAACGACGCTATCCTGCGGCAGGTTATTGGGGTGGTGGTCCGGCAGCGGATAAGAACAATCCTGGCCCGCATCACAATTGGGTGGTCGATATTCTGGCGTACATCGATCGCCAGGACCTGGCCGATCGGTGGAATAACGATGAACTGGCGACGGGGCCAACCAATGCGGAACTCACAAAGATTCATCTGGATGTGTTGGTTTGTCCGTCGGATAGTTCGGTGACTGGTGACGGGGATCTAAGCTATGCCGTGAACGGCGGAATTGGAGACACGTTTTTTAACTCGGGCATCAACGACTGCGTGGCCGATCCGTTTTACTGGCCGCTGGATCTCAACGGCGACGGCATTGCGTGTGTTCCGCCAGGCACCGGAACCACAACTCCCACAGATCGCGAAATCTTTAAACGGCTGGGCCTGTTCTTCAGCGAAAACTGGCAGTTCAAAGGCACGCCCGGATACCAGGGCACCGTTCGTCATCATACTCCTGACAGTGTCACCGATGGCCTGTCAAACACCATCCTGCTGGGCGAGAACGTCCGCACGGGGTTTGATGCCTCAGATCCAACAGCCAACTGGGCCAATGCCACCGGACCTCGCAGCCGCGTTTACTTCAGTCATCAGATCTGCAACGGAAATTCCTGTACACCTGGCAATCTGGACTTTTCGAAGGCCAATTTCGGTGACCATGCGATCAATGCGGGCCGTGTCATGCCGGAAGGACAATCTCCGTTTTTGAACAGCGAACACCCGGGAGGCGCGGTGGTGGGTTTCGGCGACGGTGCTGTGCGGCTGCTATCAGAAGATGTGGACGGCAAGGTGCTGTTTCAACTGTTCACGCCTCAGGGCGACAAGCTTCTTGGAACAAGTCTGGATGCAGGGATCTTTGATGGAAGCTTCTAACAACGAATTGGCGCACGAAGAGTGGCATCCGGGTGAACCGCAGCTTTCCATTGTGGTTCCGGCCTTTAACGAAGCCAGCCGAATTGTAGCGGCGATTGATGATATCGTTGCCAACATGCCAGTGAGCGTGGGAACAGCATGGGAGTTGATTGTTGTGGATGACGGCAGCCAGGACAGGACGGCCGAAGTTGTTCGCGAGATCAGCGACAAGGTTCCATCTCTCAGGCTTATGCAGCATGCTGCCAATCAGGGAAAAGGTGCCGCCGTCCGCACGGGAGTTCTGGCGGCAAAGGGAAGGGTTGTGGTGTTTGCTGATGCGGACGGAGCGACCCCGTTTTCGGAAGCAGGCAAACTGTTGCAAGCTGTTCGTGAAGGTGCCGATCTGGCTGTGGGAACACGAATTTCGGGGTCGGGTGTGCAGCGTTCGCTGTTACGGTCGGTCATGTCCGCTGTATTCCGTCTGAGCGTGCGTACGCTGACAAGCGTGCGGATACGGGATACTCAGTGTGGTTTCAAAATGTTTCATCGGCAGACAGCGCGATGCCTGTTTCAAATCAGTCACGAAACAGGTTATCTGTTTGACGTCGAGATTCTGGGTCTGGCCCATCGCCTGGGGTTGACGATTTGTGAGGTTCCGGTGATGTGGCATGAGGTCGCTGGGTCGCGGGTACGGCTGGTTCAGGATTCATGCAATATGCTGGCCGGTTTGTTCCGCGTGCGACAAACACTTGGTGCTACGGCCTGCCGTTTACGAAACTCAGAATCGTCCGGAAAAGTGAGCACCATTCTGCGCACTCAGCCAACAGCGGCGAATGTTCCGGCGGCCACGCTGCGTTCCGGGGCGTAACGTGATGGGCTATTCCGGAATGCTTACTGGTCGATGGAACCTGGTTCTGGCCCTGCTGATCTGTGCCGTCGCTGCGGTCCTGAGGATAGTGCTGATTTCAGATCGGCCTATCTGGTTTGACGAAGCATTTTCGTGGACTCTGGCGACGGAGTTCGGTCCAGCGGAAATTGTGCAGCGCACTGGGCGAGACGTCCATCCGCCGTTGTACTACCTGCTGTTGTCGGGATGGACTTCGATCTTCGGCGAATCCCTGTGCGCGATGCGGTCGCTGTCCGTCATTCTGGGAACATCGACTGTATTCGTCGCGTGGTTAGTTGGCCTGACGGTGGCATCCGACGGGGCTGCGCGGGACTTGTCGAGCGGAAGTGATCATTCGCGCTGGCGTTGGGGGCCTGAGCAGATTGGTGGTTTGATCTTCAGTGGTCTGGTGGCGACCAGTGCGTTTCAGATTCGCTGGTCGGGTGAAGTGCGAATGTACGCACTGCTGAGCCTGTTGTTTCTGCTGGCGACCTGGTTTGCTGTGAAAGCCGTCCGGTGTGATCCGGAACGCAAACGCTGGTGGATTGCATTCAGCTTGTCCTGCGCTGCCATGATGTACACTCACAACTACGGCCTGTTTTCCGTCATAGGGCTAAGTGCATTCGTTCTGCTGGATGTATTCTTTCAGTCACAGAAAACAAAGGGGCAACGATCTCTTCGATCAATCTGGTTATGTTTGGCGGCGATTGGGGGAGCCGGGATTCTGTATCTTCCGTGGTTGCCGATGCTGTTCGCTCAGAAAGCTCAGGTTGCCGAAGATTACTGGATGTCAAACTTTTCGTGGCGCAGCCTTGCGTCCGCATGGGACCACTTGTTTGTACCGGAGAACCGCTATTCCGCGATCCAGACCACTCGTGGAACGGTGATTCTGAGTGTGCTGATGTCGCTTCTGTTGATCTTTCAGTTTCGAGGAAACCGTTTCGATCGCTTTTGTTTCTGGGTCACGATGACTCCCATTGTTCTGGCAATTTTGATTTCGAACATCGGTTCCTCAATCATCGGCGACCGCCTGTTTGTGCTGGCTCATCTGGGGGCACTTTTAACCATCACGCGAGCCATGGTTCGCTGGCTGGATACGACCAGTGCTATCCTGCTGGCCATACTGTTGATGGCCGACGGATTGTATCTGCACGCCAGGTACCAGACGCAGCTGGACGTGAAGGCTCATCAGGGAATTCGGGCCGCCATGAAAGTGGTGAATGAAGACAGCGATCGCTCCATTCCGGTGATTGTGCTGCAACCGTGCCTTTACTTCAGTGCCAGATATTATGCGGAGGATCGAAGTCGCGTTCAGTTGTGTACATTGCCAGAGAACATTCGCCATTATACAGGGGGGCCGATCCTGCGGCCAGAAGAAGTTCAGGGGGTGGAGGAACTCGCGAATCTCACACAATCCTCAATTTGGGTGTTAACATCCACAGGATACACAGCGGGATACTCAGAACCGTTTACTCCGAAGGATTGGGTTCGGGAACAGACCGAAGCGTTTCCTGCCGTTTATGGTTTTGAGGGTTCGGTCCGACTTTCGAAATATCGTCGATTCAGTGAGCCCGAATATGACAACTCGACACAACAGAAGGCTCTGAAATGATAAGCCCCGTGAAGCAAATGATGTCCGATGAAAAGTGGCCTGATGCATCGATCCATCTGGCACTGGTGGTCTGTGTTATCGTGGCCACATGCCAAACGGCGTTGGGCGATGAGATCAATGAATCTTTCCGTGATAGTCGACTAAATCAGATGGCCTTTGGCGTCGTGGGTGACCGTGACCTGATGACCCCGTCAAAAGAAGGCCTGCGTATTGCCAGCACGAAGGACTCGCGAGGTAACACGGGGATCTCAATTCCGCAGGAGATTCATGGTGATTTTGAAATCATAGCCGACGCGACTCTGCAGGATTTTTCCGTGCCTGCCAACGGCTATGGAACCGGCTTGGCTATTCTTGTGGAAAACGCGGTGAATCACGGTGCCAGCCTGCAACTGGTGGTGATGCCGAACGGAACAAGAACGATCGTTGCTCACGACTTTGAAATTGTGAATGGCGAGCACCAGCACCACGCCACGACGTTTCCCGCATCGTCAGCTCAGGTAATACTGAAGCTGCAGCGCCGCGGAAACACACTTTATTATTCGATTTCCACCGACAGCGGAGCGACGTTTCGTGAGCTGCACCACGCAGATTTTGTCGCAACTCCGATTCGAGTTGCTCAGGTGTATGGCCAGTCAGGTGGCGAAGCCAATGCCTATGACATTCTGCTGCACTCGTTGACCGTGACAGCCGACGAACTGGTGCGTCCCGGCCAGCGCCCCCAAGTGGCCGATCGTTCTCGAATGACATCACTGATTCTGATTTCCGTCCTGTTGGCACTGGTTGCTTCGATCACTATGTGGGTTGTCGTTCGTGGTCGACGTTCCGGTCAAGGTGACGCAGCGTGATATCGGTTGTTCGGAAGTCGGACGCATCGCTCCTTCCCGAGACCTGTGGGCAGCAGCCTAAGCGATTTGCACACAGCGTGATCACCGGCGGCGTGATCTACGCGTTAAGCAACCTGCCGGTAATCATCGGCGTTTGCCTTGGCTATTTCACGCTGCGTCCAGGGCGTCAGATTCCGTACGGAGAAGACAGTCTGCTGCTGCGATTTGCTGCCTGGGACGGTGGGCAGTTTATGACGATCATGGAGCACGGGTACTCGTTCCATGCTGATCAGATTTCCAATGTAGCACTGTTTCCTGGTTACCCGATGCTGGCGCTGGGGCTGCAGCGACTGACTGGAATCAGCAGCGTTGCGGCGTTGCTGATGATCGCTCACATTTGCCTGTGCGCCGCGTTAATCGTCTGGCACAGATATCTCACGTTCCGATTCCCCGAACAGCCTGCGATCGCTTTTCTGGGAGTCGTTTCGCTGGCTTTGTTTCCTGCATCGTTCTATTTGCGAATGGCCTATTCCGAGTCATTGTTTGTTCTGCTGGCAGCAATCGTGCTGCTGGGGCTGTATCGCGGCTGGCCCCCAATCGCCGTTGCATTGCTGATTGGAGCCGCAGTGTCCGTTCGGCTGGTGGGAATTGCACTGATTCCGGCTCTGTTTGTCACAGTAGTGACGGACAGGATCTCTGTGCCGCAGAAAGTGAAGAGGCTTATTATCAGTCTGCCGCTGTGCTGCTGGGGACTTGCCGCCTACATGTTGTTTTTGTGGAACCATCTGGGTGAGCCATTTGCATTCAGTAAAGCTCAGGCGATGTTTTGTCTTCGAGCTCCCGTGTCGCCGGTAGAACACTGGTATCGATTGCTGACGCTGGAACCTGTCTTCAGCAACTATATTTCCGGCAGTGATGCCTACTGGGGGCGACATGAATCCAGTCTGCCAGCGATTCTGAGTCTGCAATTCGCCAACCCGATCTGGTTTGTGCTGGCCGTGGTCTGCGTGATCGGCGGCTGGATCAGAAACCAGATCAGCGACACTGAATTTGCCTTTGGACTGTCTTTGCTGTTGATGTCCTACGCCGGGCGAGCTGAAGAATTCTGCATGGGCAGTCAGGCACGCTATGCCATTTCGGTGCTGCCAGTCTATCTTGTCATTGGCAGAGTGCTTGCCCGATGGTCGCCAGCTGTGGTGCTGGGGGCAGCAATCCTGGCCACATCTCTACTGACCACGTACAGCGCCTTATTCGCTGCATGGTATTTCTTCCTTTAGCCCCAACTCAAAACAAAAAATTAAGTTTGGTAATTCGGTTTGCCCGCCGTTTCAACAAGCACTACTAATCTGCACCTCAACCTGGTAGAGCCTTTTGCTACTCAAACACGACTAGCTCCCTTCCTAACAGGTTGCGGGCCATGCACTCACTATGAAAATGGTCAACCGACGCTTTGATAAACGCGAACTTATGTTTGACGTGGACAGAGATCAAGGAACGCAGCCACGCCACTCCGGCAATTGGTAAGTTGTGTAAAACTACTTACATTGCCTGTGCCGGAACTGCGCTGTGGCCGGCTTGCTTAGCGGGTTCTCGGAAGTTCGCCTATTTTACGGCTTCGGCTTTCAGTCTGTCGTAATCTTTTGGTGTCAGTGCGCGGGTTAAAACCGGCCACTTGTTTGCGGGTCAAAACCGGCCAGGGTTTTGGTGGAAAGTGGTCTAATTTGCTGGTTTTTTCGTCGTGTTTTTCGGTGGACCCGGT
>JBDNFN010000120.1:0-8921 GCA_041689795.1 Fuerstiella sp. | reverse complement strand
TGCTGACGTACCGTAATCACAACACTCGCCGCCCTACCTGACATATGAGACCTCCATGACTCAATAAAAAAATACGCCACGAAGAAGTCTGCGGCAAACCCAACACTCACGCCAGATTAATTCGCGGATCGACATCTAGGCTGTTGCGTGTTTCTGTGGAATGCACCATCCAGTGAGCCGTATTTACACACGACGGTTTTCGAAACATTCACCACGAGGCGGTCCGAAAACTGCTAATTTACAAGCACTACGCGCGAGCAAGTGAATCGAGGCCTTGCAAACGACACTCGTTCGCGCGTAGTGCTTGTCTTGAGAAGTTTGCAGGAGCAGTTCCGAGAATACTTCAGGAAGATCGACTTTTCGGGCTGTGCCGAATCCGGCGAGCTCGGGGGCGTTGCCGTCTGAAGCCCGGGAAGTTTGCTAGGTTCTGGCAGACAGGCTGACTCTCGGATTGCTCTTTTCTCCGTAGGAGGTATTTTCAAGTCTGATAGACTGCGCAGACGGCGAGGTTGTGCTAGGAAACAGTCTTGGGGTTCACTGAAAGTTTTTTCTATGCTTCGTAATATTTGCAGGCCACAGGCGTGTCTGTGTGTGATCGCTTTGTTCTTGTTTGAATCGTCGCTGTTTGGTCAGGCGACTGTGAATCGGAAACATTCTGCGCCGGACGCGTTCCGCCAACTGGACGAAGTGCTGGCGACTCCCAATGTGTATCGCAACGCATCGGGAGCTCCGGGTCACGAATACTGGCAGCAAAAAGTTGACTATGACATCAATGTGGAACTGCACGATGACTCTCAAAGCATCACCGGTTCAGAAGTTATCACGTATACAAACAATTCGCCCGACACACTGAAGTATCTCTGGCTGCAGTTGTGTGCCAACCGGTTCCACCCGGATTCCCTCGCCAACCGCCACAATACAGCTCCGTCTTTGGATGACAAAGTTTCGTTTAAAGCGATGAACAGCCTGCTGACGGCCGAATCATTTCCAGGCGGATCGAAGGTTACAGAAGTTGTAGATGATGCATCGAGCCGACGACTGCACTTCAAGGTTGTGGGCAGCAACATGCGAGTGGACCTGCCGCAGCCACTGTTGTCTAAAGGTGTATTTCGATTTCGCGTCAACTGGAAATACAACATTAACGACGCCACCATTCTGCGAGGTCGCGGTGGCTTTGAACATTTCGAGGAAGACGGCAACAATATCTATGAAATCGCTCAGTGGTTTCCGCGACTTTGTGCCTATTCGGATTCTGTCGGCTGGCAGCATAAAGAGTTTCTGGGCAGCGGCGAATTTGCTCTTGAGTTTGGAGACTACCATGTTCGCCTGACTGTTCCTGCCGACCATATTGTGGCATCCACCGGCAAACTGATGAACGCGGAAGACGTACTGACTGAAGCACAGCAGACTCGACTTACCGAAGCGGCTACTGCAAAAACGCCCATGTTTATCGTGACGCCGGAAGAAGCAGCAGAAAATCAAAAAGAGGGTAGTGCTGAGAAAAAAATGTGGGCCTTTAAGGCGGACAATGTTCGCGACTTTGCCTTTGCTTCGTCTCGCAAATTCATCTGGGACGCCATGGGCCACGACAGCAGCGGCAAACCGGTACTCGCCATGTCGTTTTATCCTAACGAGGCAGAACCGCTATGGAGTAAATATTCAACTCAGGCAATCGTGCACACTCTTGAAGTGTATTCGCGGTACACATTTCAGTATCCGTATCCAGTGGCAATTTCTGTTAATGGGCCCGTTTACGGTATGGAATATCCGATGATCTGCTTCAACGGACCTCGGCCGGAAAAGGATGGCACCTATTCGAAGCGGACAAAGTACGGCTTGATTTCCGTTGTCATCCACGAAGTCGGTCACAACTATTTCCCGATGATTGTTAACAATGACGAACGCCAGTGGACATGGATGGACGAAGGGCTAAATTCGTTTCTGCAGTACCTTGCGGAAGTCGAGTGGGAGGAAAATTATCCATCGCGGGCGGGCGAACCGGCGCGAATTACGGGATACATGAAAAGCAGTAATCAGGTGCCGATCATGACGAACTCAGAATCAATTCTGCAGTTTGGGCCAAACGGGTATTCGAAGCCCGCAACAGCTCTTAACATTCTTCGCGAAACAGTATTGGGCCGTGAAGTCTTCGATTTTGCGTTCCGTGAATACTCACAGCGATGGATGTTTAAGCGGCCTTATCCGGCGGACTTTTTCCGAACAATGGAAGACGCTTCCGGAGTGGATCTGGACTGGTTTTGGCGAGGTTGGTTTTTCACCACCGACCATGTTGATATCGCAATCACGAATGTTCGGCATTATCAAATTGAGAATGGCGATCCTGTGGCTGCCAGCAAGCGGAAGACTAAAGAACACGAGGACGAGCCTGAAACGCTTTCAGAAAAACGTAACAAGCCAATTGCATTGAGAGTCGACAGATTTTCCGAATTGAAAGACTTTTACAACGAGTTCGACAACCTGGCGGTAACCGACGAGGAAAAAAAGAAGTTCCCGAAATATCTAAAGGAACTCAGCGACGAACAACGCCGACTGCTGGGCTTAAAGACGAACTTTTACATAGTTGATTTTGAGAACAAGGGCGGGCTTGTAATGCCTATCATTCTTGAAGTCACTCATGAAGATGGCACGACTCGCGAAATTCGCCTTCCTGCTGAAATCTGGGTAAAGAACGCCAACAACACTTCCCGTCTGATCATGTCGAAAAAGCTCATT
Source organism: Fuerstiella sp. (assembly GCA_041689795.1). GTDB lineage: Bacteria > Planctomycetota > Planctomycetia > Planctomycetales > Planctomycetaceae > Fuerstiella. The sequence goes on along the minus strand of JBDNFN010000120.1, from coordinate 6,188 downwards.
GCGACAGTCCAGCTCGACCCGCATCTGGAGACAGCCGACGTCGACACATCCAATAATCATTTCCCGCCAACGATTTCGAAAAGCCGCTTCAATCTATTCAAAGACAGCACTTCGAAAAACGAAATGCAAAAAGCGGGCCTTGGGGAAAAGGATGATGATAAGTCTAAAACTTCGGACGACGATGAATCGGCAGATGACAAAAAGAAACCGGTCAAGGCGGTAACAAAAGACGTTAAAAAACCTGCGGATAAAAAGCAGCCCGAAGAGAAACAATCTGAAGAAAAGGCTTCCGGTAAGAAGCAGTCCAAAGGCAAGAAGGACGAACCTGCGAAGCCGATTCAATCTGCAAGCACAGGAGCATAGCCAGATGTTCAGAATTACTATTTTAGCTTTGCACTTCTTACTCCTGACTGTAACTACAGAGGCCGCTCACCCGTCGCATTCGTCGATCACTGAAGTGGAATGGAATACCAAGTCGCAACGGTTCGAAATCGCCATGCGGCTGTGTATCGCAGACTTCGAAGATGCGATTTCATTGCGGCTTAATCGACGCTACCAGTTGGAATCTGACAAAAACGCCGCGGTGCAGGTGCAGCAATATCTGCAGGATTGTTTTGCAGTGACAGTTAGTGAACGTCATGAGTGCACGCTGCATTGGGTCGGCATGGAACTGGAACTCCATGACGTCTGGTTCTATTTTGAAGCCGAGTCGCAACCATCTAAACCGGTTGGTGATTCATCGATCAATTCTGAGCACTCGGTTGCGAGTTGGGATGATCTTTTAAGTAGCACAGACGGTGAAAAAGTTTCAGCAGCCAACAAAGTTGGCGTTTTGAATTCAGTTTCTATTAAGAACGCCGTATTGACTGAAGTTCAGCCTGAACAATCAAATATCGTCAACATCATCTCAGGACGATTAACATCGTCGGCCGTTCTGACGGCTCAGAAGACTCAGGACTTTTTGGCGTTGAAGCCGACCGGGCTTAGCAGCAATTCTGTCCGACACGTTGAATAGTTCACAGCGTTCCAGCACCGTTTTTTAGTGTGGCCACAGCAACTGCAAATGACGACTGCTCAGGATTAGGAAACAGCTGGTGCTGTACGGTCAGCAAATGCTGCAGACTCTGGCAAGGGTTGTTTTTGTCGATGAATTGCAGGAAGCTACACCACAGCGGGTTGCCTCAATTTTTATATCAACTTCCAGCATGAGAATTCATCGATGTCAGACCATGTGAATCCAATTCCTGACGGCTATTCGGGGGTCTCTGCTTACCTTGTCGTTCGCGGTGGCAACGAAGCGATTGAGTTCTACGAGAAAGTCTTCGGAGCTAAAGTGCAGATGTTACTGGCGTCTCCGGATGGATCGATCGGGCATGCGGAATTGAAAGTTGGTGGCGGTCTGTTGATGCTCGCAGACGAAGTTCCGGAAATGGATATCAAGGCCCCACCAACAATTGGCGGTTCGGCCACAGGCTTAATGATGTATGTGGAAGACGTCGATGCCGTATTTGATGCGGCAATCGAAGCCGGTGCCACCCAGTTTAAACCAGTCTGCGATCAGTTTTACGGAGACCGGTCCGGTACGTTCGAAGATCCGTTCGGGCATCGCTGGACACTGGCAACCCGAGTCGAAAACGTAACAGCCGACGAGATTGTCAGTCGTTTTGAAGAACTGTACGGCGACGATTAGTCGGATAGTCTGCGATTTTGATTTGGGGGGAAAGGCTGGCGAATTCGATCGAACCAAAGAACTCAAATCGATCTTAACGCAGAACTTGCGTACACCAGCCCGAACTCCAACATCTGCCGGTGCACCTGACGCGGCCCATGTGTTTCGCTATAACTAAGTTGCATTCATCATCGGTACAGCCATGCCGGGACTGCTGTCTGCGGGATCATCCGTTGCGGGTTCCATTGGATTACTTTGCATGTCGTCCTGCATTGCAGGAGACGGTGATTCTTTGGCGGGCACGTCTTCCGCTGGTGCCGGGATAGAATCTTCACCGATCACGTCTACTTGGTATTCTCCAGGAAACAAGGTCGTTCCACCGTAGCTGCGGCCTCGCAGAACAAACGATTTCGTGTCGTCGGGCAACGCGAAATATAGTGTTCCCCTGCTGTCTTCATGAGCACACACGGATTTGCGCTGTCCTGCAATCGCTTCGACCGCGTAACCAAACGCTTTGACATGCGCATTCAACGCAAAGTCATCTCGATAAAGTCCCGCGTCAAAGACAACCGAATCACCGCCGACTTTTTTAAGTTTGTCAACGCACAAGCTGTTGCCAGCCTTAACGATTCGATTCATGCGATCTGTGTTCAACGTGGATTGGTTCTGTCGAATCCAGTCAGACAACGTCAGATTGCTGGACGGATTGACGGCGAACCAGGAAAAACGATCGCCGATGCTGACGGTTACAGTGATGTCGCCGCCATCGCCGCCAAGGCGGCACGTCATCTGCGAGCTTACAAACGACTCGACATCTTCCGTAAACGCGGACTCAATTTCGGAACGCTGTTCCAATGTTAAATTCAAATCTGCTAATGCAATCGACTTCACAGGAATCTGCATGGCGACTGCTCTCGTTCCCAGCAGGGTGCCCTTGAGTTCCGGCTTTTGTAGACTGATCACAATGGCAATCACGCCAAAGAAAAGCAGAAAACAGACAACGGGAACTCCAATCGAATACAGCTGCTGAGATTTACTGCGCCGAGATTTCTTTTTCAGACGCCGCGACATAGAAGTCGCGGTGTTTTTCGGCGGTGCAAAGTAGGGAACGTCAGTATCTGGTCTAACGCTGCCAGGCATTCCGATCAATTGTTTCGCAGGGCCAACAGGTGTCGTCAACTGCGACTCAGTAGCAGTGGGTGTTCCCGGCATTTGCGTTGAATCAGGCGGCATCGCAAGAACCTCTGAGGAGTTCAGTTGAGACGAAGTGGCTTCAGCAGCGGGGGGGACAATATGCGGAACCACCAACTTTGTCGCACATTTTGGGCAGCTGCCTTTTTTTCCGGAGAACGCGTCGGGCACTCGAATGGCGGCGGTACAGTATGGGCAGTTGAATTCAATGGCCATTTCTAAGATCCGGTCTTGTCCAGAGTTGACTTTGATGTGTTCTAGCGACGGCTTTCACGCAGTCTGAAGCTGCTGTCAGCGATCGAAATTCCCGTCCCATAGACAGCACGGCAGCCCTATCGCGCTGCTGGTAACATCGAACGAAATTCCCGAGGGCGTTCAACACACCTGCGGAGGGCGAATTTCAAGGGATTTTGCATGATTTTTGCACCGCCGCAAGCGGGGAACTGCGATTGGCTGTAAGAAACGACGGCTGAAGATGAATAAATCTGGTGGAAATCGTCCGCATGCCGCTAACATCCTGCCACAACTTATTTTCGGCGGTCTTCGCTGTGTCATGTGAAGACGGTCACAGGTTTCGGATAGAGTAAATTCATGCGGCTTCCAGAAGTTTTTTCGTCGACCAATTTTGCGGTTTCCATTGAGATTTTTCCTCCTAAAACGGAGGAAGGCGACGGTGCCCTGCGGCGCCATATGGAAGCTTTAGCGGAGTACAAACCGGCCTTCATGTCGTGTACATACGGGGCGGGCGGGTCAACTCGCGACCGCACAATAAGCTGGTGTCGCGAAATTCAGGAAGACTTTAAACGCCCGTCGATGGCTCACTTCACGTGCGTCGGTTCAACTCGCGAAGAACTGAACACGTGGCTGGACCAGGCTTCCGCAGCCGGCATACAAAACATTATGGCATTGCGAGGCGATCCGCCTCAGGGCCAGGAAACGTTTAAGCCTGTCGACGGCGGTCTGGCTTATGCCAATGAGCTGGTTGAGCTGATTCAAAGCCATCCGGCAGAATTCGGAATCGGCGTCGCCGGCTATCCGGAAAAACATCTGGAAGCTCCGAATATGGACATTGATCTGCAGAATCTGAAACGCAAAGTTGACGCTGGCGGTGATGCCATCTTCACACAGCTGTTTTTCGTTAACGACAACTTCTTCCGCTTTCGTGATCAGTGCGAAAAAGTGGGGATCACAGTTCCAATTGTTCCCGGAATCATGCCCATCACTGACTTTGCACGAATCAAACGCATCACCTCCATGTGCGGTACAGATTTTCCGAGCGACCTGGCTGCAAAGCTGGAATCCGTTCGGGACGACACAGAAGCTCAGTTTGAAGTGGGTGTTGAGTTCGCTATTGAACAGTGTCGGCAGCTGAGAGCCAACGGAGTTTCCGGTATTCACTTTTACGCTTTGAACAAATCGCAGGCCTGCCAGAAGATCCTGGAATCGCTGTAGGCTCATGCGGACGAAATTCGCGTGGCAAGCCTGCCGGTTGCCGATTTGATATGCATAGAGGCTGCGAAAAAAGGTCTTCAGGCATTACAATGCCATTGAATTCACTGTCGCGGCTGTAATTATGCCTTCAGTTGAGGCAGTGAAAACTGTCAGGACTTGACTTGGCGTTGGCTGCGCGAGCACACTACAACCTTATATTAACGGCATAAAGTGGTGAGGCTCAGCCTGTTTTCCGGCTGTGCGGCTGGCCAACGGAGCAACGTATGAGTCTGCTTGGAAATATTTTCGGCGAGAGCAAAAACAAACTGGAAAAAGTTGACCTTTCGAAACGCTACAACCTGATTGGGCGTGTCGGTCAGGGAAGTATGTCCAAGGTCTGGCGAGCCGAAGATCTGATTAGCGGCAAAATGATTGCCGTAAAGGTTTTGGACAAGGAAAAAACAAAACGCTACGAAGCTCGATTCCCTGGCCTGAACAAACCGAACGAAGGCATAATCGCGGTTTCATTGAAGCATCCTTACATCGTAAAGACAAATGAGATTGGTCTGACGATGGAGGACGAAATGTACCTGGTCATGGACTATGTCGAAGGTTCCGGGCTGAGTCTGCTGGTGGACCTTCAGACCGAGCAACTTCGCCATCATCGAATCAGTTACATGATTCAATTGGGCGAAGCTCTGGATTACTTTCACACCAAAGGCTATATCCATCGCGACATTTGTCCGCGGAATATTATGGTGACGGAAGACGACACAATTCAGCTGATCGACTTCGGACTGACTGTCCCCAACACTCCGGATTTCCGCAAGCCTGGCAACCGCACCGGAACGGCCAACTATATGGCACCGGAACTAATCAAGCGTCAGCCGACAGATCAGCGTATTGATGTTTTTTCTTACGCGGTGACATGTTTTGAACTGTACACGAAACGGCATCCGTGGGATGCCGCGGTGACCATTGATGCAGTGTTGCAGCACATCAACCAGCCACCACTGAACATCAAGACACTTGTGCCACGCATTGATACTCAGATAGCCGACGTAATTATGCAAGGACTGGAAGCCAATCCGGCCGATCGCTGGCAGACCGTATCCGACATGGTTGCCGAATTCAGACAGGTTGAAGAACGTCTGGTGAATGCCAATCGCGACGCCAAAGTTCGCGAAAAACAGCTTGCCGTCGCCAAAGTAGAAGCTGCAAAGAAGGCCGCTTCTGCGAAGCCAAACAAACAACAAAAACCAACAGTTGCCGTAAAAAGAACAGCCACTAAATCGTCTCCACCAGTAACGAAAGCTGTTGTACCTCAAACGCCTCCGGCTTCCAAGTTACCGTCCCAGCCAGGTTTGTCTGCTGACGAAGAACCGGATTTCTCAGGCGATTCGGACGAGATATTGGCGTTGCCCGATACGGCGATCAGCGATTCAACTGAGTTTAAGGCCACAACTGACGACGAGCTACTTCTGGAAGAGTAGCCAATTGTGTTCCAGTGGTTCGTCAGTCTTGAAGATTTGGGTAGTGACGAAACGAGAAATGGGCGTTGGTTTGCAGAACCAAACTAAATCCGGGCAGGGTTCTGTGATGACTGAGAAGAAGTACATCGTTCGCTTGACCGACGGGGAACGGAAAGTCTGTGCTGAGGTAATTAGTAAGCTCAGGGGCACCGGTCAGAAAGTTCGCCGTGCTCAAATGTTGCTCAAGGCGGATGTGGATGGGCCGGCATGGACGGATGCTGAAATCCCGGATGCGTTTTCCTGTCGCAGGAAGACCGTCGAGAATGTTAGAACAGAATCAAGGGGCCAGGAACGAATGGCACTTAATCGACGGTGAGGTGTTGCTGCGACAGGATTTAGTTGCGGTTGACAGGGAGGGGCTGCAC
>JBDNFN010000119.1:0-21931 GCA_041689795.1 Fuerstiella sp. | reverse complement strand
ACCGCCGTAGCTCAAACGAAAGATACAGCTAAGCCGGCCGAGTTGACTTTGTGCGTGGGCAGTTATCAATCGGAAGCAGACGCGATTCGTCAACTGGATCGATTTGCCAGCACATACTCGAACCTGGAAGAATGGCAATCGCGCGCGGCTGCCATCCGCCAGCAGATTCTTACCGGCGTGAAACTTGATCCACTACCCGAACGTACTCCATTGAATGCCATCATTCACAAGAAACGCGTCTATTCAGGTTACTCAGTGGAATCCGTCGCTTTCGAAGCACGGCCTGGATTTCTCGTATATGGAAACCTGTACCGGCCATCGGACCGGAAGGGACCGTTTCCGGGAGTGCTTTGCCCGCATGGACATGCTCAGGGGCGCGAAGGCGGTCGATTACGCTCAGAACAGCAGCATCGCTGTGCCACACTGGCACGAATGGGTGCTGTGGTGTTTTCCTACGACATGGTCGGCTTCGGAGACTCTGAGGCCAATGGATGGAATCATAAGCATCCTCAGGTAATGACACTGCAAACATGGAGCAGCATTCGAGCAATTGACTTTGTGCAGTCCCTGTCAGATGTCGATCCGAAAACAATCGCGGTCACCGGCTGTTCCGGCGGAGGTACTCAGACATTTCTACTAACAGCAATCGACGAACGCGTAAGAGTGTCTGTCCCCGTGGTCATGGTGTCAGCCCACTTCTTTGGCGGATGCACGTGCGAAAGCGGTATGCCAATTCACAAGACGCCACAACTTGAAACAAGCAATGTCGAGATCGCAGCACTAGCCGCTCCTCGCCCTCTGCTGCTGGTTTCCGTTGGCGGCGACTGGACGAAGAACACGCCTGAAGTGGAATTCCCTTACATCCAAAACGTCTATCGCTTATTCAATCACGCCGACAACGTGGAGAACCGGCACTTTCCCGAAGAGGGCCACGGATATCAGGAAAAGAAGCGACAGGCCATGTACCCCTTTATGGTGGACCATCTAAAGCTGGATTCAGTCGGAATTCTGAATTTTTCAACTGACGAATTCGACGAAAGCGGAAACACCATCGAGAGCGTCGCAACAATGCGAGTGTTCGACGACCAACATCCTATGCCAGCACACGCGCTCAAGCCGGGTTCCATGGTGAGCTTTTGAGGTAGTATTCGGACTGCAGCTTCGCCATCCTGCGAAGCTGCAGTTTTCTGTTGAAGAGTCTTTGCTAACTGCCAGGTGCGGTCGGCATTCTGATCACCAAAACCGGATGCAACACAAACGAATTACTGCAACGAACCTGTTGGCTGTGTCGCTACACAAACTCGTGTACGACAACCGTGGCAGCGTTCCATGCCCCGAGTTTACGCAACAATGTCAGCGAAAAAGCTCTGGCTGAGGCTGCATCGGTGCTCAAGGATGCACGAAAGCTAAAAGCCATCGGCTCTAGCCGAGAATTGGCAGCATGCCTGTTGAACCGTGTTGCACTTCTCGCGTAACGATGGAACCAATCAGTGTGGTTCCCGTGCAGTCATGCACCTCAATTTCGGCCTTGGTTCCCGCGAGTCTCGGGTTGCCGTCGAATACGACAATTCGGTCGCATTCAGAACGTCCCATTAACTGAGTTGCCAGAGGGTCGCCGGGGACGGAAACATCTTCGCCTCGAGCCACCTTTTTTTCTGTCGTCTTGCTCTGACCTTCAACCAGCACAGACACGCGGCGGCCGATGAATTCCGCATTGTCTTCTTCACTGATGGCGTTCTGCACAGCCAGCATTTCGTTGTTTCGGCGTTTCTTGACATCTTCCGGAATGTCGTCTTCCATCAATGATGCAGCTTTGGTGCCTCCGCGTTCGCTGTACTTAAAGATGAAGCTGTTCTTGAAACGGAATTCACGAATCGAATCCAGGCTTCGCTGATGAGCCTCCTCTGATTCGCCACAGAAACCCACAATGAAGTCGCTGCTGACGCTGCAACCGGGGATCGTTTCCCAGATGCGATCCATCATTTCACGATAGTCCTCGACCGTGTAGCCGCGTTTCATCAGTTTCAGCTGTTCGTTGCAGCCATGTTGCAGAGGGGCGTGCAGGTATTTGACGGCTTTCGGCAGGTCTCGAACGGCCTGTAAAAGATCGTTCGTCATATCCTTCGGATAGCTGGTGACAAAGCGAATGCGTTCAATGCCCGCAACATCGCTAATCGCATACATCAGATCAGACAACCGGTGCATGCGGCCATCTTCCGAGTGCTTATAGCTGTTGACTGTCTGACCAAGCATGCAGATTTCCTTAACTCCCTGATCTGCAAGCACCCGAACTTCTTTGAGGATATGTGACGGAGGCCGACTTTGTTCCGGGCCTCGCGTTGCAGGTACCACGCAGTACGTGCAAAATTTGTCGCAACCGATCATAATGCGCACAAACGCCTGAAACGGAGTTGGCCGCATTTCCGGATCACGCAACGGGTCGTAGCTTTGAAAACTGTCTGAAATCTCAGCCACAGAACCATCACGTCGTCCAAGGCTGACAGCCTTTTGCTGCAGTCGCTTTTCTGATTCTCGCGTTTCTTTAATCAGCCGCGGAATTTCAGCCAATTGCCCAGTACCAACCACGATGTCCACATGAGGAGCACGCTGAAAAATCAGATCCTGATCCTTCTGAGCCATACAGCCGAGAACGCCAATCACTTTCTGTGGTGCGCTGCGTTTGGCGTACTTCAGTCGCCCCAAAGAACTGTAAATCTTGTGTTCGGCATGTTCGCGAACGCTGCAGGTATTGAATAGCAGCGTATCAGCAGCTTTGGGATCGTCGGTCAGTTCGTAGCCATCTTTGCGCAGTGCAGCCACGACAAGTTCGCTGTCCAGAACGTTCATCTGACAACCGACGGTTTCAATATATAATTTGCCGTTGTGGCTGACAGAAGGCGCGGACATAGATTCTTTTACTTTAGGTCTCAACAAAAACTGTATGGCGAGGCCGACAGGTTTCAGCCCAAACCGCCTGACAAAAAGCCAAACGGACTTCGCGTTCACCAGGCCAGCCCTGCACAAAGCCAGGGCCGTTGGGTGGAACATTTATTCTTCGGAGCACCTGCTCCGATAAGTCGAACTGTTGGCTCACCCCGTCGCGGCGTAGATATTCGGTGGTAAACTTCAACCGCGTGAAGGTCGATAAGGCCTATGTAGACTTATATAGCATCGAATGCATCGACCAGACACACAGACAAATTGATCCCAGACTTAATATTAGTTCAATAGTAGCCATCGCAGTACTCCGTTAAAACGAATGGCGGACAAACAAAAATCGGCAGGCAACAGATACATTCATTGATGCTGCTGCCAGCCGAATGGTTTTAATAAATCAGGATGCAACTCGTTCAGAATAGGTGCCGGACTCAACGTCAATTTTAATACGATCACCCTGTCGGATGAACGAAGGAACCTGAACTTCAGCACCACATTCAAGCTGAGCAGGCTTAGTGACGTTGGTAGCCGTATCGCCCTTGGCAGCCGGTTCTGTATAAACCACTTCCATGACGACATATTGTGGAGGCGTAATACTGATTAACTGGCCGTTCCAGAACAGTAACTGCACAGGTGAACCTTCCATCAGAAAGGTCATTTGATCAACCACAGCGTTGGCTGGCATTCCAAACTGTTCGAAAGAATCGTTGTCCAGAAAATAGAAGTTGTCTCCGTCGCGGTACGAATAAGCTCCGTCGCTGCGATGCACATTGGCCTCTTCAAGACTATCGCCGCTGCGAAAAGTTCTGTCGAGCATGCCGCCTTTCAGCAGATTGCGGAGCCGGGTTTTGTAAAGAGCCTGACCTTTGCCGGGTTTTACAAAGTTGACTTCTGTAATTTCGTACGGCTCGTCGTTCAAGAGAACTTTGCCGCCCTTCTTGTGCTTCTCAATGGGTAAGGCCATTGGTGGTCTTCTCTGTTTCTGATATTCTGAAGGTTGCCCAAAGCGACAGAAACTGCCGCTGAATGAGTCATAGGTAAACGCGATACCCGCGGCGAAGTCTACCACAACCCCATTGCAGAGTGAATGCAGATGTCGATTGTTCCGGCTGCAAATATGCTGAGAACCACAGTTTCGGACGACTCCTGCGCCGATTCGGCAGCCAAACCGAACTGTGAACGACCATTTGCGGTGTCCTGGCAGCGTGAATTGGCAGCCGCCATTCGTAACCCGGCCGTGCTGCGACAGCGATTGGGACTTCCCATAAACGCCGAATTCGCCAGCAAAACAAACGCTTTCCCGTTGCTTGTACCCGACAGTTTTTTGCAGCGAATGATGCGAGGCGACGAATCTGACCCGCTGTTACTGCAGGTGCTGCCATCAGCTGAAGAAGCCGTTTTACGATCTGGTTTTGTGTCGGATCCGGTTGGCGACGAAAATGCACGCAAGGCTCCCGGCATCCTGCAAAAGTACCGTGGCCGAGCCCTGCTAATCGCCGCTGGAGCGTGCGCCGTTCATTGCCGATACTGTTTCCGACGCGAATTCCCTTATGGAAATGAACCTCGACGAATCGAAGACTGGCAACCTGCAATTGACTGCCTGACTGCCGACACTTCTATTTCCGAAGTAATTTTAAGTGGCGGTGATCCGCTAATGCTGACGGACACGCGTCTACGCGAGCTTTGCCAGAAGCTCGACGCAATTCCTCATATCGAACGTATTCGCTTCCACACTCGATTGCCAATCGTGCTGCCTTCGCGGGTGACCGATGAGTTTCTTCAGCTGCTCGCGAACTTCAGGTCACAGGCTGTGATGGTTGTTCACGCCAACCACGGCAACGAAATTGTCGGCGACTGCGAGGCGGCATTGCGTCAAATCGTAAAGACTGGCATTCCGGTTATGAACCAAGCCGTTCTGCTGCGACGAATCAATGACAACGTCGAAGCGTTGGAATTGCTTTGCCGACGACTGATCAACATCGGTGTCATGCCTTATTATCTGCATCAGCTGGATCGAGTGAACGGGACGGCTCATTTTGAAGTCAACACGCAGCTTGGCCTGGAACTTGTGAAGCAGTTGGCAACTCGCCTTCCGGGTTACGCCATTCCAAAATTTGTGCAAGAGATTGCGGGTGAACCGGGCAAGACGACAATCGGCTTTTTGTAAGCCGCTAAGCACGATGCGCGACGTGGCCGATGTTTTAGAGAGCGTTTTAGAACCTGCCTGTCATTGACCGCGTAACGCGAAAGTCGGTAATACAAGATGGCGAATGCAGCCGAAATGAAGATCAACTTAAGATTCGGAAAAGGCGTTAAGTCGCTGTCACTTCCGGCCGGAATTGACACGACCATCATCCGAAAACCGCCGATGCCAATTATGGGCGATCCGATTTCGTGTGTTCACCACGCGTTGCAGAACCCGGTGGGCGTTGCCCAGCTATCCGAACTGGCTCGGGACGCATCGACTGCCTGCATTGCAATTTGCGACATCACTCGGCCAGTGCCAAACCATCTATTTCTTCGGCCACTAATTGAAACTTTGGTTATCGCGGGTGTCCCATTAAGTCGCATCACGGTTCTGGTCGCGACAGGACTTCACCGTCCGAACGAAGGCGATGAACTTGCAGAAGTCGTCGGTGATGAATGGGTACTGAACAACGTCAACGTGTGCAACCACTTCGCCCGCAACGACGCGGATCATGTCGACCTGGGGCGCACGGCAACTCGCGGCACGGTCGTTAAACTGGACCGTCGTTTTGCTGAAGCCGACATTCGGATTGCTACGGGACTGGTCGAACCGCATTTCATGGCGGGATACTCGGGCGGTCGCAAGGTAATCGCTCCTGGCCTGGCTCACGCTGAAACAATCACGACGTTTCATAGTGCCAGATTTATGGCAGATCCTGCAGCTACAAGCTGCAATTTCATCGGCAACCCGCTTCACGAAGAACAACTTGAGATAGTAAAACTGCTGGGCGGTGCTCTGGCCATCAACACTGTTATCGACGAAGACAGACAGCTTTCGTTTGTCAATTTTGGTGAAATCATCGCCAGCCATCAGCAGGCAACAGACTTTGTTCGCGAATACTGCGAAGTGACGATGGCTCGACGTTTTCCGACCGTCATCACCAGTGCGGCGGGTTATCCGTTGGACAAGACGTATTACCAGACAGTGAAAGGAATGGTGTGCGCAATGGACATTCTGGACCCCGGAGGTGACCTGATTATTGTCTCTGAGTGTTCAGAAGGCATGGGGTCGAATGAATTTATTGAATCGCAAAAACGACTGGTGGCACTTGGTCCGAAAGCATTTTTGAACAGCCTACATCAGAAGTCGCACGCTGCTATTGATGAATGGCAGACTCAAATGCAAACCAAACCCATGAGCGTCGGAGATGTATGGCTGGTAACGGACGAGCATTCTCCGATTGACAAGTCTGCCACAGGAATTAACGTTTCGTTTAACCTGAATACCGTTGTCCGCAATTGTCTTGAGCACAACCGGCAACGCAACATCAGCAATGCCGTGGCCGTGATTCCCGAAGGTCCGTACGTCATTCCCTTTTATCGGCCCGACGGATGACAACAAACGCACGGGAGAAGTGAATTTTTGTGGTTTTCATTTGGCAGATATCTAACGCTGTCGAAGTCCGCAGCGTCATCCATGGCTGCGAGTGCAGGCTTGCTTGTGCTGCCTGAAAATTCAACGATACTGCCGTCTCAGCCAAACCTGCGTGGTATTCCGTATTCCGTATTCCGTATTCCGTATTCCGTATTCCGTATTCCGTATTCCGTATTCCGTATTCCGATATCAATTTTCAAAGTCGCTTAGACAGAATCAAATAGTAATGGAAGAGTTTCTGAAGAAGATTGTCGTTCTTGATGTGGAATCGATGTATGTCTTTATCGGAACGCTGGAAGCCATTTCAGATAAGACCCTGACACTCTCCAACGCGGACGTCCACGACCTTCGAGACTCCAAGACGACCAGAGAACGCTATGTACTGGACACCAAACTGCACGGGCTCCGGACCAATCGTACCGGGGTTCAGGTTTCTCGACATCAGGTCGTAAGTGTATCTTTGCTGGATGAAATTCTTGTGTAATGCCGCACAGGTGCTGTCTGTGCGGGTGCAGATAGCCGCCCACGTCACAACACCGCCTGAACTGAAATCTGCCATATTAGAAGCCAATTCCAATCACGTAGTTTGTGTAGTTCTAATGCACGAATGCTGATTTTTAGGGCACAAAAAATCTTCAAGCTCCCGGCGAACGGTTTCAGTGGCCAAATGCGTGGCGAGGTCCCTTCAATTGGACTACAATGCGGTTGCCGGGCCGGGCGACCTAAGGCAATTACAGCTCATGAATAAATCTTCACTTGCAGACGCATGTCCACAAAAAACCTCTCTCCACGCGAAGTCATTGCATTATGTCGTCAGCGGGAAATTCGTGCCATCGATCTTCGCTTTGCTGATTTTCGAGGTCACCAGCGGCACTTTACGATACCCGCAGAACAACTGACCGAAGAAAAGTTTGAAGATGGATTCGGCTTTGATGGTTCGTCAATGCCGGGATGGCAGGCGATCCACGAAAGCGACATGCTTGTCGTGCCGGATTCTCTAACGGCTTTCGTTGATCCGTTTATGAAGCACACGGTTTCCATTCTGTGCAACGTAAAAGATCCGGTCACCCATCAAAGCTATCCGCGAGACCCACGCAATATCGCTCGAAAAGCTGAGATGTATATGCTTTCGACGGGGGTCGCTGACCGAGCAATGGTTGGCCCCGATGTGGACTTTTTTGTTTTCGACGGCGTGTCCTTCGACCAAAACGAACACGAAGCCTATTATCATATCAGTAGCAGCGACGCCCAATGGAATCGAGGCAGGGAAGGCGGTAGCGGCCAACAGGTAAGCTATCGCGGCGGCTATCTGTCGATGCCACCCATGGATTCTTTTCAGGAACTTAGAACAGACATCATGCTGGCCCTGCAGGACAGCGGAATCGAAGTGGCCAGCCAGCATCGCGAAGTCGCTTCGGCCGGACAATGCGAAGTGGCATTGAAGCCCGACACACTGCTGATGACCAGCGATCGTCTGCTGCGAATGAAGTACGTTGTCAGAAACTTTGCTCGCCAACACGGCAAGGTCGCCACCTTCATGCCGAAGCCAGTATACAACGAAAACGGCTCGGGGCTGCACCTTCAGCTTTCGTTGTGGAAGGACGACACTCCCCTGTTTGCAGGGTCCGGTTACGGAGGACTTAGCGAAACGGCGATGCACGCTATGGGCGGAATCCTAAAGCATGCTCCTGCCCTGCTGGCATTCTGCTGCCCGACGACAAACAGCTACAAACGTCTGATACCCGGTTTTGATGCACCGGTGAACCTGTCGTACAGCTATCGCAACCGATCCGCGGCAATTCGAATTCCGGCGAACTCTGGCGATGAAACTCGACGGCGACTGGAATTTCGTTGTCCGGATTCATCGTGCAATCCGTACCTCGCAAATTCCGCCATCCTGATGGCAATGCTGGACGGTATTCAGGAACGCCTGAGTCCCGGTAAGCCACTGGACAAAGATCTGTATGATCTGGCTCCGGAAGAACAGCATGATGTTGCTTCAACACCAGCCTCACTGGAAGAAGCTTTAAACGCTCTCGAAAAGGACCACGATTTTTTGCTTCGAGGTGACGTGTTCACCACTGATGTTGTGGAAAAGTGGATTCAGTACAAGCGCACCGAAGAAGTGGCCGCCATTCAACGCCGCCCGCATCCCTACGAATTCGCTCTTTACTTCGACTGCTGATTGGAACCTGAACTAATGTTGAATTCGTCGGATACGGAGTTTGCCGGGTTGAAGTGTCGTGTGATCGATGCGCTGCCAGAGGGCGTGGCTCCGCAAATTGTGGTTGTGCTGTGCCACGGTTTTGGTGCTCCAGGTGACGACTTGGCAGCATTCGGTCCGCACCTAATTGGCAGCAGCGATGCCATCGCTCGTCGATGCCGATTGGTGTTTCCTGAAGCTCCCATTGATCTGGATCCGATGGGAATGCCAGGTGGTCGAGCGTGGTGGGCCATCAACATGTCGATGCTTGCGCAAATCAATCAGACTCAGGAATACGAAAAACTTACCAGCCTTGAACCTGAAGGCATGGTGAAAGCATCAACTCAGTTGAACGACGCAATTAATCAGATGCAGGCTGCGTATCAGCTTCCAGCAAGTTCCTTTGTGGTTGGGGGCTTTTCTCAGGGAGCCATGGTTACCACAGATGTGGTGCTAAGGCATGGCCTGAAGCCAGCTCAGCTTGTGCTGTTTTCCGGAACACTATTGTGCAGCGAAGACTGGAAGGTGTTCGCCGGCGAACATGAAGGCTGTCCCGTGCTTCAAAGCCACGGACGCCAGGACAGTCTGCTTCCATATGCCCCATCGGAATGGTTACGAGACCTGCTAAGCAGCAACGGCTTCGACGTGTCGTTCATTCCATTTAATGGTGACCATACAATTCCGATGGAGGTTCTAACCGAAGTTGCCAATGTTCTGCAGCGACTTGCAAACTAGAGGCAGTACGAAAATTGCTCAATGCAAGCACGATGCGCGAGCGAATTGTGCAATTTGCTAATTTACTTGCTCGCTCCGCTAGCAAGTAAATTAGCCTTTCAGCAAGCGCCTCGAGCACAACAGAACCAGCGAACTTTGATCTTTCACGTGCTAAAGATCCTATTCGATTATGACGGATTCCTTTGACTGAGTCGTGTTTGCAGGCGCCACTTTTCTGTTTGCGTCGCAGTCTTTGCTAAGTCGAACATGCTTCGAATGAGTTCCATTCGTTTGCGGTTCGCTCCGAGATCTGAACGTCCGACGCGGGATGCGGAACGAAAATGAATTCTCTGAGACTCGGGCTCCACAAGAAATTCAACATCGTCGACAAATCGAAAAATTGCGCTGCAAAATTCGGCGTATAAATAGCCATCTTTCTGCTCGATAATCTCAGTTCTCGGAAGACGTTCAACTATACTTTTAAGTTCGGCCAAAGCGACATCCGCTGACCCCGTGTAACGCAGCGGAGCAATCCAGTGGCTGCGATCTGCTGTTTGAGTGGAAACGCAGTTCGGACTGCTTGGCGCTTCGGCCAGGCGACCATTCCCCCCCACTCCAAGATTGGTGGGGCGCGATGAGGTCATGCTCAGCACGAACATTCCCATGATCCCGGCGAAGCTTAATCCGGCAACTACAAGCAAAATCTGAGTCACTTTTCTTCGCCTCATCAAACACCATCAGTTCAGTCAACGTCGATTAGCGAATTGAGTCGCCCACGGGTGGAACGGATACCGAACTGCCGCAGGAAGAATAACCACATAGTTCGCCGCCGTAGATTTTAGACGTCCTGCAAATTTTTCACTGTCGAAAGATCGAGGTTCCTGCCTCATGTGGGAAAATTCAGGCACAAATCTATATTCAAGAAGTGACAAAGGTACCCCGCCTGCTGATTACCGCACCTTT
The DNA here is from genome assembly GCA_041689795.1 of Fuerstiella sp. GTDB lineage: Bacteria > Planctomycetota > Planctomycetia > Planctomycetales > Planctomycetaceae > Fuerstiella. The sequence continues at coordinate 11,492 of JBDNFN010000119.1, read as the reverse complement.
CTATCTCACGACGCGGCCAGACGCGGAACCCTTAACCAGAGCGTCAACTTCTAAACGATTGGTGAAGTTGAAGTCGCCGGAAATTGAATGAGCGAGGCAGGATGCTGCCGTTGCAAATTTCAGAGCTTCCAGCCCTCCAGTGTAATCTTTGTGGTTAATCGCAAATAGCAGGCCGGCGGCAAACGCATCGCCTCCCCCAACTCGATCGACGATATTCTTAATTTCATAGGGCTGATATTTACCGTCGGCTTCAGGTGCGAACCATGGCTTGTCGGCATCGACGTCGAATAACATGGCACCCCAGTTATTATGACTCGCGGAATAGCTTTCGCGTAACGTCGTCGCGATCAGTTTCACGTTAGGAAAACGATTCGCTACCTGCCTTGCAACATTTGGATAGGCGGCGACTTCCACGTTGCCGGATTCGACGTTGCTGTCGCCTGCATGTATTCCAAGAACATCGCCGCAATCAGCTTCGTTGGCGATAAGGATATCCACAAACGGCAACACCTGAGTCATCGTTTCTGTGGCCAATTCCTTCCGGTCGGTGCCGGGCATCCAGTTCCACAGTTTCGCTCGATAGTTGAGATCGCAGGATACTCTAACACCCATCGACTGGGCCGACCTTACTGCATCAATCGTGGCAGTAGCCGCTTCTTCTGACAGGGCTGGTGTGATGCCGGATACATGCAGCGAATGTGCACCGTTCAGGATGCTCGGCCAGTTATAGACATCGGGATTCATTAGGCTGATGGTCGAGCCCGCACGGTCGTAGATCACTCGACTTGGACGTTGGTTGGAACCCGCTTCCACAAAGTAAATCCCAAGCCGCCCCTGATCCTGCTTCTGAACGTGCCTGGTACAAATTCCCAGTCCGCGCAGCGTGTTGACGCAGGCGTCGCTGAGCGAATTATTAGGCAGAGCGCTGACAAATCCGACATCCGCTCCCATCATCGCCAGCGACGCTGCCACGTTGGCCTCTGCGCCTGCGAACGTCACGTCCAGACTTCCCGGAAGTGTTTGCTGAAGGCGAAGAAACCCGGGAGGGGCCATCCGCATCATGATTTCGCCAAAGGTAATGAATTCAGGCATCGTTGTTTTCGTAAATTGGGGCGTGATAGTAATTCAGTTCAAGTCGAACCAGCGGCGCACGTTCTATCTATTCGTCAAAGAAATCTCGCAGTCGCGGCGACTTTTCATCGCCCTTCATTTTTGACATGAAGGTCGAAAGTTTCGATGGGCGCAGCGACACAATTTTCTGGTCATTACTAAACTTCAGCAGGTCGCCCAGCAGAGCGTCGCCGGACGGGTAGCGATGCATCGGATTGGCCGAAATGCAGTTCATAACAATCGTTTCCAGTCCGTTTGGAATAAGCTTCTGAATTTGCCGCGGTGGCACCGGAGTCTGGTCCAGAACCTGAGACATCATGTCATCTTCATTTCCAGCTGCGAATGCCGGCTGCAGGGTCAGCAGTTCGTACAAAGTGATGCCGAGCGAGTAAATGTCGCTGCGAGCATCGTGCGATCCCAGCAAGCGTTCCGGCGCCATGTATCGCAGCGTACCCATCAATCGACTTGTCTGGTTTCCACTCGAGTTCATAGGCTGCGACAGTCCGAAATCAGTGATCCACACCCGCCCGCCTCCATCAAGCAGCACGTTGCCGGGCTTTATGTCGTTATGAAGAATACCTTCCTTGTGGGCGTGTCGCAGAGCCTGAGCTGTCTGAATCGCGATCTGCGTGAAGCTCTTCCATGATGTACGTGACAGCTTTTTTCGCTTCGGTTCTTCAATGCGGTCCAGGTCAACATCCGGCCGAATCGCGGACATCGCGACGCTGGAGACAAAGCCTGCGGGTTGAGCCGATTCCATGCGTTCGATTTCGTCCTGGTACATGACTCCATCAACTTCGCGCAGTCGACGAATAATTACGTCCAGACCGATGCCATTTACAAACTGCATCACGAAGTAGCAAAAGCCATGCTCCTGCCCAAATCGAAATACGGGAACGATATTCCGATGACGCAGTTTTGCTGTTGTCCGAGCTTCTTCCTCAAAACGTTTCTGCCATTCGGGAACCACGGAAACCCGCCATGGCAGCAGTTTTACAGCCACAACGTGACCGGAATCCACCTCGCGCGCCTGAAAGACAACTCCCATGCCTCCGCGACCAATTTCACACAGAAGTTCGCAGCGTCCCAGTTTTTTGAAGGGAAACTTTTCGGGCATGTTGGTACGAAACGCGGCCGCTTCTGTGTGAATCCGCGACTGTTCCAGCAAAGCGAGAACTGGAAACGATTCTCGAATTGTTACCGCGTGTAACGGATATCGTCGAGCATAGCTTGCTACGGACGGTTGCTTTCCACTTCGTAATTCTTCGACAAACTGAGTCGCAAGAATTTCAACGGGCTGCCGAGCACGCAGGTCCTGATCCTCGCTATGCTGCGGAAATCCCTGCAGGACAAAATCTGTTTCTTCGTCGCTCATTAAAGGAAACTCACGTAAGCCGCCGGAAGGGTTTGATAAGCCTGAAATAAACAGAAAACGGCTTTTTGCGTGTCGCGGCCGCCTACATGTCAGTGAAGCCCGGCAGCGCTTGCAGAACACCTTTCAGTCGCCCGAGTGCTCGCATGTAACGATCGCTGGATGCCTGATCGGATATGCCCAGAATCTGAGCGGTTTCGCGGTTCGACAGCTGTTCGAAATGCCGTAACGCCAGCACTTCGCGGTCAATCTCGTTCATCGATGACAGTGCGGCCTTCAACTGCTGCGACAATTCTTCTCGCAAAGCCGCCTGAGTCGGAGATGTCAGATGGCCCAGTAAATGAAACGAAAGAGAAAATGATGTTGATTCGGAACTCCAGCCTTTGTGGATGGAAAATTCGATCCCTGCGTTGCGTTTTTGTGTTCCCAAATGGCGTCGGTGAATATCGATCAGAGTCTGGCTGGTGATCAGCCGAAACCAGACGAAAATTGACCGAGATGCATCTGAAAGAAAATGATCAATTCTCTGCACAACCGATAACCATGACTCCTGCAGTACATCGTCAGCGTCGACGCGACCATGCAAGCGAGGGTCCATGCGAAAATTTACCATCCGCCATAGCCGATCACGATGCTGAGAAAAAAGCTCCGCCAAAGCATTCGCGTCACCTTCAATGACGCGGTCGATGAGTTCTCGTTCTTGGTCGGTATGTGACACGCTCTTTCCCGCTGTCTAAAGTGCAACCTCACGACGGTTTAAATCGCGATCGTCTGCGATGATACTTCAAAACGAGCTAGCTTAGAAAGCATGGCACACATATTTGTTGCAGCGTTCTTCAGCAGTAGCTGTGGAATCCGCACAAAATGCACTACCCTGGGCAATCAGGTTGGGAGCAAAGCGGCGGCTGAGGCGTCCGGTCAGCGGGGAATCGTTGCCATCCTGCGGAAACCGTCCTCTGAGCAGTGGCGATGGCGGACCGGGGCGATACCATTCGCACGGAAAATTAGTCAAATTGGCGGACAAACTTCCCGTTTCCGAGGGAACACGGTGTCCAGGCTCGGTGTCGAATCGCTGTATCCGCCGTTTAGAATTCAAATCCGGAGCAAGAAAATCGTGGCAGAATCTGTTGTTCTCGCGTACAGCGGTGGTTTGGACACATCCGTATTGGTGGGTTGGCTGCAGGATAAAGGCTACGACGTACATTGCCTGTATGTCGAACTCGGCCAGCCATGCGAAGACCGGGAAGCCATCCTGAAAAAAGCTCTGGACATCGGCGCCAAGTCGTCCGTTTTGGTCGACGCTCGCGAAGAAATGTGCCGCGACATCGCGTTTCCGACACTGCAATGGCAGGCTAAGTACGAAAACATCTATTTGTTGGGTACGTCGATTGCTCGGCCTTTGATTTCGAAGGTCTGCCTGCAGCGAGCTCGCGAAGTGGGTGCCGTGGCATTTGTTCACGGAGCAACCGGCAAGGGCAACGACCAGTGCCGGTTTCAGCTGGCTGCAGAAGCTCTGGACCCCACGGTCAAGATTATTGCTCCGTGGCGAATTCAGGAATTCCGCGATCTGTTTCCCGGTCGAACAGAAATGTTGGACTACTGCGAACAGAAGAACATTCCGGTTAAGGCGACAGCTCGCAAACCATATTCCAGCGACGAAAACTGCCTGCACATCAGCTACGAAGCCGGCGATCTGGAAGACCCCACCGTTGACGGTGCTTCGGTCATCGACTTCGGAATGACCGTTTCGCCGCAGGATGCTCCGGACAAAGAAGAATTTGTCACGGTCGGTTTCGATGCAGGTGTTCCTGTGACAGTGAACGGTGAATCGCTGTCGGCCGCCAAACTGGTCGAAGCACTGAACGCCATCGGAGGGCGTAACGGCTGCGGACGAATCGATATTGTTGAGAACCGATTTGTGGGTATGAAAAGCCGAGGGGTCTACGAAGCTCCGGGCATGACGCTGTTGTATGCGGCTCACCAGGCAATGGAACAGATGACTCTGGATCGCGATCTGACGCATCTGCGAGATCAGATCAGTCCGGTTGTTGCTGAAATGGTTTACTATGGTCACTGGTACTGTGCGAAAATGGACGCCCTGCTGGCCTTCATTCGAGAAGCTCAGAAACCAGTAACCGGCGAAATTAAGATGTCGCTGTACAAAGGCAACATCCGCATCTGCAGTCGAACGTCTCCAACCAGCCTGTACGATCCCGAAATTGCAAGCATGGAAAAGGGCGGCGACTACAATCAATCCGACGCCGAAGGTTTTCTGCGAATCATGGGACTGCCTGGACGAGTTCAAGGGTCCGTGCGACCTCGCGCATACTAATGGCTGACTTAAACTGAAGATTCCGGAAGCCCGGTTTTCCTCAGGAAACCGGGCTTCCGCGCTTCGTGGCGCCACAAATCGCAACGCGCTTTAACAATTAATCGTAACCTCTTCTTAAATGACCAACACCAACTGACAAGAGACCATCGTGACCGTTCGTACTCAGGAATCCCGCTTGCCTCGCAGCATCGCCGCTGACCGCCGCGATCGGATTCTGAACGGAAACCTGCGTCAACAGGTGATCCTGCTGGCAATGCCTACATTGCTGCAGCAGTTTCTTACGTTTTGTGTCGGTATGTTTGACACGTGGCTGAGCGGCCGGATCGACGCGGCCGCAACAACGGCCATCGGAGTCAGCGCTTACGTCGGCTGGCTGGCAGGGCTACTGGTCAGCACGGTCAGCATCGGCACGACCGCGATGGTCGCTCGACATTGTGGCGCCAGCGAACCCGCACAGGCGAACAATGTGATGAATGTGTCACTGGTAGTGGCTCAGGCACTTTGCTTTTTGATGGCATCATCGCTGTATTTACTGGCTCCGTTTTTTGTGTGGAGCTTTCGCCTGAACGGGCACACGGCTGAGGTGGCTCTGAACTATCTGCGTCTGGATGCACTCGGACACGTGTTAACCGGCGTGACACTAGTTGGCGCCGCCGCGCTGCGAGGCTCCGGCGATATGAAGCGGCCGATGGCTGTGTTGGGAGCAATCAGCATTCTGAACATGTTCATTTCCGTCAGCCTGGTTTATGGGATCGGCCCGGGACTTGGAATTGATGTACCGTTTTCCGTGGTGCCAGCCATGGGTGTGTATGGCATCGCTGGAGGAACCGTTTCCGCCAGACTAATCGGCGGCGTTCTGATGCTGGGGGTGCTGTGGGTTGGCAGCGATCCGCTGAAACTCAGGTTGTCACTGCTGAAACCGGACCTGGACATTATCCGACGACTGGCCAGCCTCGGTAGCTATGCAGGTTTCGACAGCCTGATTCATTGGTGTGGTCAGTTTATGTTTCTGATGATTATAAAGCGAGTTGTGATTCCCGGCGTTCACGATGACGCTTTGTTCGCGGCGCATATCGTTGGCATTCAGGTGGAAGCCATCACGTTTCTACCGGCGATGGCCTGGGGACAGGCGGCTGCCGCTTTGATTGGGCAGTCTCTGGGAGCAAAAAAAATCAAGCGAGCCTACAAAGCGGGGCTGGAAGCAACCATGCAGTGTTGTATTCCCGCGGCCGCAATGACGGCGATTTTCTATCTTGGAGCAAACCGGATCTTTCACATCATGCACGAAGATCCCGATGTGATTGCCGTCGGCGTCCACGCATTTCGGGCGATGGCCTGGTTTCAGGTGCCGCTGGTGATCTTTCTGGTGCTGCGTTCCGGACTGCAGGGGGCGGGTGATACTCGCTGGCCGATGATTACGACGATCTTCGGAAACTTTGCGCTGCGGTTACCCGGAGCCTGGTTTTTCGGCGTCTATCTGCAATTGGGCCTGCTGGGAGCATGGTGCGGCATGTTCATGGACATCGTGTTTCGCGCCTGCCTGATGTCCTGGCGTTATTTGAATGCCAGCTGGCTGAAGACAAAAGTCTAGAGGCCGTCCGAAAACCGCAATTATACAAGCACGGGGCGCGAGCAAGTGAATCTAGCCATTGCAAACTTCACATGCTCGTATTCAGAAGTTCTCCGGTGCGGTTTTCGGACCGCATCCAGCGAAACATGGTTCTGAGGAGAAACAACCTGAGCTGGTGAGGCTGCCGCAAGACACCGCGCTCGCCGCGGCTTTGAACACACGGGCAACTGGCCGCGAAGGCTTCTGAATTGGACGCTGAAACAATTGTTGCGTGTTGGTTTTTTGAACCTCAAATGTGCATACCGTTCAGATGTGACAAACTGACCTGCACTTCGCTATTATTCATCCATGACCACAATCAAACTTAACGGAGAAGAACGAACGATTGCGGCCGAATGGTCGATCGCCGAACTTCTGAACGACCTGCAAATCAACAATCGCTATTGCGCGGTGGAGCGGAATCAGCAGCTTGTTCCTCGAGAAAAGCATGCAGATTGCAAATTACAGGACGGCGATCATATTGAAGTTGTCACGCTTGTCGGTGGCGGTTGAGACTGTTTCTTGATTTACAGTGAGTCCCCGAACCGGCGCAACAGCCAAACCTGAATCGCAGTGCGATTCCGTCACCTAACCTGGTCATTCGCAAAAAACTCAGGCATCGTCAAGGTGCCAGTACCTTTGGTCTTATACAAATCCCTTATGACAACCACACTTTCAAATTCTTCGCCTGATGCCAGCCTGGTCATCGGTACTCATACGCTGAAATCGCGACTTATTGTTGGCACAGGCAAATATGCCACGTTCGAACAGATGCAGGAATGCCTGGTCGCCAGTGGTGCTGATGTCATCACAGTTGCCGTTCGTCGAGAGCGACTGGTGGACGCCGATGGGCGCAACATTCTGGACTTCATCGATCTGGACAAATACACGATTCTGCCGAACACCGCTGGCTGCTTCACCGCCGAAGACGCGGTTCGAGTGGCTCGGCTGGGGCGTGAAATTCTGCGCGGCCTCGAAAACCCTGGTTCCGACTGGGTGAAGCTTGAGGTGCTTGGTGATACGAAAACTCTGCTGCCTGACCCTGTCGCAACCATCGAAGCCTGTCGACAACTTGTCGACGAAGGATTTCAGGTGCTCTGCTATACGTCGGATGATCCCATCACAGCTCGACGACTCAAAGAAGCAGGGGCCACCTCGGTAATGCCTGCCGGAAGTCCAATTGGCAGCGGCCAGGGAATTTTGAACCCCAACAACATTCGGATTTGCATGGAGTACTTAAAAGACGGCAATCCCAACTATCCCGTCATTGTGGATGCAGGCGTCGGTACTGCCAGCGACGTGGCATTCGCGATGGAACTAGGTTGCGACGGAGTTCTTCTGAACACCGCTATCGCCAGCGCAACCGATCCCCTGCTAATGGCCGACTCGATGCGACAGGCCTGCATCGCAGGACATCAGGCTTTCCGAGCCGGCCGAATTCCAAAAAAACTTTACGCTACCGCCAGCAGCCCGATCGACGGCACGATTACTTAGTACAGCTCGGTCGCCGGTAAACGCGGTTTGCCTCTGAAATTATGTATTCAGGATAACTTTCTGGTTGCGGGATGCGCAGAAAATCAATATTCGGTTGTTTCAATTCACTCTGATCGATGCACTCTGAAGCAGGCCCAACTTATGCCAATCAAAACCTGCCTATTCGACATGGGTAATGTGCTGGTGTACTTTTCTCATCAGAAAATGTGCGAAAACGTAGCGACTGTATGCGATGCTTCGGAAGCAGACATTAAGACGCTGTTGATTGATTCCGGACTTCAGTGGCAGATCGAACGCGGCGAAATTTCTGAGCAGCAGTTTCATTCAGCCTTCGAAAAGCATCTGGGCAAATCCGTCGACTTTGATGGCTTAAAGCACGCCACTGCCGACATCTTCTGGCTTAACGAATCCATCGTCCCCTTGCTGGAAGAACTGAAAAACCTGAACATGCGTTTGGTGTTGCTATCCAATACCAGTATTACGCATCTGCGATTTATTCAGCAGGAATTCGACGTACTGGATCACTTTGATGCATTCACAACTTCGTTTGAAGCGGGCGCGTTGAAGCCTGACGCTCGGATCTACGAAGACGCGTTAAGCAAAGCAAATTGCGCTCCACAGGATTGCTTCTATACCGACGATATCGAAAACTACGTGCTAAAAGCTCGTCAATTTGGCATCAATGCGGAAATCTATACGCAAACAGATAAGACACGGCAGGCACTTAGAATGCTTGGCATCGAGGTTCGCTCGTAGTACTATGATCAACGAGTTTGTTACGATGGCACTCGGAGTCCTCGAAACAAATGCCACCTTCCCAACGATGTTCCCGCCCCAATACTTAAACCACGCCGTGAGGCATACCATGATTCGCTTCACTCTATCAGTCAGTCTATTGCTGTTGTTCCTGTCCGGCCAGAATGCGATTGGTCAGAACAAGGACGAACCTAAAGAGCCAGCGGCAGACACAACTGACAAGCCGGCTACTGTGGTCGCACAGGCCGCAGTACCGACAAACCCGTTTGCAGATGCGGTGGCCGTTCCACCGGGGATTCTGGATGGAGGCACTGAGTGGCTAAACACATCGGGCCCGATCGATATAAAAGATCTGCGTGGTAAGGTTGTGTTGCTCGATTTTTGGACCTACTGCTGCATTAATTGCATCCATGTGATTCCAGACCTAAAGTATCTGGAAGAAAAATACAAAAACGAACTGGTTGTGATCGGCGTACATTCAGCGAAGTTTGATAACGAAAAACTGTCCGAAAACATTCGCGACGCGATTCTGCGATACGAAATCAAACATCCCGTTGTTAATGACAGCGAGATGCTGATCTGGCGTAAGTTTGGAATACGTTCGTGGCCGACTTTGGCATTGATTGATCCGGAAGGAAAATTCGCCGGCTCGCAGGGCGGTGAAGGTAATCGCGAATTGTTTGACACGGTCATTGCTCGAACGATCGCCTTTCACCGAGCGAAGGGCACGCTCAACGAAAAACCGATCGAGTTTGATCTTGAACAAAGCCGCGCCAAACCCACCGCATTGCGTTATCCCGCTAAGTTGATTGCCGACGCTGCCTCCAATCGACTGTTCATTTCCGACAGCAACCACAATCGAATTGTCATCACAGACCTGAATGGCAAGTTTGTGGACGCAATTGGCAACGGAAAGATCGGCAGTACCAATGGCGACTTTTCTGCCGCAGAATTCGACCATCCTCAGGGAATGACACTGGTTGGCGACACTCTTTATGTGGCTGACACAGAGAACCATTTGATTCGAGCAGTCGATCTTCAAAGCAAAAGCGTCACAACACTGGCAGGCACTGGCAAACAGGGAAGACCTCGTGATGTCGACGGCGATATCAGCAAGACGAACCTGAACAGCCCGTGGGCCTTGTGCCACATTGATGGAACTTTGTTTATCGCCATGGCAGGCCCCCATCAAATCTGGTCTCACAAGATCGGCACCGATAGAATCAACGTGCATGCCGGTAGTGCTCGCGAAGACGTCATTAACGGTAGCCTGGAATTGTCAGCCTTCGCCCAACCATCTGGAATGGCCGTAGACGAAGATGGTCGCTTCTTTTTTGTTGCAGATAGCGAAGGATCTGCAATCAGACGTGTGCCGGTATCCACCGCCGGACGAGTTACCACAATTGCGGGAACGTCTGAATTGCCTCGAGGGCAGTCGCTGTTCGCATTCGGCGACGTCGATGCAACTGGTAGCGATGCACGATTCCAGCATCCACTGGGAGTCGCCTGGCATGATGGTTTCGTCTACGTGGCAGATACTTACAATCACAAAATACGCAAAGTTGAATTGGCGACGGGGGCGACATCTACTTGGCTGGGAACCGGAAAGGCGGGCGCTTCGGCTTCGGAACTCAATGAGCCCAGTGGACTTAGCATAGCCGGTGGGAAATTGTTTATTGCAGACACTAACAACCATCGCATTCTGTCAGCCGATCTGCAAACGGCCGAGGTAACGGTTGTTCCTTTGGAAGGCGTTACTCCTCCCAACTCAACGCCAAAGCGTCGGATTCCGGATCTCGTCTCCGCTCAGGATATCGGCGATCAGCAAGTTGCCATCGGCGATTTAGTCAACGTCACAGTTGATCTGGTTCTGCCCGCAGAACACAAGCTGAATTCGCTGGCGCCAGTTTCATGGCAGGTGTTTCTGGTAGAGGGTGACCAACTGCTGGCCGACGAAACGTTCCAAATAAGCTTCGAAGCTAAGGTGCAAGGTACTGAAGCAGTGTTCAGCCTGCCTTTGACAAAGACAGGCGGTACGGCCACCATTGCCATCGAAATGAGCTACGGTTATTGCGGCATATCCGATAGCGATGTGTGTAAACTTGCGAACGGTCTTTGGAAATTCAAACTTGTGGTTAGCGAAGATGTTGAATCGAACGCCATAAAGCTGGCGTTTCCAAAGCCGATCGAACTTAAAGTGGGCAAGTAGACGGATGGCTGACGAACAGGAAATCTCCGAACCGGATCTGGGCGACCAGTTGGCTCGCCGAGGACGCTTGCTGGGTATCGACTACGGAACAAAACGGGTGGGTGTTGCTGTCAGCGATATACACCAGGAATTTTCGAGCCCTCTACACAATTATCAAAGACATGGAAAGCAGGAGGACGAACGGTTCTTCCGCAACGTCGTCTCCGAATATGAAATTTCCGGTCTGGTTGTTGGTCTTCCCGTTCATATGAGTGGCGACGAAAGCCAGAAATCACGAGAAGCCAGAAACTACGGAGCATGGCTGAAACGCCTCACCGGATTGCCGGTTGCGTTTCAGGACGAACGATACAGCAGCGTGCGGGCAGATGCCTTGATGATGCAGGTTTCTATGACCCGGAAACAGCGTAGCGCCAGAATTGACAAGCTTGCCGCGCATATCCTGCTGCAGCAGTTTCTTGATAGCCGTCGTCAGTAAACAATCGCTGAAGTGGTGAATGTGTGATTGGTCTGGCGAGGATTTGGGGGATTCGTTACTCAGCGCGTGATGAGTTCTCTGTTTGTTTCCTCAGATGCGGTTGTTGATCAGCTTCAGTGGCTGAAGTTGGTGGTT
>JBDNFN010000118.1:0-10872 GCA_041689795.1 Fuerstiella sp. | reverse complement strand
AATAGGGATCGATTAGCAGCAAGTCGCTACTGATTTGGAGTAACGGTGCGACGACGGCTGCTAGCGCCGTGTCGCTTCTGTCCACGGCAACGGACCGCGACACACTCCATAGCGGGTTGCGGTCTTTAAAATCGAATTTGCCTAGGACTGGGATTTCTGAATTTGCGTCAGGATCCAGTTGCAATACGGCGCGGAAGGGCCGTTCCCGATGTTCTGACAGCAGCCCCTCCAACCATGTCTTCGTTTCGCCATCGAATTTCATGTTTCTACGATGAATCAGAATTCGGTCTTCCTTCAGGCGAAAGCAGCGTTCTTCCAGTTCTTTGTATTCGGCTGGCGGCAATTGACTTTCTGCGACCGCAAGGTTTGCCTGCACCATGCCCCACCAGCGTTTCGGACAGCCGACCAGCATCCGCCCATGCCCGACACCAAATTGCTCAAGCGCCTGCCAGATTTCGTTAAACGACGACAGGCTGTCGGGATTCACCGCGTATTCGTGAATCATTAAAATAGCTCCTCAGCACGCTCACTGAAGAACCCATGCGGCCAGCGGTCGATAAATTCGCCATGCTCATCAATGCGAAGTCGCTTAATGGTTGTGCCGTCGCCGAGGTTGTCCACGTACAGTACGCAGACGTCGTCAGGCTGGACCGGAGGAATGTGGTCTGGCAACTCGTTATCGGTAGTCTGTCGAATGCGACGTAGCAGACGAAGAATCAGATGCTCAGAATGCGTTTCGACCAGCGCCAGACGCTCTTGTACAATCAGCTGCAATAAAACGTCTCCCAGGCGTGCGGAAAGCGAGGGATGCAGATGAAGTTCTGGTTGCTCAAAGGCGACAATCTCGAATTCGGCCGCAAGTGCGGCGAGAACCGGAACGACCTGAGTAATGCCTTCGCCGAGATCCTGTGGATGCCGTGGATTTAGATGTTCATCCAGCAGCATAATTCGCCACATCTTTGGTATCTCACTCAGCTGTGTTAATGCCTTTTCTTTCCCTGCGGCATCGCCGTGGCTGGACAGGACTTTCAGTAGTTCCTCGGGGACTTCTCGGAAGAACTTTCTTTCCAGTCGATAGTCCGTGTTTAGGAATTGTTCTCCCGATAGCCACCTTGAACACAGTTCAATATTCTGGACTGTTGTTTTGCTGCTAAGCAGCCATTTCCATGCGGCAAGGCCGTCTCCCCAGTCAGTCAGAGCGTCAGCATTTCTGGATGTCAGTTCGCGTGGCACTGTGCTTCGTTTCGGGCCGACGTAGCATGCCGTAGCAAGGTGTTTCTGCAGAACAGTCAGAGAGCCTCGGACAAGGTGATCGATAAAAACTGATGCTGCTAAAGCATCAAACTCTGAAGAATCTTCTGCAGTGTTTTGGTTGTACTCATTATACCAGTCCTCCCATGTGAACTTAAAGGAAGGCTCAATTGCCTGCAGTTGTTCCGAAACGCTTTTTGAGTACTCCGGTCCATCCCAATCGAATTTGATAGGTGCCCGTAGATCCGGAAGTGGACTTTTGGCTTGTTTCCATGAAAACTCACAGGGGCCTGAAATGAACGGCGGACTCGGACTCATACTCATCGACTTATGATAAATCTGAGCAAGTTCCACGGCATACTCTGGCGAGTGCCGCGTTACGACAAACGACGGCCGAAAGGTTCCGGCTTTGTCGCATTCGAAAACGACACCATCGTCGAAACAGTCGTTCCGCTCGTCTGATGTTGAGTCCTGATTGCCAAACGCACTGGCGACAATATTCCGAAATTCAAACCCCGGAAGGATATAAACTGGTGGCTCCGGTTTCCCAACATGTTCCAAACCGCAAGCCGCGCGGAAGATTGCATCAATTCCTGACATCCTCCACGACTCAATTGAAAATTCCTTATCCGCAAAGTAGTGGACGAACACACAATGCAGGAGTTCGTTGCTGCCATGAGGCTGAAATGCCTCAAGATCGCTCAGTCGGGCCTGAACCGACTTTAATCTGATTTCGGCGACAATATCAGTATTCACATGAAACAATTGAAGTGCCTGCAGCAGTTCGTGGCTGAGATTAATCTGCCCACTTGCCGGTCCGTCTTCTACTCGGTTCAACGTCAGGAAATCATGGTCATTGAATCTAAGCCCAAACCCGTGACAGCAAACGACGTCTTCATCATTCTTGCTGATCTCGATTTTAACTTCCGCATTTCGGATCTGACTGCGGGCATTATACATAGATCCAACACACCCCAAGTCATCATCGGTATCATTATTGAGGATCCTGTCGTCCATTCCGGCCTCACGCAGGTCCAGCATCAGGTGCTCATCAAGAACGTGCTCGTTGAGACGAAATCGAACGGACAGCGATACGATTCCGTTACAATCAGGCCCTTCGTCCCAATTATTTAAAAGCGTTGAAAACCCGCCGAGCGACAGCGTTTTCGTCGACAGCAACGAGGTTGTCGGATTGAAATTGCGGTTCTGTAGAATTTCCCCCAGATACAGCAGGGCGTGTAGCACTGTGCTCTTTCCAGCACTGTGCTCTTTCCAGCACTGTGCTCTTTCCAGCACTGTTCGCTCCGAACAGCAGGGTCAATGGCCTCAGCGGGATGTGTTGCCGCTTGCCGATACCTTTGAAGTTTTCAATCCAGAGATCTGTAATCATGTGAACGACTTAGAATGTTTTTACCGGTGATTGGGGTAGCGTTTTTTAACGTTCCTGCGGAACAGTATGTGGTCCCCAGGAACGAAATGTCTGACGATTCACGGTTAAGCATTTCGTTTGTGCTTTCCCATGGATCGGCCAAATGCCGTCAATACCTCGTCGCTGTGAACGCTGGCAAAATGAATGACTCCGGTTCGCAACAATCCATATCCCGCGGCGGCCGCCGTTTCAAATACGACGCTGTTTAGTCCCAGCCAACGGTCGATGATGCCGCTCTTGATATCTACCATCTGGATATTGTGAGTCGGAGCCATACGTGTGCGGTGACTGAACCAACCGGTTCGTGAAATGACTTGTCGCGATGTGATGGCGAAGTAGGTGGACTTCCACGATACATAAGCCATATACAATGAGCCCAGAAACCACAGCGCTGCTAATGCAAACAAGAGTAAAGAAATTATTGTAGTGTTTTGCTCAAGAGATATTCGTGCAATCATTGGTGGGTTAAATGCGATGCCACCCAGAAAAGCAAGCACCAGTCGAACGTACAACACGGTCTTCGATGGATTGCCAGAAAACAGCCAGTCTTCATCGTCCGAAACCAGTTCTTTGATTCCTGATGGAATCAGCTTGCGTGGTACTAACTCGTCTCTTAGTTCCGAAAATAATCGGCCGGTCCTCCGAGGTGGAAGTGGTGCTTCGGTGTCGTAGTCGTCCTGAAATAATTCATCATCATCATCGGCGAATTCGTCTTCGGTCGTATCCAAATCGTGATAGTTATCTGACGCCACGTCGGGTTCGTGTTGATGATTCGATTTCGACCCGTCAAATACCCGCTCAAAGTCGAAACCAACACCAGGTTCAGCGGGATGTTCTGGCGTGTTAAAGAAAGCATTTTCCTCGGTCGCCGGAAAATCTGAATTTCTGTCAGCTGTCTCGCCTGAAGACTTCCGTACTTTCGGAAGTGCTGGAACCTCCACAAACGCCCGGCATTTGGGGCAACGCAAACGCTTTCCGGCCTTATCAGCCGAGCAACGCAGTTTTGTCTGACAAGCCGGACATGCCGTTTCAATTTTCTCACTCACTATGTTCTCCAGGGCGGGGCGTCGGCCAAATCAAGCATGTTACGACAGCGGAGACGATGACCACGTTTATCGTTCGAACTAATCAGCACTTATGACAGGCGGCTCACCGACTCTAAGGTATCGGCCGTCAGCGTACCACCATGCAGCTAATCCGTACACAGATTCGGCCGGAAGGGTGTTAAGCGACTTGGCCGGTGGAACCGTAAAGAAGATCATGGGTATCGCAATCCCTCCACCTGAGTGGAACATTCGAAAATTCAACACCAGTTGGGGTCGATCATGAGCTTTCGTCCAACCGCTGTTGCTAGAGCCGCGACAGTCGTGCGTGTTCAAATATGGATCAACCATTAAAATTCCGGCAACCGGTTGTGACAGTTGCCCCGAATTCGAGAGGGGCTGGAGTCCTTCATTGGTTGTGAAGAAACAACAACCCAGTTTCCAGTATTTGGGGCCGCGACTGTCGGCCGCCATTTTCCATCCGAACAGTTCGGCCTGTTCGTTGTACCACATTGTCGCCATCTTTTTTGATTGCAGCACGACCACGTAGACAGATGGATATTCTGTAGCGGCCAGCTGCCGCAGTTTTTCGTGAATACGGATCATGTTGCCGCAGTTGCCGATCAGGACCCCAATCTCGTCTGTACCGAGCTGCTTTGAGATTTCCGCTGTCAGCTGAAAGTCGCCAATCTTCTGTTCGCTCATACGAGCAATCTGCGTTGCCCGAATCGCCGGAAACGGGTACACGTCATTCATAACATTTGTTTCCAATGTACTTGTAATCATAACCTAAGCCTCCAGTTTGGAACCGCAGTTCGGACAAAAACGACTGTTGGAAGAAACCGCTTCTTCACAACGCTGGCACTTTAAATTAGCGGTCTGGGAAATCTCAGTCGCCCAGTTGTTTCCGGCGTCCATAACGCTCGGGCATTCCGCTGACAGCGATGCCAGAATTGCATCGATCAACACCATTGCGTCCACTTTGCTGGCGGACTGCTCTTTCTGAGGGTCACGGATGCATCGGAAGCAACCTTCATCTTCCTCGCAGGTGCATGTCGACAGTCGCTCCTGAGCACGCTGAATCAATGGCAGCATGTGCTGAAACGCAATTTCCGTCAGGCCAACACCGTCGTAGACCGCGTCGTATAGAAAAATGGCCTGTTCACCAGTAGCGACCGTATCTGTGCCTGACGAAAAGTCCTGTGTGTCACAGGGGCCGGAAATAGTCGGGAATAAACCTCGCATTAAACGCTCCAGAGCATGCAAAGACGCTTCCGGACGCCCCTGCATCTGCCGCTTCAGCTCGTTCCAGAAGGAAGCTCGCAACACCAGCATGGTGCCTTCCGTCGGTAACTGATGAGGCGGCATGCCCATGCTTCCCGACCAGGTGCGAACCACTGCGCCACGTGGACTGCGTTCTGTCACGCTGTGCAAAAATTCCGTTACGTTCAGCGTCACGTGTCCCAGCTTTAAATTGGCATAGTTTTGCGACTTGATAGTCTGGCGGACCTTGATTTTCTTCATGATGTGCGGCCGAGTTTCGTTGTATGTGTATTCACTTCGTAGTGAAACAACTCGTTTTCCGCGAATAACATCGATGACCCGAAAAGCCTTTCCGCCGTGGCGGTAAATCGCGTTGCGACAGGCTTCGCGAATTAAATGCAGAGAATCAATTTGGCCAAGCTTTTCTTTGCCGATCATCAGGTCGTATGAACCATCGCCCATGCCACGAACGCTGACCTCCATATGCGGTTCGGCACGATAGAATTCGTCCCGGTCCAGCTGACCGCTTGCACGCAGATCGTGGATCTTTTGGATCTCATCACCCAGCGTTTGAAAATCCATGCTGTCATCGTCACCACCAACTTCCTGTACTGCACACGCATAGTGCTGACATAGCAGACGTTGATTGGTTCTGTTCAGTACCAACGGCTCGTGATCTCGGTTGAATAGCTCATCCGGATGGGCTGCATACCAGGAATCAATCGGAGTCTCTGCCGGAATAAACACGGTGGCTCCATCACGGCCTCCTCGTGCTGACCGCCCCGCACGCTGCCATAGGCTCATCATGCTGTGCGGCAATCCAATGCAAACCACAACATCGATGGCACCGATGTCGATACCCAGTTCCAGAGCACTGGTAGAGAACACCAGTCGAACAGATCGGTCTCGCAGACCACACTCGATTTCTTCACGGTCTTCCGCTGACAGCCCCGAACGATAAACTCGTACAAACGACTGGTCTTTACCATCACTACTTTTTTCCAGTCGCGACACCATCTGTTCTGCAGCAACTCGCGTTGGGCAAAATGCCAGAACGGAAAGACCAGCTTCGGCTAATTTTAAAGCCAGGTTCCGCCCCGTTTCGTGATAGTACTCAGGCGAAGTAACCATCCAGAACTTGCGCCGTCCCTGCTGACTGCCATCATGGTCTGCATCAACACAGGTGAATGGAACACCGGTCAGCTGCTGCATGTGTTCCTGCGGATCGCTGACGGTGGCCGAGGTCGCGATGAACTTCGGGTTTGATCCGTAACGCTGGCACAGCTGTCGCAACCGATGCAGAATGTGAGAAACGTTTGTTCCGAAAATGCCCCGGTATTCATGGCATTCGTCAATCGCCACCAGCTTCAGGTTGCGAAAAAATCTTTGCCATTGCCGTTCGTGATGCTGCAAAACAGAAAAGTGCAGCATGTCCGGATTGGTCAGCATCAACTGAACCTGTTCACGAATTGCCGGACGGATGGCACTGTCGGTCGACCCATCATAACGGCTGATAAAGTGTTCCTTGCCGGCATGAAGATTTGCGATGCACGGAATAGCTGTTGCCATCTCCCGCAATTTCAGTAACTGGTCGTTCGCCAGTGCCTTCTGCGGATATAGGAACAGCGCCGTAGCGTTCGGATCTTCACAAACTGTGTGGAAAGCAGGCAGCGAATAGATCAAAGACTTTCCGCTGGAAGTTCGCGTCGCCACAACAGTATTGTCGCCGGCAAGGACACTTTCGATCGCATCGTGCTGATGCGTATATAGCCCGTCAGAAAACTGCCCGGAAAGATAATCAACAATGCTGCCGCACAATGACGACTCGCCGAGTGGCCGAAACCTACCCTCGCAAGATGTCTCTGCAACGGGGTTGAACAGAACCTGCAGGTCGTCTGTTGAGTCAATGCAACTTGCAGTGGTTTCGATGACAGAACGGCCGGGCATGAATCAGACTTTCAGGGGCAGGAGGACGTTTCCTTTTCTGAAATTCTGTAAAAGCAACCACTGTGCCGTTCAGTAACAGATAGTTCGTAAGTGCCTTTACTGTATTAGTTTGCGAAACTTAAGGCGTGTCATCAGGACTTCCGGAGTCTGCGAAATCAAGAACAATATTGCTGAAAACCGAAGACTTATTCTACGCCGGTTTATCGTTCTGCTTCTTCAGCTTCTGGCGAAGGTTTGAGTCGGAGATCCCAAGCCGTTCAGCAACTTCCTTCTGCTTGCTGGAGGTCGACTGAGCACGCTGAATCAATCGTTCCTGAGCGTCGCGTAAAAATTCATCCAGCTTAAAACCATTTCCCAGCGGTACGTCGTTTACGGAAAGAGAATCGGACCGGCCCATGTTAAGCAGGCTGTCTGACATTTCCTGTCTGGAAACCTTATCGGAATCGCACCAAATGACGGCACGTGTCAGGGCGTTGAATAGCTCTCTGATATTTCCCGGCCAGGAATGCTGATTGATAACACTCATGGCACCAGCCGTTAACGATGGAACCGTTCTTGTTCCGTCGCGTGAAATGTTGTCCTGCAGTTTGTTCAGCTTGTCCTCGACCAGCAATTTCAGATCGCCCGCTCGTTCTCGCAGAGCAGGCAGGTTTAAGACGCCCAATGCCAGGCGATGAAACAGATCTTCCCGAAAGCGACCATCCTGAATTTCGACGGCAAGATCTTTATTGGTAGCTGAAATAATTCGGACATCGACCTTGCGCGTTTGAT
Organism: Fuerstiella sp.; assembly: GCA_041689795.1. Classification (GTDB taxonomy): domain Bacteria; phylum Planctomycetota; class Planctomycetia; order Planctomycetales; family Planctomycetaceae; genus Fuerstiella. The sequence goes on along the minus strand of JBDNFN010000118.1, from coordinate 3,168 downwards.
CGTCGCCGACCCGCCGCACCTGACCTTCCTGCAGCACCCGTAACAACTTGACCTGCACCATCAGCGGCAATTCACCAAGTTCGTCCAGAAACAGCGTGCCACCATCAGCGGATTCAAAGCAGCCAGCCCGATCCTCCGATGCTCCAGTGAACGCCCCTTTTCGATGCCCAAACAATTCAGATTCGACCAGGTCCTTCGGCAGTGCACCACAGTTTACGGCCACGTACGGACCGGATGCTCGAGCACTGGCACAATGAATGGCTTCGGCAAACAGCTCTTTCCCTGTCCCGGACTCACCCAAAATCATGACCGGCACATCAAACTCAGCGACTCTCTGGGCGCGACCCACGACTCGCTTCATCGCCTCACATCGATAGATGAGTTTGTCAAAAGCCGCTGTCGTACGATCTTCATATAAAGCCGTGACTGCGTCAGATTTTGCCTTTGCGGTTTTCCGAGGCAGATAGTCGGCGGCAATATCAAACGGAAATTCAGGCACGTACACACCCGATTCCAGAGACGATGCGATCAAACCAGCATTGTATCTTGTCGTCGCCAGTATCAGCCACATGGCGCACATGGCAGACGTTCCCGGACTTAAATGAAACGTCAGTCTGACAGGTCCGTCGTCAAGAACCTGTTGTACACAATTGCTGGCCGCTTCGTAAACGTCCCGAAAGTCCATCGGGCTTGAGAGACTGACGGATTTGAGTTCAATGGTGGCGTCGGTATAGCCTTTCAGCCATTCCACGTAACCGTCCGTCTTGGATTCACCGTAGTCTGAAAGCAATACGATGCGATCGAAGGCAAGCTTCGTGACGGCACTACAAACAGGTCCTGTGCCGTTTCCAGTTCCCGCTGCGGCATTGAGATCGTGTTGACCAACCCAACTCACCAAAGTGTTTTGCATTTGCTTATCCGACTGTCAGAAACATCAATCAGCCGAAAGCTTATACGATCTCCTGAGCAGATTCGCCGCTGCCGCCGTTCGTAACTTCAGTTTGACAGGGATGAAAACAGCCAATACGCACGAATCGTATTACGCTCAGCACGTAAATGTCGGGATATTCCATCGGCACCTGAAATCCACCGCGGCGACTCACCGATCTGATCGGCAGGTGTGACTTTCCGTAGGTCGGTATTGACCGTCAGATTTCAGAATTCGTTGGCTCTGGGCGACTGGTTGCTCGTTCAAACTCAGCGAACAGGCCTTCTCTGCGATACCCGATGACTTCCAGATATTCGATGGCTCGTGTGCAACCCACATAGAAGGCAGCTCGACCGTCGATATTGGTCTTGAACTGATTGGCAGATACCAGCAGTACGCAATAGGCGTCGTATCCCTTCGCAGATGCCACGGTCGACAGCGTCAGACGTTGTCGCTGGCCGAGAATTGCATCTTTCTCTTCGAACGCCATGTGTAGTTCGGGAAGAAACGTTTTGCCAGCCCCGCTTAGAAATTTCGCCAGGTTCTCAATGCGATCCTTACGAAATGACAGGACCAGGATATCTTCGATACGCACTTCCTGATCCAGTATCAGCCATTGTAGCCTGTCAAGTATCAGCTGGTTTTCCGCCGCTTCGCTCTCAGCAAAAGTTGCCTTGGCAGGCAGACCTTCACGCTTTGCAAACTTTGTTCGCCAGTAGCCTTCGCAGTCTTCCAGCAGATTTTTATCGACCAGCGTGGAAATATCGCCAAAGGCCTTGGTTGGCACCTTCGACGCCTTTTCCGCGAAACTGCCGTATAGCACGTTAAATGCCGCGTCAACGATTTGCCGCGTGTTCCGAAAGCACTCGACCATGATGCGAGAACGCCCGCCGATAACATTCAGACCAAGTGATTGCCAGTTAGGTCGCTTTTGACCATAGAGGTTCTGGGCATCGTCATAGAACACAAACAGACTTGGTTCCGGCAGGTGTCGTTTCGTCAGTTGACTAAGCAGCTGAAACTCTGCTTCTGCAAAGTCCTGGCCTTCATCGCAGTAGATTGCGTCGAATGCATTTCCATCAAAGGTGGCGGTGTCATTTTCCTTAAGAAAGGCAAGGTCGGCCAGATATTTGTCAGCACGCATCTGGTCGCTGACGCCCTTTGCGAAAATTTTCTGGTATCGCCACACACCTTTTTCAGACAGGTGCCACATCAAACGGTTGAACGCCAGCACCGTGACGACTCCATCCGGTAAAGAGGCTCCCGTGCGCTGCCGATAAGCAACTGCAATTTTCTTTTCCACAAACGGCACCAGCGTTCGGTTGAAACAGACGACCAAAATCCGTGGCGGATTTTCACGATCCTCGGAAAACAGAGATTCCTGACTGCACAGTCGCTGGACTCGGCGAGCCAGATTGTTGGCCAGAACTATCGTCTTACCGCTTCCCGCGACACCGCGAATGACGCGTGGGCCTTTCTCCCAATACTGAGCTGACAGAGTCTGCTGTTCGTCAGATAGCGTTTTGTAAGATTCTGCGGACTCGTCAAACATTTCGCCCAGCGTCGCTTCGCGCGGGCGTCGCGGTTGCCGTTCTTGAGGCTCTGGAAAAAGTACGGAGGAATCTCCAAATGCACAATGTACGGCTCTGAGTTCTGCTGCTGGCCAGAACGTCAGGCTAGCCCCTTCAAGACGCTTCCCCCCTGCTTTTTCCAGGCCGCGGCTGAGTCGCAGCAGATCATCCTCAAAAATCAGCTCCTGTGGACAAAACGCTTCTTTCCCCCAACGCTGCATCCATTCCGAACGCGTAATGCGGGGCAGCGCCACAAAGTATCGAAACGGAATTGAGAATTGGCCTTCGTAAACTCGCTGGGCCGCATCTTTGATATCGAACATCGCATTACGCACTTGAGCGAACGGATTGCGGCTGTGTGCCCCGCCGGCGTATTGAATGCCAAACTGCCCTCCCGGTGAAATCTCTTTAATGTCACTCAAGGAAACGCCTTTGACCTCGACAACTGCCACACCACGAATGGGGCACACGATCACTACGTCAGCGGGCCGCGCAGTTGATCGCGTCAGACTGGGCTCGCACAAAACGGTGGCTGATTCTTCCTGTGTTGTCTGAATGACGTCTGCCAGAACGCGGCGATGTGCGTCATTGCTGGCATCTTGAAATCCAAACACACTGCACGTCGCGTGCTGCACAATCCTCGCCAGATTTTCTCGGTTCATAAACGTT
>JBDNFN010000117.1:0-19258 GCA_041689795.1 Fuerstiella sp. | reverse complement strand
GTTGTAGCTTGCGACCGAAGCGTTCGTGTACGGCCACGAATTCTTCGGTGCAACGAACTCGGGATCCGGATGTCCCGAACCGTCCTGCCGTCACTCTCAACCTGAAACGAATTTGTCATGCCGCCACCCAACTCAGCCCAACGCACCCGCGAGTCATCCTCGACGGCCAGCACCCGCCACGCCGACGCCTGGACCCAAAACTAATCGATGTGTCGCTTGTTCTGAGTCTAGTGCGACATAAGTCCAGAAAAACGAAAGACAAGATAAATGCTATTTCTCGACCAGTCTACGCGGAACTACTTCTTTACCGGAAAAGGCGGAGTCGGTAAAACATCGATGGCCTGTGCTACCGCCGTTCAGCTTTCCGATCGCGGGCTTCGCGTATTGCTGGTTTCAACAGATCCGGCTTCAAACCTGGACGAAGTACTCAGCACGCCTCTTGGTAATCAGCCAACCGTCATTGCTTCGCTGCCGAATCTGTATGCAATGAATCTTGACCCCGAAGCGTCGGCTCGCGAATATCGTGAACGTGTGGTTGGCCCCTATCGTGGAGTTTTACCGGAAGCTGCCATCAAAAGCATGGAAGAACAGTTTTCCGGTTCGTGCACGCTTGAAATTGCAGTCTTTGATGAATTCTCGCGGTTACTGGGCGACAAGAATGCCACCAAAGACTTCGACCACGTAATCTTTGATACTGCGCCAACCGGCCATACTTTGCGGCTATTGACTCTGCCGTCTGCGTGGTCAGGTTTTATGGACACCAACACAACCGGCACATCGTGTCTGGGGCCATTGGCTGGCCTTGCAGATCAGCAGCGACTTTATAAACAGACGGTCGCGGCACTTGGCGATCCGGAAATCACGACTCTAATTTTGGTAACACATCCGGATGCGTCAGCGTTACGAGAAGCAGCCAGAACCAGCGTCGAGCTCCAGAATCTTGGTGTGAAAAATCAACAGCTGATTGTGAACGGCGTGTTCCACACTAAAACTAAGACAGACGCTATCGCCGTGCAGATGGAAGCTCAAGGGCAGGCTGCCATTGATTCGATGCCAGACGAACTTCGTAGTCTGGAACGCACGCTTGTTCCGTTGGCGGCCACGGGGTTGATGGGCATCGCATTGCTGCGTCGTGTCGGTGGTCCGGCCGATGCCTTTCAATCGGAACAGATTCCGGAGCGTATTAATCATGCGGTTCCTGACGGGCTGGGTTCGCTGCTGGATGAACTCGCCGCCGTGGGACATGGCGTGATATTGGCGATGGGAAAAGGTGGCGTTGGCAAGACGACCGTCGCTTCGGCGGTTGCAGTCGCACTCGCTGATCGAGGCTTCAATGTACATCTTTCAACCACTGATCCCGCCGCCCATCTGTCCGCTACCATGGCAGCGGACGAACTTTCCGGCTTGACCGTCGGGCGCATCGATCCAGTTAAAGAAACGGCGGAATATACAGCTCACGTAATGCAGACCTCAGGCGCCGATCTGGACGCCGACGGAAAAGCGTTGCTGGAAGAAGATTTGCGCAGCCCCTGTACGGAAGAAATCGCCGTTTTTAGAGCTTTCGCATCGGCAGTTTCAGGAGGGGCCGACCGCTTTGTGGTGCTGGACACAGCTCCCACGGGGCACACGATTCTTCTGCTGGATTCAGCACTTGCATATCATCGAGAAGTTACGCGGCAAGCTCAACAGATGCCGGAATCGGTTAAAAATCTGTTGCCGCGACTACGTGACCCGAACTTTACTCGCGTCCTAATCGTAACTCTTCCTGCTGCAACGCCTGTTCACGAAGCAGCTCAGTTACAGAAAGATCTGCGTCGAGCTGAAATCGAGCCGTTTGCGTGGGTCATCAACGAAAGCCTGCTGCCACTGGCAGTCACCGACCCGATTCTGCGTCAGCGCCAGCAGTATGAGATACCATTTATCGAAGAGGTTAAATCGTCGCTGACGAGTCGAATGGCGTTGATTCCGTGGCAGGTAGAATCACCGACGGGACTGGAAGGCCTGCGACGCATTATCGCATCGCAGCGTCCAACAGTTAATTCCTGATTACGGAAAAAACACGTCTGATCGTCTTCATTGCTGCGTGACTGAATCAGACTTTCATGAGCCACCAACATCATCACGATCATGAAAACCTAAGTGATTCACGGTTGATCTTCGCCATTATCCTGAATCTGCTTTTGTCTTTGGTGGAAGCTGTTGGAGGAGTTCTGGGAGACAGGCTGTCGCTGGTCGCCGATGCGATTCATAACGTTCATGACTGTTGATCACTGTTCATCGCTGTTCATCACTGTTCATCACTGTTCATCACTGTTCATCACTGTTCATCACTGTTCATCACTGTTGATCACTGTTGATCAATTTGGTGGCACGTCGGATTTCCAGGAAGTAGGCTGATGAATTTCGCACGTTCGGATATCGACGGGCTGAAGTTGTCGGAGCATTGATCAATCTGACGGGATTGGTTTTGGTTTCGATGTATCTGATTTACGAAGCGATCAGTAGATACTTTCAGCCGCAGGAAATTTAGGGGTGGATGGTGATCTATGTGGCAGCTGTAGCCCTGTTTGTCGATGTTGCCACAGTTCTGCTGCTCACGGGGCTCGGCAAGCGTAGCGGCAACGTGCGAGCCGCCGCCTTGCATAATCTCAGCGATGCACTGGCGTCCGTGGAAGTCATTGTGGTTGGCATTGGCGTACTACTGTGGAATCTGGATCTGTTGGATATTCTCGTAACGCTGGTGATTGCCGGGTACACATTGTGGCAGAGTTTCGGCATGCTGAAGCTGACGGTCGGCATTCTGATGGAAAGTGTGCCGGCGGATTTGGATATCAGCCACGTGAGCACCTTGCTATCAGGTGTTCCGGGAGTAATTGACGTGCATCATCTGCATGTCTGGCAGCTTGACGAACACGATCGCGCCTTCGAAGGACACGTCGTGATGGCTGCAGCTGAGCTTACTGAAATGGAACGCATCAAACGCCAAATCAAACAGATCCTGTAGCACTTCGTTTTCGGTAATGCACTCAACGCTGGAATTCGAAGTTGAGGGGCGGGCGGACCCGCATGATACAGCGATGATTCCAAAGCATTAGCAACCATGTTTGCCATCGCATTCACTGCATTCACCGCTATAGCCGTGACGATAGCCGGAATATCCTGTTCAGGATGGCGGGGCATCCCGTTTTTGCCTGACTAGAATTGATCCTTTTGCTGGAAAGGTTGAAACATTGGTTACGGGATTCCGCTGAGAGTGTTAACCCGAAACACATTTCGTAATAGGAGCGGACCAATGCCAGACGGAAGCCGACGACGACGATTTGCAGAAAACAAAGCCAAACGCGACTGGTATGCTCGCCATCGTTCAATCAGATTCGCCCGCCGACTTGGTTTTGAATTTTCCCGATGAGCACCGCACCGTGATCGTAGATTGTCGAACAAGGCGTAAAGCTGATTCGCTTTCAAATGTCATCTGAAAAAGGCGCTGTACCATCGCGGAAATCAAGGCCCGCTGGCTGCGAAGCGACTCGATGCTTCAATAGGTTGCTTCGACTAACGTTGCTGCAGTCCCACTATTAAAGGTCTGGGACCGTTCATTAACCAAGGCATCGGAGTTTGCAGCGACTCATGTAAAATCCAATGAATACTGCATGGGGCGTGGTTGAACTAAGCGAATCACAGAACGTGGCCGCGTGTATTTGTTGCGAAAACAGATAAAAGGCGACGCTGAAATTCGTCAATTCAGTTGTACTTCGCGAGCCCGAGCTGGGTTTGCCAGCCCTAGGGTGACTTTCGGTGTTAAACGGAAAAGCCAGTGGATTCCCACTGGTTCTGGTCGCATAATCCCGCAGCCGGGAAATATTGGCCGTTTGTTTCGATTGTTCGGATGCTCGAAAATGCGTCAATTGTTGCCAGCAATTTATGCCGAACCTCACCCCGTCAGTTCTGTGACGAGCACAACTGGTTTGCCATGAAAGAGGCTTTTTCTTTCGATTTTAATGTAAGAATGGGTAAAATGGAGACATTTTTATGGTTGCTTGCTTGAGCGCTGATTGAGGCTAGGAATTCACCGACTCTTGCGTAGAGTGCCATTTTTAGCTTTGTTTTCGATGAAATTGGTGGTTGAATACGTTCATCAGTTCATATGTTGATGAGTTAACCATCGTGTTGGGGAACACGCGGTTGAAAAACACAGGGCCTGTCTTATCTTAAGTTCGGGCCGATTATGTACTGATGAATTGTGTTTTGGGGTTGTTTGTGGGGTGTCGACGAGTCGCCGCATTTGTTTGGTGACCTGCTTTTACACCTTCACGTTGAAACGTGCCGTCTGCGTTTCGCTCTACAGTTACACGCGGGCATTTTTTGTTGACACATCCTTCAGGGGACAAGATGTATACATTGTTGACTGGGGCCACAGGGCTGGTTGGGAGATATCTCGTTCGTGATTTGCTGTTGAACGGGCACCAACTGGCTGTCGTTGTTCGACCATCTCGCAAAGCGGATCCTCGCGAGAGAATGGAACAGATTCTTCAACACTGGGAAGAAGAGCTGGGTCGTGCATTGCCACGTCCGGTGATTCTTAGCGGCGACATTGCCGAACCCGGCTTCGGTCTTTCCGATTCTGATCGGGATTGGGTCGCGAAGAATGTGAACTGCATCATTCACAGTGCCGCCATCCTTGAGTTCTACGGAGAAGATCGCGCCGGCGAACCATGGCGAACAAATCTTGGTGGCACTCGAAACATGATCGAGTTGTGCAGAGATCTCGAAATTCATGACATTCATTACGTCTCAACGGCTTACGTGGCCGGTATGCAGACGGGACGTGCCATGGAGGATGCTCTGGATGTTGGACAGTCGTTTCGAAACGATTATGAAGAAAGCAAGTTTCTGGCAGAGCAGGAAGTGCGTGCGATCGACTTCGCCGATCACGTGACGGTGTATCGTCCGGCAGTGATTTCCGGCGACTCTGTCACAGGATACACCAATACTTACCATGGGATTTATCTGTATCTGCGATTGATGGCCGTGATGATTCCGTCTCAGCCCGCAGACGAAAACGGCATTCGCCACACACCGGTTCGCTTGGCAATGGATGGAGCGGAAAGCCGCAACATCATTCCAGTCGATTGGGTTTCTGCGGTGATGGTGCGACTGTTTGAAAATCAGGAAGCTCGCGGTGGCACTTACACGATGGCACCGGACAAGCCGATGACGTCGGGCGACATGATTCGCTGGTCCGCGGAATATTTCAAATCCGAAGGGGCTCAGCTTTGCGGTCGCGACTTTGTCGCTGAAGAAATCAGCCGCGATGACAACGAAGATCAGTGGATGTTTGAGCGTCTTGTTAAAGAAAACATGGGCACGTACGAACCTTACGAACGTACTGACAACGTGTTTGATATGACAAACATGAAACGCTTCGCTGGCGATATTGTGTGTCCGGAAATTGACCGAACCGTAATCCATCGCTACATCGACTTTGGCGAAGAAGATCGCTGGGGCAAACGACGTACCCCCAGTATTCAGGCCAAAAACTGGGTCGGCGAAGCCATTGCCGAGGTGGCCGGACGATCTCATGCGGGAACCGCAGAACACTTCATTGGTCTGGACGTTCGGGGACCTTTCGGTGGTCAGGTGACCATTGGGTTTGGCGAAGATGGCATTGTAGCCGCCACGCCGGGACTGCCTGTTTCCAGCGAAGTTCCGGTTCTGCGAATTCACGTGGAAGACTGGAAACAGCTTCGCGAAAATCCTGCACTAATGGCCGAAATCATCGCTGTTTCGGTGGAAGCCGTCGACCGTAGCAATGTTCCGAGTCTGGTCGGAAGTCTGGTGCAGGCGCTTTCACGAGACGCTCAGCTTGCACCTGCCAGCTAGGGTCATCTGCTGCCAGCACAAAGACTGCTGGGACGTTGAATATAAGCAAACCTCGGAAAACTCGCGTTTCGCAGAAACAGTGTTTCCGAGGTTTTTTTCGTCAAATGGTTCCAGCCTCTATCGGTACAGATCGCTGCTGATCAGACGTAGGCGAATTCTACAGGCTTCCGATGATTACACTGTCAAGCTTTGCCAGTTTTAGCGGTGACCACCAACCCAGTGCTTTTGTAAAGTTGTATTGATGCAGTCGCATGTGCCGGTTTTCGAGATAGCGTCCGAAAACCGCTCCGGCGAACTTCTCGATACAAGCACCACGCGTGCGCAAAGTTTGCAATGCCTGGATTCACTTGCTCACGCTGCATGCTTATAAAGTTGCGATTTTCGGACCGCCTCTGGTGATATGAGTCAGGATGTGCCTAACCTTTACGGCGGCTGACGGATAAACTTTGACGTCTTAACGGCATGTGCTGTTGAGTTTTCTTCATCCGACCGCAAAGTTCGTGCGTTGGGGACGACTGGATTCCATGCCCGTTTGACCAGCATTTGGTCTTGAGCATTTTGCGGTTTATAATCAGAAACGCTAACGCTGTTCGACTGCACATTCAGTTTGCGAAGCGGGAGTGTTAACGATGAGCAGTTTTCACTAAGTCGATTGTTACTAAACAGCCATTAAATATTCGGGTCACCTTGCGAAGTAATTTGCCGTGTTTGGACGTGCTTTACTGATTGTTGTTTTGATTCCGCTGGTAGAACTGGTTTTATTAGATCAGCTTTATCAGCGCACCAGCATCTACACGACAATTGCTGTGGTGTTGATTACTGGGATTGTGGGCGTTAACCTTGCTCGACGACAAGGCATGCAGGCTTGGAGAAGCATTCACCAGCAGATGGCGGGAGGGCAGACGCCGTCTCGAGAGATTTTGAATGGCGTGATGATTCTGCTGGCCGGCGCATTCCTGATTACACCCGGCTTGCTGACTGATGCCGTCGGTTTTTCACTGCTTGTTCCGAAAGTTCGAGTATGGCTGGGCGATCGCCTGATGATTTGGTTTCGGCAAAAAACGCTGTCCACGTTTAGTGTTCAAACCTGGCAGACGTCGCAGTTTTCAGATGCGGCGGAGGAAGACGAAACGGTGCAGGCAAGTGTACGTGTGGTCGAACCGCAAAAAGTCCGCAGTACGCTTGAAACGGATTAGGTCAGAGATTCAAGATCCATGGAGTCCCACGAATTCCATTTCGTTTTGCAGGCCGCAGACTTCCATGACGTGTTTTACGGCCCTTGAAGTCCGTTCCGGGATCAAGCACGTCTTGCTTACCTGAGTGTTTGGTGAATCCGTTTTTGCTTGTAGTTCCTGTCAAAGAAGCATTACGACGCCTTCCATGCCCATTAGTCGGCTATAGATGGCGAGCACTTTTTGGGGACTTTCGCATTCGGGTTCCAGCGTGATGGCAATGTGTTTGCCGCTGGTGGTGGATCGCAGCGAATACGGTGGATCAATGTCGAGCCCAAGTTCATCTCGCACACTAGCGACCACCCGTCCCGTAAAATTGCCGTCGGCTAGCCCAATCACCTTGAAAGCGTAAGTGCCCGGAAAAGTGTGGTGGAATTCGAGAAGTTCCAAAGATGGCATGCCCATATCTGTATATCTGTGCAATGGGGGGTGGCAAAATCAGCATCCATTATTTGCAATGATAGCAACATCTATGTGGCAGTGACCAGGAAAAGGACTGCAGATTCTGATCTGACGGGGTGAGCGTTTGGCTTAGAGACCGTCAGTGGCTAATCTGCAACAAGTTAATGTGTTCAGAAATATCTTCCGACACTTGGCGGGCTGCCTTAGGAATATGCCAACGGAGCGTTTTCTGACGGTCGCTGGAATTTGGTTGCGGCAATGCCGCGTGACAAAAAAAATATCGCCCTGAAACTAAAGGGGCGTGATAAAGGCCGAAGCTGAAATGGAAAGTCCCTGGATTCGAACAACGACTTCTGAAACGTTTGCTCAGGATGTCGTGGAGCAGTCGATGGACTGTCCCGTTGTCGTGGATTTTTGGGCCGAATGGTGCCAGCCATGCCAGCAGCTGATGCCATTGCTTGAAAAACTAGCAACGGAATTTGACGGACGTTTTATCCTTGTCAAAATTAACATCGACGAACATCCGGAACTGGCCGGAGCATTTGGGGTTCAGTCGATTCCATTTGTCGTGGCCATGGTGGATGGGCAACCGATTAGTCAATTGCCGGGCGTTCAGCCGGAACCGCAGCTTCGGCAGTGGATCGAATCGTTTGTGCCGTCGGCTGCAGTGGAAGCCTACAACGCAGGTTTACTTGCCGAAGGGGAAGGCGACCTGGCTAAGGCCGAGGAAAATTTTCGCGTGGCAACTGTTCTTGAACCCGACACGGCAACTTTTCAGATTCCACTGGCGCGAGTTCTTATTCAGCTGGATCGTGAGCTTGAGGGTCAGGAGATCATCGATAAGTTGGAAACCCGCGGATTTCTGGAGCCTGAGGCCGAATCGCTTAAGGAACAGTTGTTGATGAGAGCATCTGTTGAGGATTCCGGCGGTATCGTGGCGGCTCGCACAGCGTTGGACGGCGATCCGCAGAATCTCGAACTGCAAATTCATCTTGCGGAAGCACTCAGTGTGGAAAAACGATATGCAGAAGCGTGCGAGCTGCTGCTGGATATCGTGAATAAGGATCGCAGCGAAGTTCGTGAAAAAGCCAAAGAAGCGATGGTGGTCATTCTGGGAGCCATGGGCCCCAAGTCAAAGCAGGCCGCTGACTTTCGTCGCAAACTTTCCACCGCGTTCTATTAAACCAGTTCCGCCCTTCTGCCATCGGTGAAGTTGGCGTCCGGGGTTGTGGCCTCTTTGCTGTCTTTGCATACGGACAGGCAGCCTCTCGGAGATCGACGTTCCAGCGGCCAAACTGCGTTGAGTTTGCAATTCGTCAGGAATCGCGAAATTTACACCTTTCATGTCCAATACTCCTCTGCACCTTTCCGTGATTCAAAACTGGAGCTGTCACAACTGTGGCGGCTGTTGTCGTGAACATCTGATTGAGATTACGGAAGACGAAAAACGCCGGATCGAAAAACAAGGTTGGAAAGAGGCCGATGGAGTATCGATGGCGCGGCCGGTGATTCAGAAGACTGGGCAGGGGCGCTACCGACTGGCCCATCAGGATGACGGCGCCTGCGTCTTTCTGGACAGCCAGGGGCTGTGTCGTATTCACGCAAAGTTTGGCGAACCTGCGAAACCACTGGCCTGCCGCGTGTATCCGTACGCTTTTCATCCCAGCGGCAGCAAGGCCGTATCTGTCAGCCTGCGATTCAGCTGTCCGTCGGTCGTGCAGAACCTCGGAGATCCTGTCAGCAGTCAGCGTATTGAACTCCAAAAACTTGCCACTCAGATTGTCGATGGCAAACAGCGCGACCATCAGGCTCCACTGATTCACCGTCATTCGTCTCACGGCCCGCAGCAAGTTAACTGGGCTGATTTTCATCGTTTCCTGAAAGCCCTCGACGACGCGATGGCCGACACGTCGGTCGATTTTGTCGTACGCCTGCAGAGAATACTCGCATGGCTGGAACTGGTGGAACAGTCGCAGTTTCAGACGATTTGTGGCGAGAAGCTGGACAGTTTTCTGGATCTGATTACGAATGCTTCAGTCAGGGCGCAGCCGGATAATGACCTGCCCGTGCATCGCCCTGGGCGTTTAGCGCGGATGATGTTTAGACTGTTGACTGCTCAGCACGCTCGACACGATACGGACGCTGACGTCAGAAGCGGCCTGAGAATGCGTTTCAAACTGCTGTCCGCGGCACTGAAATATGCGACCGGCTGGGGAAGTGTTCCTGTACTCCATGGTTCTGAATCCGTCGCCACAGCGTTTGAACAGTCGTCTGAAATTGGCGAGTCTGGCAGAGTGACATTTGGGGCCGTCGAAAGTGAGTTCCATGGACGGCAGGCAGAAATTGATGAACTGTTTACGCGTTACTTCCGGGTGAAAATTCAGGGCATTCATTTTTGCGGCCCGGCAAACTTTGACACAACGTTAGTCGACGGATTTCATGGCCTTGCCTTGATGTATCCGATTGTGATGTGGCTGGCTCGTGCAAGAGTGGTTCGAAAAGGCTGCGCAAAACTGACATTGGTAGACGTGCAGGCCGCACTGGCGACGGCCGACCACAACTATGGTTATTCGCCCGCTCTGGGAACAGCGTCCGCATTACAGCGAGTTTCGTTGCTATCGAAAATGAAACAGCTGACTCGCCTGATCGGCTGGTATGCTCGTTAGAAAAACATACAGGAATGCGTGATCTTTTTAGGGCATCGTGGGTGCAGCGGTCATCGAACGCACTGCCGGGTTCGCGTCCGCGAGTCATTGGAAAACGTTGTTGACAATTTGAGTTGCGGATGCTTTTAGCAATAACCGGCTGCAATCGGAAATACCGTTCAAATCGTGATGAGACTGAGTCCTAACTATGCCGCATCATGATGTTATTCTGGCAGGAGCAAGCGTCAGAAGTCTTGCTGAGTCGGCAATTCGCGATGGGCTGCGTCCGGCGTGCATCGACATGTTTGCAGATGCCGATCTGCGGCGTCTGCTGCTGGGCTCTGGCGAACAGAAGTCAAACGCTCCGGTGTTGATGCGGTCGTTTGAAGAACTGCCGGCCATTCTGGAAAAGTTTGATCCTGCCGTGCCGATTATTATTGCGGGGGGAATCGAAAATCATCTTTCCGTGCTTCACCAACTTTCCGCGGATCGAATGGTTGCCATTTCGTCCGTGGCAGCGATTCGTTCGGTTCGCGATCCTCAACAGATCTACCCCGCTTTAAAACGTGCGGGGTGCAATGTGCCTGAGTGGCACTGGGCTCACACTTTCTTTGGTAACGCACAGTTCGATCGTGCCAAAGAGTGGCTGCTCAAAGACTGTGACTCGTGCGGAGGTCTGGGGGTTACGTCGCTGGCCGGAATCGGCGCTAGCGCGGACAGTGGACAACGCACAACCGGCAGGATCGTGCAGCAGCAAATCGACGGCATTCCGATTTCCGCAACGTTTATGCGAGCCCCGAATTGGCGCGTCGAAGCGGATGATACGTCGCACAGGAATCCCCATGAGCCAACGATTCTGCTGGGAGTAGCATTGCAGCTATGTGGCCAGCGGGAATTGAACGCTTCCGGTTTTCAATTTTGCGGCAACGCCGGCCCCATTGAATTATCGGAAACGTATCGCCGGCAGGTGACCACGGCCGGAGCGGCGGTGGCAAATCATGGTGGCCTAACGGGCTTGTTTGGGGTGGATTTTGTTGTGCGTGGATCTGAAGTGTGGGTGATTGAAGTGAATCCACGGCTGACTGCTTCACATGAATTGCATGAATTCAGCGAGGCGGTTTCAAGTGGTCATGTGTCCCTGCAGCTCGCCTGTTTTCGTCCGGATCGACGACTCGGGGCCGAATTGGATACCTCGCGGGCCGTTTTCCAAAAAAAAATTGTGCGAATGGTGATCTACTCAGACCGGCAGCTAGTGGTCGCCGAAACGCTCGAAACGGACCTACTATCGCGTTGTCGGGCTGCCGGCGGCCACAGATCCTGCCAGCACCTGTGGTTGGCCGATGTTCCGCCAGCAGGCTCAAGTGTGGAAAAACACTGGCCTTTATGCTCCGTTTACGTAGATCTGGGGGCAGTGTGCCACCTTTTCGAGTTGTCCGGCTTTGTAAACCAACTGCCGATTGCAGTTCCGGAACTGACGAAGAGTTTCCTGTTAAGAATGCAAGTCCAAATCGACGACCTACAGTCTGAGCCAAATTTAAGTAACTCATAGTGCATTCAGGCTCGTCAGTCGGGCCAAATTTGCTAACAATTGTCAAAAGAGCGTAGGTGACGAGTCGTCCTCCAGGTGACACTTAGCGAAAACAATATTTTATTTCGGCGTGTTAGACTGATTTTTTCCGATGATTGCCGCGGCATATCGGGATGTTATGTGGATGACTTTGACGAGCTCACGTTGAGCTCATTTGGTTTCAACATCGGATTCATAGGAGTGGCTAAGGTAGATCGATGAGTAAGGGCAAGTCGACCGACATTCAGATACTGGATGTCAAAATTGATTTCGAACCAGTGTCCTTTCGGGCGCCACTCAAGTTCGGAGGACGCGTAGTTGATCATACTTACCTGATTAACGCAGCGGTGAAGGTTGAAACAAGGAATGGCCATCACGCCACCGGTTACGGCAGCATGCCCGTCGGTAACGTGTGGGCATGGCCGTCGCAGGCGGTTGAACCGCCCCAGACAGAAGCGGCCATGAAGGCGTATGCCGAAAAGTTCGGCGAGCTGTTTTCCAGCTATCCTGAGTACGCACATCCGCTTGAAATTCAGTTCAACGTGGGCGCTGAATTCTACCACCAGGCTAAAAAGGTCGCCGACAAAGTTGGTGTAAGCGAACCGCTTCCTCAGCTGGCTCAGTTGGTTGCCACCAGTTCGATAGACGCAGCTTTGCACGATGCGTACGGGCGCGTTCATAAAACAAACAGTTTTAATCTGCTGTCAGCGGAATACTGTAATCAGGATCTCTCGTATTTCCTCGATGATCAGTTTACCGGCGAGTACCTTGATCAGTACACGCTGCGTCAACCAACGGCCTCGCTGCCACTTTATCATCTTATCGGTGCTTTGGACCCATTGACCGATGGTGATGTTACTAACCGTCCGGACGACAAGCTGCCCGTCACACTAGGTGAATGGATTGCTGCTGACGGATTGACTCACTTGAAGATAAAGCTTTCCGGCGAAAATCTGCAGTGGGACGTTGATCGTATTCTGGCCATTGAAAAAGTTGCGGCTGAGACTCAGGCGGCTCGTGGTTGTGGCGAATGGTTTTACAGCTGTGACTTCAACGAAAAGTGCGATTCTGCAGAGTACGTGATTGAGTTCCTGATGAAGGTGAAGGCGGCTGTGCCAGCAGCTTACGATCGCATTCAGTACATCGAACAGCCAACCAGTCGTGATCTTGATGCGGCGTCAGCCGTGAAGATGCATAAGGTGGCGGAACTGAAACCTGTTGTCATCGACGAAGCACTTATCGATTATGAATCTTTGCTAAAGTGTCGCGAACTTGGTTATTCCGGCGTCGCGTTGAAAGCCTGCAAGGGCATTACCGAGTCACTGCTGGCAGCTGCGGCGGCCCAGAAATTCGGGATGTTTCTGTGCGTGCAGGATCTGACGTGCCCTGGCGGTTCGTTTCTTGAGTCGTGTAGCCTTGCGGCCCGCATTCCAGGAATCACGGCGATCGAAGGCAATGCTCGACAGTACTGTCCGGGACCAAATGCCAAGTGGACAAAACGCTATCCGGAGATGTTCAAAATCTCTGCGGGAGTGGTTGGCACCGGGAAACTGACTGAATCCGGATTGGGTTTTCACCTTCCGGAATGGACTATTACCGGGCTGGGCGAAGAAGTCGAAGATGTTGGCGTAAGCTCACAGACATCTGAGAAAATCAAAAAGGTCGTTCGCGAAGAAACTTGAGTCCACTGAATGTGCTGCCGTTTCTCGGCAGTTAGTTTGGTTGGTCAAGAAAACTCTTGAACGGTGAGTCGCGTTCGGGACTCAGAGACAGAGTCGCTGGGTACGCAAGAAATAGCGACCGATGGTTTGCGATAAGACAGTTTGCCGATGGCAAACTGTCTTTTTTTGTTTCTGTGGGTGTGCAGATTTTCGGGGCCGTCACACCAGCGGTGCGTTGTGTTAGTGCGGCAGATGCCGGACTGACTCAAAGAGTTTCACGAGACTTCAGTTCTTTCCGGTACAGCGTCTAACGCTGAGTCGTGGCGGCGCAATGTGCATATCGCACGAGCCAAAACCTACCACGGGCTCTTTTTGGCTGCCGTCATTTTGGATGAAAGCTGTTAGTCACCATACCGGCGAGAATCAATCAATGTTGTTGCTGGCCGCCCACTAAATTTCATTCTGTGAAGTACAATTGGATGGGAGTGTGATTGGGACGTGGTGACCCGTTAGTTGCGGTCGAGCCTGCTAGTGCTCAGTGCGTCCCCGGAAGTGTTGGTTTTGCCCGTTTTTCGGATGCGGAGGATCAAGTGACCTTAATCCGTCGTTCCGATCGAGTGACTAGGGCAGAATGGTTGGGGCATTTACAGAGCGATTCCCCTTCGCAATCGGTTTCAGTGGAGCGGAATCAAGACACAAACGCAATTCGGAGGTTTCCACTCTGGAGTTCGCTTTCCGTGTGCCGTTATCATAATTAGCTGTCAAAAAAGGCTGTTTGGTCAGTCTTGTTGTTTCTCACGTGCGCCACTAGCGCCGTCGTTTTAATGCCCTTCGCCGATGTGCAGGGAAATGCAAACATGCAACGATACTCTGCTTTTGCCGTTATCTGTCTTGGTCTCGTTCTGACAACGGCGGATTCCGTCTGTTTTGGGGCCGACACGCCATCGGCCGAACAACTTCAGTCAATGGGCCTCGAACTCCGTTGGAACAGCCATGCTGTGATGGACGTAGGTCGTGACGTGGTCGCGTTCGTAACCAACGATGAAAGTAACATTTACATCCAATCGTCTGCGGGTGTACTAACGGTTTTTAATGCTGAAAATGGACGCAAGCTTTGGGCGGCCCAGGTTGGAAGACGGGATGAGCCGGCATCGGCCGCAACGTCTAACCGAGATATTTTCGTCGTGGTTGTTGGCCCCGTCATTTACGGGTTCAATAAGTTTTCCGGAGTGCCCGTCTTTGAGCAAAGGCTGCCCCGGCCGCCGTCGTCCAGTCCGGTTATGAATGAATCGGCTTTGTTTGTGCCTGTCACCGGCGGAGCAATCTATGCTTACTCCTTTGGCGTTCTGGAACACCAACACCGCTACGGCACTTTGCCTGATAATTCGTCTCGTCCGTTTCTGTGGCGATTCATCTGCAACGAAGAAATCATTCACCCGCCGGCCCTTGGAAATATGGCCCTCGCGTTCGCGACAGAAGCCGGCAATTTGCATTCGATCTCAATTCGTGGAACAACGCCGGGGCGTTCTGAATTTCAAATGCTACTTAAGGAACCGGCGTCCGCACCATTGGCGATCGTTGACAACGCTACGTCATCCAGCATCATTATGCTGACTGAAGACAATATGGCTTTCAGCGTTGATTTGTTAAAAGGCAGCACAGAATGGTCCTACCCCATTGGACGTCCCATGAAAGAATCGCCGATTGTTGTGGGCGACGACGTATACGTGGTAACGACCGAAGGCACGCTAACCCGGCTGACAAGAAATCCAACTTCGCTGAACTGGGGACGACCTGTAGAAATCCCCCTGTTCAAGGCACCATCGTTTATCGGAATAGGTATTGAGGATGTTGAAATTGATGCACAGGTGAAACAGGATCTGAATCTGGTCGGCAATGCCGGAGTGTTGGTCAAACAGGTGGAAAAGAATTCACCTGCAGCAGCCTGCGGCCTTTCGGTTGGCGACCTAATTGTTCGCATTGATGACATTACCGTTACGTCAGGTCAAGAATTGAAAGACAACCTGGCAGAACTTGCTCGACGAGTGGAACGTCCGTTGGAAGTAATTCGAAACGGCCAGATTGAACGCCTTAATCTGGTGATCCCCGTGCAGCAGTGGGACGTTCCGGGTATCGAAGGCGTCACGGCAATTGGTCGCTTTTCCGTTTTTGGAATCGACAAAGCGGGACGTCTTGTTGGATTTGATAAGTCCACAGCTGAGATCACGGGGCGTCAGACGATTTCAGGCTTCAACTATCCGCACCACAATTATGTAACCGATCAGATTTACCTGATCTCCAGTGCCGGAGACGTGGTATGTCTGCGTGAGATCGGGCCGACAGTCAGAATGCCGGAACTCTCCAGCGTCAGCAAATATGCAAAGGTCGTTAGTGTAAAGGTGAAATCCGGCGACGCTGTCGAAGCGTCGGGAACTGTCGTTTGCGAAGTTGAACTGCCGGACGGAACTATTGAACCGATCACCGTGACAAACCAAGGGACAATTCGTCAGGTATATGTTCAGGAAGGCAAGATGATTGCCGTCAATGACGCGATTGATCTGATTTCGGATGATCAGTTTGCTACGTACTATCGCAGCCCTGAACAGCGTCCGATCGATGTCGAATTGGTTGACCCAAACTCTGTTAAGCCTGTGCAGCCTCAGTAGCCCTTTGCTGGTCTATATTGGTCGAGGCAGCGTTCAGTAATGATTACTGCCCGGATCTTTCAGCGGTTAGCTTTGCCAGCTTGAACAGTGATGTTGGTCCGCAATTGACGCGGCATGCTTCCCTTCGCGAGCTGCGGCAATACAATTCGTGGTGCGGTGTCGCAGAAGTTTTCCTGCTAATCCTTTCGTCTGTCCGCAAAGTTTAGTGGGCGTGGCGGGACAGACTGTTTTTCTGCCCGCGCCCCCAGCGCGTCAGGCATTAACCGCACTAAGCATTTCACTCTTTTGTCATGTTTGTGAGAAATGAATACAACGACCACATCAACGAATCGAATACAGCAGATGACCGGAAGCCTTCCGGAATCTCCTTCTCCCGATGACATCCTGATCGCACTTCAGGCTACTCTGGCCAAAGAAAAGGACTTCCATCGCCTGTTTGATGCCAAGTTGATGAAGGCTCGCGTTGATATGGGGTTGCCCATCACGCAGCCGACGTCACTGGATAACGTTCCGGCCGATAAGGAAGCCGCATTTCGCGAGGTTTACATTACCGCCGCACGTGAAGTGGGACAGTTGTTTCTGGATGAAGGACGCCTTTCTGATGCCTGGGCCTATTTTCGGACCATCGGCGAACCTGAAGCAGTTCGAACGGCGATCGAAAATACCGGGGTGCCGCGAGAGCCGGATGAAGCCTTTGATGAAGTGATGAATCTGGCTTTGTACGAAGGAGCGCACGTAGTTAAAGGACTTGAGTTTCTTCTAAAAACGCATGGCACCTGTAATACCGTAACGGCCTTCAGCCAGCTTCAGCAACAGATGACGCCTGCAGAACGACGTACTGCAGCCGCTATGATGGTTCGTACAATCTATGACGATCTTCAGATGACGCTGCGTCGTGAAGTGGAAGCTCGTATGCCAGTGCTTTCACCGAATGCGAGCATCGCTGAACTGATCAACAGCCGCGACTGGCTGTTCTCCGAAGGTAACTATCACATCGACGTGTCTCATCTGCATTCGACTGTCGGATTTGCTCGCGCGCTGCAGGCCGAAGATCACGAACTGGCCCTTGCGATAGAACTTTGCGACTACGGGCAAATGCTGGCTCCGCAGCTGCAGTATCCGGGTGATGTCCCCTTTGATGACTATTACAAAGCCAATCGCAGCTTCCTGACAGCTCTCGCGGGCAACGATGTGGATGCCGGACTTGAATATTTCATTCAGCGTCTAAAAGACGAGCCGGATGAACCAGATCGGCAGTTAATCGCCTTTGTCGCTCTGGATCTTGCTCAACGAGTAGGACGTGCGCGAGAAGTTCTGAAACAAACGGCCCCATTTGTCAGCCGCATGGAAGATCCGAATGGTTTTTCGTTCTCAACATTATGCGTCGATCTGGGACTGGCAAGCGAACTGGAAGAAGCGGCGCGACGAAACGATGATGTGCTGACGTTTGCCATTGCACAGCTTTCTAAATAGCAACCTGTTGTCGGCAATTGTCGTGCGTGGCAGTGGCTTTCGGCGTAGAGCACCATTCATGTAGATTTCCGGACGTTTATTGCTCGCGCAGCGACATGCCATTCCGTTGCATTTTCTGTGACTCAATTGGCCTTAAATTCATGACACGCTGGTTTCAGAAAGAAGTCGTGCTCCGGCAGTATGCTCGAGGCTGCCATCTGGTGACGAGAGAAATTCTGGAACAGATCCCTGAAATTGCTGAGTTTCAAATCGGGCTAATGAACGTGTTTATCAGGCACACGTCCGCGTCTCTTACGTTGAATGAAAATGCAGACCCGGACGTGCTGGTTGATATGAACATGGCAATCAATCGGTTGGTTCCCGAATCGTGGCCGTATGTGCATACCTGCGAAGGTGCCGATGACATGCCTGCCCACATCAAGGCATCGCTGACCGATTCCTCGTTATCAATCCCGATTTCCGCCGGTCGACTGATGACAGGAACATGGCAGGGAATCTACTTGTGTGAGCATCGGGACCACGGTGGGCGTCGACGGCTGATCGTGACTATACAGGGTGAACCTGTCATGTAGCTTCTTCAGGAAGAGCCTGTATTCTGGCCAAAGGTCGGTAAGTTGAGGTCAGCCGTATCGTTCGGCAAAATCTGAATATCGAGTAACTAAAGCACGATGGCAAAACTGTATTTTTACTATTCGGCGATGAACGCTGGAAAGTCCACAAACCTGCTTCAGGCTGCATACAACTATCAGGAGCGCGGATTGAAGCCGCTGCTGCTGACCCCGCGACTCGACACTCGCGACGGTGCAGGTCGAATTGGATCGCGCATCGGTCTCACGGCCGATGCAATTGCTTTTTCGCAGACAGAATCTTTGCTAGACATTTGCCGGAAAGAACAGGCGATCGCAGAAATCGCCTGCGTGTTTGTCGACGAGGCTCAGTTTCTGACTCGGCAACAGGTCTTTGAATTGGGTGAGGTTGCAGACAGTCTGGGAATTCCCGTGTTGACGTACGGTCTGCGGACTGATTTTCAGGGAAATCTGTTTGAAGGCAGTCTGCATCTTTTGGCGTGGGCCGACGTGCTGACGGAGATCAAAACGATCTGTCATTGCGGACGAAAGGCTTCAATGGTGTTACGCATTGATTCTCAGGGACGTCCGATTCGCAGCGGTGAACAGATCAAAGTTGGGGGCAACGAAAGTTACGTTTCCGTCTGCCGACAACACTTCAAATCGGGGCTCGCGGAAAAAGGACAACCGGAACTTCCGTTCGCAGATTAGTGTTCTTCATGCGTGTGGTTGTGTTCTTAGGCGCCGCACATGCCAGCGTAGTCAGGTGAAGAACTCTGATATAGTCGCATGGCGGGCGGCGATTGCCAAAGCCCACAGGCCTTGCGGACCTAGTCGGACAGACTTGAATATTTTCATCAGTGCCTCGAGTTCGATACACTGGAATCCGCCGTGCAGCGGATTCATGGTTGCTGCATCAGCAAACTCAGATGGGGTGGTTTCTGCAGCGCGTTGTATTTGAAAATTGCGGTTGGCTGAACTGCCGCACCAGGCAGGGAAAGTTACCGGCCAGGTCTGCGATCATCGAGTGGAGTTCCCCGTGAATAGTGGGCGCTCATTTAAGCGTGCTATGCTGTACGCAAGGAGCGAAATCGATGTCGAAGAAACCAGTTAAGATATTCCGTCGCAGTTACAGTGACGAGTATCGTCGGAATGCGGTGTCGCTG
>JBDNFN010000116.1:0-33288 GCA_041689795.1 Fuerstiella sp. | reverse complement strand
GATGGCGAGTCCGACGTGTCAACCGAATGGCAGGACTCTGCGCCAACATGTACAGCAAACAGTGGAATCAATACTGGAAATTAACACTCACATAAAATAACGTATTCCCTGAGCGCACCCGATCTACCACGCGGCGATCGCAGCGCTTGCAAAAATCCCGTAAATCCCCGTGGACAACGCCATTCCTTTCAGGGACCTTTGCCGAAGTTATCGCAGTTTGCTTGTTCGAAGATGCCTCGTGTCACGATGCTATTGTTGCCCGCTTAGTCTTTCAGTTACTGCCTCAGAATCCGCAGCAGGTCGTCGGGGTGCGTTACCAAATGGGTTGGCTGATGATTCGAAAGCGCTTCAGCGGAATTAAGTCCCCATGCGGCGGCGGCGATATCCATGCCTGCTGCTTTCGATGCTTCGATGTCGCGTATTTCATCGCCGACATAAAGAACTTCGGAAAGATCGACCTGAAACTGTTTCACGGCTGCTCGAAGACGTCGCTCTTTGCCAAAAATTCGCGACGTGCCGCTGATGTACTCAAAGTGGCAATCGGCGTTATTTGATTGTAGGCATTGCCGTATGTTCTCCGTTGCATTCGACGAAACAACGCCTTGACGGATACCCATATCGGCGATCTGTTGCAGCGCATTTCCGATGCCTGCATTCAGGGGAACTCCAGCAGCAAGTTTTCCAAGTTCTTTAAGGAACGCTGCAAAGGCAAATGGAACTCGATAAAGCGGTACGTCGTGAGACTTTAGGAACTCATGCATATTCATCTGTCGCACAGCATGCGGATCCGTGATCAGCTTGAAGTGTTTTTCCTTTGCCATCCTGTTGTACAGGTTCAAAGCAAGAGACAGTGTGTCGGCAAGTGTTCCGTCAAAGTCCCAGAGTAACAATTTGTACTTCATCAACTCACAGCTGAAACAGGAGGCGTATCCCTTGAGCGGATCCCGCCCATCATCTGCAAATTGTAACCGACACGGTGCGTCAAGCCACTACTTTTCACGGCAGTAAAATGAGCGTGGGTCGGCGGTATAGCCGCTATTGTTGTTGTCAACCAGATCGGAAAAAAGTTTCGCTTCGGTTACTCGGCGGACGAGTGTCACCGCATTGCGGATACCGAGCTTCTGCATGATATTCGAACGATGCTTTTCAACAGTTTTTTCACTAATCTGAGAGCGAATTCCGATCGCTTTATTTGTGAATCCTGCATAGACAAGATCCAGAATCTGTGTCTCGCGTTCGGTAAGTCTTGCAAGCTGTTCCTGAACAGCCTGAGTCCGTCGCCTGAGTTCTGCCGGGAGTGGAGTGAAATCCCCCTGTTCGAAGATCAGCATTCTTCCGATTGGTTGCATATCGGCATCAGTCACCGTGGTGAAGTTGACAACGACACCGAGTTCATTGAAGTCTGGCAGTTCGGGGCGTTCCAGCAGCAGGCCATTTTTTAATTGCGTGAATAAACGCATCCAGCTGGCGGAACATCCATGCTGCTTGAATGCGGCCTCAATGACGGGGCTCGAAAGAGGGATGGGCAGGTCAACGCTGTACGGCAGATTCCAGAGTCGTCGAAACCCCCTGGAACAGTGACTAATCGTGTCGGTTCCAATTGGCAGAAAACACCATGCGTTGCTGCCCACTGCGCACACAGCCTGCAAAACTGCCTCAGAATAATCTATGGCTGTTCGCTCGGAGCACATGCAGGATCCACCGTTAATGGCCGGACGGGAGGGTGCCCCGATCGGCCTGAACCGAAGCACCCGGTGAACACATCGAAAAACGCTCCTCTGACCGGACGTGATTTGTTATGAAATTCCACGGCGGGCAAAAGACAGGTAATCGACGTTTTAAAGCGTCTTCCGCTGAGGCTTGGCTGTGGACTTTGGGTTTCGTTCGGCGATTGCATTGACCCACGAGCCTATCAGGGGCTCGCATTTCCGTAAGTGGCTCTGCCGGTTACTCAACACAAAACAGCCGCGTGTTGTAGCGACTGGCTTGAGATCAAATTAAGTTTCTTGCCACTATCAGACAGCGCGATGCGGGGCCGGGGTCGGGGTGTTGCGCAGAGGCCAAGAGTCCATTTTTTGTGGCGAGGACACTCCGGCCGGCTGAATTTGCAGCATCCCGCCGCGGTCGCTGAATTCGGCGCGTTTGTTATGGCGAAGGCTTGGTTGATCAGCGCGAACGTGAAGCGAAGATCGTACGGCAACACGCAATATCTCTTTTGATTTGCTCAACAAGGGCTTCACGGGAAGCGAACGAGTGAAGGTCTCGAATTTCAGATAACAGGTTGACCGCTAGTTCTGAATCGTAAAGGTCACCCGAGAAATCGATGATGTGGCATTCAACTTTTCGATTGCCGTCATCAAATGTCGGGTTCGGGCCAATGCTGACTGCGACCGGAAAGTAGCTGCCTTGCAGGGCGCAGTTGGCTGCATACACGCCGTCCTTCGGCAATAACTCAGCAACGCCTTCCAGGTTGGCTGTCGGGATTCCCAGCGTTTGCCCTCGCCCAGCACCGGGAACCACAGATCCGCTGATTGTGTAGCTATGGCCCAGCAGGTCGACTGCCTCAGCAACCTGGCCATGTTCAAGTAAGCTTCGAATGCGAGTCGATGAGATCATTTCGCCGGAATGACTTAAGGCTGGGATGATGGTCAGGTTCAGGCCGCCGTCCGCACAGAGTTTCCTCAGAACTGTAATGTCACCCTTTCGATCCTTGCCAAAATGAAAGTCCGGTCCTTCAATCATCCCCGCAGCCTGCAACTGATTTCGGACAACTTGGTCAAAGAACCTTTGTGGTTCCATGCTGAGTAGCTCGTGATCGACCTCCAGCACAACAACTTCGTCGGCACCAAAATGCTTCAGGAGTTCCGTTCGAGTTTTTAGGGTAGTCAGTTTTGGCAGGTTGACATCGGGTTTCAGAACGTTGATCGGATGCGGGTCAAACGTGACTACAACCACGGGAAGCAAGGCTGCTTTTGCATGACCCCGAATTGTTGACAACATTGCCTGATGTCCGCGATGGACTCCATCAAAGTTACCAATGGTGACGATGCCTCCCATTGCTGATGGTGGCACTTGCAGTCCAGACCAAGACATGTCGGCGTTCGCACTATAGGACAAGGATCGCTGGTGAACGGTCGCACGCCCGCGTTGCCGTGGGCATCCAAAACACCATCAGTCATTGCCTCCTAAAAGTTCGGGAAGCTTTGAGGCTGACGATGCAAATGCATCTTCGCGCAGTTTTTTTTTTTTGAGAAACGCGATGAGGGCAGAAAGGAAGCCGCCTAATTTGTTCAGCCCGATTCCGGAGTCGCCCAGAGTCTTCGCAATACCGGCCAAACCGCTATTCCAACCGCCCAGCATGCTGCCCGCCATCGACGTTAGTGAACCCATCCACCCGCCTCCTGTAGGTGCGGAAGTTCCGGCTTCTGCTTCGCCTATCAACGCTGCTGCACCCGGAGTTTTTTTAGCAAGATTTCCAAAGGACGAGTCATCCAGTTGTTCCTTGATCAATTTCAGAATGCCGCCAGTAGCCGATCGTCCGGCGTCTTCGATTATGCCGCGTTGGCTGGCGATCGTGGAAATGAATTCATCCATTGGTGATTTTTCGTGGCACGGAGGCATAGTCGATTCAAGAAGGGATCATAATTCCCGTGAGCTGCATGAACAACTTCATGTTCGATTCAAACAGCCGCCAAAAAATAAACCCGAGTCGCAGAAACGACTCGGGCTTTATTATATGAACCTTTGAAGCAGGCTATGCACTATTCGATTTTTTCAAGTACCGTGTCGATCAAGTTGTACTGCTTGGCTTCATCCGCCGTCATGAAGTTGTCGCGATCGGTATCCTGCTCGATTTTCGAGAGCGTTTGGCCGGTGTGTTTTAGCAGAATTTCATTCATTCGATGTTTGATTCGAAGAACTTCCTTGTAGTGAATTTCCAGTTCCGTTGCCGTACCTTCGTATCCGGCCAAAGGCTGATGGATCATAATTCGCGCATTGGGAAGAGCGTGCCGTTTTCCAGCTGCTCCGGCGGTTAGCAAAATAGCTCCCATGCTGGCAGCCTGCCCAATGCAATACGTTGCCACGTCACAGCTGATATACTGCATCGTGTCATAAATCGCCATACCTGCGGTTATCGAGCCACCCGGAGAATTGATGTAAAAATGTATGTCTGCCTTCGGGTCGTCGAACTGCAGGAACAGCAGTTGAGCAACGATGCTGTTTGAAACGTCGTCGTTTACACCACTGCCAAGGAACACAATTCGGTCCTTTAGCAGTCGGCTGTAAATATCCATTGCGCGTTCATCGCGCCCGTTTTTTTCTACAACGTAGGGAACCAGGACTGTCATTTTTGGAATCCGTCCGACAAGGGGTGTTGACTTAAAGACCGAAATGCGAAAGAGCTATTTCTTCCCTTTGGCAGACTTATCGAGTACTTCGTCAACCAGACCATACACTTTCGACTGTGCAGCCGTCATATAGAAATCTCGCTGAGTATCGGCAGCGATCTTTTCGACAGACTGTCCAGTGTGTCCGGCGAGCAACTCGTTCAGCAGTTCACGCGTTTCGATAATGTCTTTGGCCTGAATTTCGATATCAGAAACCTGTCCGCCCACCTGCCCATGCGGTTGGTGGATCATCATTTTCGAGTGCTTGAGAGCAAACCGCTTTCCTGGAGTTCCACCCGCTACAAGGATTGCACCTCCACTCGCAGCAAGTCCAACGCAGTAGGTTGCGACATCGCATTGGATAAACTGCATGATGTCGTAAATCGCCAGCGTAGCCGTTACTGAACCACCCGGCGAATTGACGTAAAGATGAATGTCCTGATGCCGGTTTTCGGACTGCAGGAACAACATTTTCATGACAATCAGGTTAGCGCTGCCGTCGTGAATCGGTCCATCAAGAAAGATGATGCGGTTGTCCAGCAGAAGATCACCGACAGTCATCTGTCGCTGTGCCGCATAGTCACGAGCCGCCATTGGCGAGTACCCGGAACGCAAATCCTTCATTCGCTCAGTCCTGTTCGTCCGTGTGGAATGTGTTTAGCAGAAGCGGACTGATTGTTCGCGTTCTGCTCAGTGATTACTCTTCGTTTGCCGAATCGTCGATCAGGCTGGATGACATGTTGCCGCAGATTGCGAAAGATGCTGCCGTCACTGTGTTTTCTGCAGCTGGCTTACGATCAATCTCATTAAACGAGGCCTGCTCCAGAATATAGTCGACGGCTTTTCGCTCACGCAACTGAGCTTCCATGTTTTCAATCATCCCGGATTTCACCATTCGGGCGCGAACGCGTCGCAATGGCTCACCGCTTTGGAAGGACATCATCATCAACTCAGTGTCAATGTCCTTCGCTTCGCACTCTATGTTTTCTTTGGTCGCGATCCGGTCAAGCACAAAATGTTCCTTAAGTGCTTTGCGGGTGTTTTCAATAGCGTTTTGGCGGATCTCGTTTTCGCGGGCTGAGATCTGTTCACGGGTGAAACCAGCCTGAGACATTTCCAGCATTTCGCGTCGCAACGCGTTTTCTGTCTGCTGTTTTACAAGTGACTCCGGAAGATCCCAGTCTGCTGATTCTGTGATTTTTTCCAGAACCTGATCTCGAGCCGCCTGTCGCTGCTGGAATTCAATTTGACGCTCAAGGGCAGCACGAATTTGCTCGTCAAGGTTTTCTTCGGAATCACTATTAAACTGATCAAGGAATTGCTTGTCCAATTCAGGTCGTGAGTGCTGTCGCACTTCTTTGACCGTGAACTGAATGTCGATCTTTTCGCCACGCATTTCGACAATTGGGGCCTGAACTGAAATTGTGACAGATGCCGATCGCGTGTCGCCAGCTGATGCACCTTCGATCAGGCCATCAAAGCCTTCCAGTACCGCATCCTGAAATCGAAGTGTCGGTCGCAGTCGCAGAGAAACATTTTCGTTCTCGCGGACTTCTTTGCCGTCGTGCTTGAACTCAATGTCCACAAGCACTGAATCTCCGGCAGCAGCGGCTCGATCAACCTTCTCCTGATTCGAATAGGATTCAAGAAACTGTTCCTTGAAAGCTTTCAATTCCTGTTCTGTAATCTCACCCGACGGTCGATCGATCTTGAAGTTTGAATAGTCCGGAACGTCAAACTCAGGTCGAACTTCTACGTCGAATTCGTATGAGCAATCGCCAGAATCCGGAATGTCGAGGCTGTCAACATCGATGTTGGGCTGGTTGATAGGGTCAATGTCGTTGTCTTCCGACATTTGCTCTAGGCTTTGCAACAGCACCTTCTGCTTTACCTGATCAGCTAATTCGTTTTTGAACCGCTTCTTCAACAGGCTTCGCGGCACTCGACCGATTCGGAAGCCCGGGACTTCAGCGCCACCAGCAAAATCATCCAGCGATGCGTCGCGAATCATCGCGATATCCGCTTCGGGGATAGTTACTGAAACATGTTTTCGGCAAGGCCCAACGCTCTTTACCTCAACTGTCAGGTTCAAACGCTGCTGCTCTTCAATAGGTGAATTTTCAACGGCTGTTGCGTCGCCTGTCGTGACGTTATCTTCGCCATCAGAACTCATTTTTCTTGCCTTTTTCGATTCTGGACGACTGCCTGCAAACATCTTGAGGCAATGTCGGGCCATAAAAAAAGAGCGGATGAAGGGAGTCGAACCCTCGACAGCCACGTTGGCAACGTGGTGCTCTACCACTGAGCTACATCCGCATAACGTCACGTCTTGGAGTCAAGTCGCGAATCAAATTGTTGGTAACCGCCCGAGTCGCAGCGGAAACGTGATTATGTCCGTTTCCTGTGACTCGTCAACCGAATCGATGCCAATTCACATCGGAATACCGGCACTCATACTTTGGCGTTTCCTCGCGTTTGCCCAAGAGTTGTGAAGTTCACCCCTTGATTTCAGTGTTCTTTCGATTCTGAAGTGACTTTTTCTCCGGTCAGGCTAGGTCAATTGTAATGAATTTTCTGGCCGTTTCTAATGCTGAACATCTGTTGTGTTTTGTTTTCTCAGCTCTAAGTTGTTGAAGAAAAAGCATTTACGGATTTTTTATGGGCCGCGGCGACTCTGACACGATGTCGATATGAAGCCTTTCAGGATAATCCGCCCGTCGCCTGTTTTTGATTTTCGTTTCTTTAACTAGCTGTATTGAAAGGGGTTATGTTGAATTGTTGTCTTCTTTCGGGTTTTGGCACGCGCGATGCGGCTTAAATTTACCAACACCCGCCTGACGCAACAACAGCCGCGATTTCATCGCGACGACCCCCAATGACCCCTGCGTCGGGCACCCCAAGAAGCCGGGCAATCGCTCGGTTTCTTTTTATGCGCTGCTTTTTTGTTCCCGCAAAACGGCTTAGGGAAAATTCCGATCCTGGTCGTTTGTCTCACGCGGAAGCAGTTTTTTCAACGGTTTTACAGCCGCGGGAACACGGTGTCCGTTTTCGCTTTGGCATTCGCGTTGGGTTTCGCTGGATGTAACTAACTGGTGGCGGTGAGGTTGCTTATTCTGTGGAATGAGTTGCAGGGCAGGCTGTGGATTGAGAGTCAGGGCTTGCGAGTCACGTTTCTATTCTGGATCGTTCGTTCCGTACTCAGCGTGCGGCGGTTGTGTGGATTAGAACCGTGATGGTAAGTTGCCGCCTGACCGAAGCATTCAACGATTTCACGAGCACACCAATTCGCATTACATATGTTATCCCCACACTGGACCAATCAGGCGCTGAACGTCAATTGTGTCTGCTGGCAACTCATCTGCCGAAGCCAGACTTCGATGTGTCGGTGATCGCGCTCAATCGCGGCGGTTACTATGCTGACGAATTGCGAGCAAACGGCATACACGTCGACGTGCTGCAAAAACGATTTCGATTTGATCCGCTGACATTTGTGCGATTGCGACGATTGCTGAGACGTAATCAGCCCAATGTCGTGCAGTCGTTTCTGTTTTCTGCGAACGCCTATGTTCGGCTGCCAGGCGTAAGTTTACCATCTGCAAAGATAGTTGTTTCTGAACGCTGCGTTGACTCGTGGAAGAGTGGCTGGCAGCTATCGGTGGATCGCTGGTTGAGTAGCCGAATGCACGCAATGACGGCCAATTCGTTGAGTGTGGCAGAATTCTATCGCTCGGAAGTTGGTATTCCCGATGCAACGATCAGCATAATTCCGAATGGTATGCCGCGCGCTCCCGGCGATCATCAGTTTACCGACAATCTTCGCACTGAGCTGGGTTTGCCGGCTGATGCAAAATTGGTCGGTTTCGTCGGGCGTCTTGCTTCTCAGAAATGCCTGAACGATCTGGTTTGGTCGTTTCAATTACTGCATCAGGCTGTGGAGAACGTTTACCTGGTGTTTGTTGGCGACGGTCCCGAGCGGGATGGCCTGGCCGAGTTGCTTCAAAGTTTTGGTTGTCGAGGAAAGGCTTTCTTTCTGGGGCACCGTGAGAATGCGGCGGAGCTGACGGCTCAGCTGAATGTCTTCTGCCTGCCCAGTTCGTTTGAAGGTATGTCGAACAGCCTGATGGAAGCAATGGCTGCCGGAGTGCCCGCGGTTGTTAGTGATATTCCGGCTAACCTGGAGTTGGTTGAACACGGACACACCGGACTGGTATTTTCCCAGGGTAGCGGCCCTGAAATGACGAAGTCGCTTAAGCTGATGCTTGATGACGTTGATCTTGCAACGAAGTTGGGCAGCGCCGCTCGAGCATTTATCGAACAACATCATAGTGTTGAGCAAATGGTGCAGAAACATGTCGACCTGTACCGTCGGCTGACTTACTGTTAAGGACTTGTAAAGTGTGTGGGATTGCCGGGGCAGTTTGGTGGGATTCGCAACAGCGAATCGATCGCGACGTTCTGCAACGAATGACGGACGCAATTCGCCATCGCGGGCCGGACGCGGAAGGTCACCTGCTGATCGAGCAGTCATCCGATCGTCGTCCGGGAGTTGCGCTCGGGCATCGCAGGCTGTCGATAATTGACGTTGCCGGTAGTGCTCAACCGCTGGGCAACGAAGATGGTACTGTGCAGATCGTTTTCAATGGTGAGATTTATAACTATCGCGAGCTTCGCGAACAGCTGTTGGCATGGGGCCACCATTTTAAAACTGATGGCGACACAGAAGTAATTGTGCATCTGTATGAACAATACGGGCTCGACTTTGTAAAGCACATGCGCGGCATGTTTGCACTGGCTATCTGGGATTCTCGCCAGCAGCAGCTTGTTGTGGCGCGAGATCGCACGGGGCAGAAGCCGTTTTTCTATCGCTTTGATGGCGGCCGTTTTTCTTTCGCCAGCGAGCAGAAAGCGTTGTTGCAGGTTCCTGGAGTGCCCCGTCAGCTCGACCGTAGCAGTGTGTTGAAGTTTTTGACGCTGCAATATGTTCCGGCGCCGCATTCAATGTTGCAGGGATTCAATCGATTGCCGCCAGCAACTGTGGGGGTTTTGAAAGACGGTGAATTCAAGACGCATCGTTACTGGACGGCCCCATACGATCAACCGGATTTTAGTCGTCGCACAATTGCCGACTGGAAGGACGAGCTGCGAAGTGAACTAACTGAAGCGGTGCGTCTGCGTCTTCGCAGTGACGTGCCGTTGGGCGCGTTTTTGTCGGGAGGAATTGATTCGACAGTCATCACTGGCCTGATGCAGCAACAATTGGATAATCCGGTGCAGACGTTTTCGATTGGCTTTCCGGTTAAGGCCTTCGACGAACGACACTATGCTCGACAGGCTTCGCAGATGCTGGGCACAGATCATCACGAAGCGATGGTTGAACCGGACGCACTTAGCATCCTGCCTGAATTGATCTGGCACTACGACGAACCCTTCGGCGACAGTTCCGCGATTCCAACGATGTATCTTTCGCGGATGACGCGAAAGAATGTAACGGTTGCTTTAACGGGAGATGCCGGCGACGAACTGTTCTGTGGCTACGATCGCTACCGAGCTGTGCGGATGGTGCAGCGCATAGCTTTCATGCCACGCTGGGCTCGGCGCATGTTTGCTTCGGCAGCTTCTGTTATGCCAGTATCAGTGCGCCAGAAGTCGTTTTTGCGCCGCGGTAAGCGGTTTCTGGAGACGCTGGCGATGGATTCTGAAGAACGTTATCTGAACTGGATCACGATCTTTAATCGCAACATGCTGCAACAGCTGGTGAGTGATGATTTGTTTGCTCTGACGAAACATGAAGACCCTGCGGCCTGCATATTCGATGCATACCGAATGTTCCCCGACAGAGACTTTGTGACTCGCACAACGGCCGTTGACGTGGAAACTTATCTACCGTGTGACCTGCTGACAAAAGTTGATATTGCCAGCATGCATGTGGGGCTTGAGTGCCGTAGTCCGATGCTTGATCATAAGGTGATAGAGCTGGCGGCTCGCATGCCACTGGAAGTCAAGCAGTCGATGTCGCAGGGGAAGATGGTGTTGACGGAGACCTTTCGAGACCTGATTCCGCCGGACATTCAAACGCGGAAAAAAATGGGCTTCGGCGTTCCAATCGATCACTGGTTTCGAAACGAATTGAAACCTTTATTACATGATGTTCTGCTATCACAACGATGCCTGGAACGAGGGCTCCTGAATCCGGGCGAAGTGCGTCGCCTGGTTGAGCAGCACACGTCGTCAAAGTTCGATCACGCCTATCGATTGTGGAATTTGTTGTGTCTTGAACTGTGGCAGCGAATGTATCTTGATGATGCTCCGCCCTTGTCTGCACCATCGACGATATAGTGCAAAGTGTCACTCCAGGCTCCATGAATTCACGCAGCGACGACAATCTGATCTTCCGTTCTTCCGTGTCGGGCACAAACTCTGGCGTCGCGTTCTGAGTGACGTTTCTGGCTGAGCACAACATCGATTGGCGTTAATTGCCGAGATCGACTATTGTCAGTTTTATGTTTTTCCCAGATGGCACATTTCCCGCGACACATGTTTGTTGAACCAAATACGGCACCCGGCAAAAGTTGAGCCTGGTGAGTCTTATTTCGACGTCAGGAATTTAGATGCGATTGTTAATTCGGTTGATGTTTGCAACGAGTTTTCTGCTGTCTGTCGGCGGTTTCGATGTTCTTGCCAGCGATGAGCCGCCTGCTGCACTGCGAAACTATGTTGCTCGTCCGGAGCCTGACTTCGCGTGGGAGAAAGTTCGCACGATTCCCACGGCCGCAGGCAGCATAACGGAACTTCGATTAACATCACAAAAGTGGCATGACACCGTTTGGAATCACGCTGTCGAAATCTTTGAGCCCCAGGAATTGAAGTATCCTGGTCACGCAGTGTTGTTTATTACTGGTGGGTCAAAGCTATCGAAGCAGGTTGATGCGGGCACAATTGCGATTGGCACAATGCTGGCCCTGTCGTCGGGCATGCGAGTCATCGTTCTTCACCAGGTTCCAAACCAGCCGTTGTTCGACGGCCGCTATGAAGACGATTTGATTACAGAAACCTGGTTGAAGTATCTGCAGGACGGTGACGAAACATGGCCGTTGCTGTTCCCGATGGTGAAGAGTGCGGTCAAAACGATGGATGCCGTTCAGGAACTTGCAAAACAGGAATTCGAACACCCCATCAATTCGTTTATTGTTACGGGAGCGTCAAAGCGTGGATGGACCAGCTGGCTGACACCTGTCGCTGACCGACGTGTGGTGGCCACTGCTCCGATTGTGATTGATACACTTAACTTTCGTAAGCAGATGACACATCAGCTGGACGTGTGGGGCAGGTTTAGCGAACAGATCCATGATTACTCCAGCAAAGGCCTGATTGTTCTGGGCGAAGAGTCCGTTCGCGAACAGCATTTGCGACTGATGATGGATCCTTATACGTATCGATCCCAGCTGACCCTCCCGAAGTTGCTCGTTAACGGGACGAATGATCCGTATTGGGTGGTTGACGCAATGTCGAATTACTGGGACGACCTCAGTGGAGAAAAGTACGCGATCCAGATTCCCAATGCAGGCCATGGGCTCGATGGAGGCCGTGAACTTGCCATGCGAACCGTTGGCGCATTCGCCAGGCATATCGCGTCTGAACGCCCGTTGCCGCAGTTGTCGTGGACGTTTCAGTACACCGAAGGTAATTCATGTCTGAACGTCGCCTGCAAGACTCCGCCGGAGTGTGTTCGGCTTTGGTCAGCTGATTCAACCGACGGAGATTTTCGTGACGAGGAATGGACCTCCGTGCTGTTGACGGGTGATGGCAATTGGAAGGGCGAGCTGAAGTCCGAACAGAAAATAGCCATGTTTGCTGAGTTGCAGTTCAAGATAGACGGCGTTGTCTTTTCGTTGTGCACGTTGATCTATCGGCGCTGATATTGCTTTTGCGAGTCGCTTTGCGACGTGTCAAATCGCCCGCGTTGATTAACGACGAGTGCATCAAATTTTGGTTCGGTCAATTCGCCGTTTTCGGCGTATGCGACAAATGACAGGCGGCACCTGATGCTTGGAGCAACCCATACGGCTTTGCGTTCTGCCGGGATGTAAGGCTTTTTTTGGACTTCCTTAAAGAGCCTGACCGCAATGATGCGCAACTTGTCTCGAGGCAGATCTTTAGCTTCGATTTCCGCGACGTGCTGATCCTGTCCTTGAGTGTTAGCCCCATAAAGAAAGCTAACGGGGATGTTTTTGTCATCTGTGACGACACCGTAAATGAAACATTCGATCATTCGCCGTGCTGCAGATTCTTCGCCATTCAGCAGTCTTTCGGCGCCCAGATCTTTTAGTCCTTCCAGCTTGTCTTCCGTATTGCCAAGTTCCTTCAGGGCTTCTTCCATTGAAGCATTTTTGTTTGCCCCTGCTTTGGCGGCGTTGGCCACTGTTTTAAGGACACTCGGGGGTTTGAGTTTTGGTGCTTCATGTGTCCGGAACGGTGCTGAATAATCAATACCTCCAATAATAGTCACCGCAGTCATCATGGCAATTCCGCCCCAGACAAATGCCCAGATGCGTTTGCAGGTGTAAGGCAAAGCTGTAATCGTTGGTTGCCAGACATTGAACCATGACAGCAGGACATCGTTGGAATTCATGCGGCGGTCATTTTTCATTGCGTACTTTGACGCAATGATGTGAGCAAAGAGCATGCTGAAAAAACCAAGCAACAGCTGCACCAGCGCAAAGGTTCCTCGAGGCCCATCGTCTGACGGATAGGTCAATCGAATGGTTGCGCTGAATACCGCGATAGCGATGATTCCGCCCAGCATTGCCCAGAACCAGGCTGGAATGGATTGCAGCGCGGTGCGGTTGTCGTCCGTTTCCTGAGGCACATCCGGAAGGTTGTCAGCCCATGATTTGCCATCGTTGGCGCTACGGTCGACAACGGGGTAGTAACCGCAGTCCGGGCACCAGGACATTTGCCCCCACAACTTTGTGGTGTGGCAGCGAGGACATGTTTCGTTCGGACTTGGAGCAGTGGATCGCTTAGCTTCCTGTGTTCCAGCTTCAGCAACAGTCATGATTCAGCCCGGTTTCTTTACCTGCGGTTCTCGTTTGAAATGCAAGAATGTAAAAAGACCTCACGGCGTGTGAAGCCGGTGGTTCTCTGGAAACATAGGTTGCAAAAAAGTGTCCGATAAAAATTCTCCGTATTTCCGGTTCCAGCCCCGTCGATACAATCGGCGTAACACGCATAAATCGACAGAACCAGATTTCGAGTCACTGTGTCAGCCCTGCCGTCTCGCACTGCGACAATGGTCAACGCTTTTCATCGAAAGGCTTCTCTATGAATTTCTCGGCCGATGAGCATCCCCACGAATGTCCGTTATGCAGTCGGCGGGTGCCGCGGGTTTCAGTGCATCACGTGAAGCCGAAAAGTCGGGGCGGCGCATAAACTTTGAACATCTGCCTGGATTGTCACGGCCTGATTCATGCTGTGTTTCCAAACAAGCAACTGGAACGACAATTGAGCTCTGTTGAGGAACTCAGGGCCCATCTGGAGTTTGCGAAGTATCTGGTTTGGATCGGCCGTCGAAATCCAGAACACGATTACTCCGCCAACCGTTCCCGGAAAACTCGTCGACGCGGGCGATCGGGATGATGGCGTTATTTGGCAACACTTTTCTTTGGTGGGGCCGCACTTAATACGGCAATCCCAGCGATTGTGGGCAGAGCTAAAAATAGCATTAACGCGGCACGATAATTTCCCGTGTAATCCACAGACAATGCTACTGGCACTGGGCCGAATGCTGCCGCTAATACCATCAGTGACATCGAAATCCCCTGGATCGATCCCTGAAATCTGCGACCGAAATAATTGATCCACACCATGCTGCCGGCACTACGGATGATGCCGCCATGTAGTCCCAGCAATGCCGAGTAAACAAACGCCCATCCTGGTGACGGAAGAAACAGCAGCAGAAGTAAAGCACAGATTTCCAGCAACATAGAACACGCCAGAACGTAGCGAGCTTCCATGCGATCGATCAGATAGCCAGCCAGCAACGTAGAGAACGTTGCCGCGCAGGCCTGAACCCCCAGGCAGGTGATCGCCATTTCACGGCTGACCCCGACGTCAGCTAAAATTGACACCTGGTGAAAAATGAGTCCCGTTCCAACCAGCGAAACCGTTGCCACAACGCTGGCGACTTTCCAGAACGCGGAACACCTGAGGGCTTCACTTACCGTGAAGGACTGTTCTTTGTTCAGTAGCTCAACTGCTGCCAGTCGAGCGGTTTCCTCAGGCAGTTCCGTTGCCGCGACGGTTTTGATTTTTGGAAACTCCCAATCAGGCAGCAGCCCGAGTGCTTCCGGGCGGTCGCGTAGAAATACGATGGCAGGCAGTACCAGGCAAACAACCACTGATGCGCCCAGCATCATCCAGGCTTCTCGCCAACCGTAGCTGTTGATCAGCAGGCTGTTTAGCTGTGGCACAATCAGCACCGACAGAGTTCCTCCAACGCCGCAAATGCCAGCGGCTCGTCCGCGATACGTGTGAAACCATTCGCCGACAATCCAGTTTGCAATCAGTGTCAGCGAGCCCTGCCCCAGGCAGCGAATCATGGTGAATCCAACATACAGTCCGAACTCTCCGGTAAGCTGCGACATCCACGCGCAGGCAGTCCCCAGTCCCAGAGTCACGACCGGCAGTACCTTCCGAGCTCCCAGCCGATCGACAAGCCGACCAACAAACGGCAGTGCGCATCCGCCAATGAGCGTTGCCACCATATAGGCGACTGAGTAATTGGTACGTTGCAGTTTTAGATCGGCCAGCATTGGGTCGACGAAGGCCGCCACTGAAAACGACTGGCCCGGAGCCGACATAAACGTCGCTGCCGCGGCAATTCCCAGCATGATCCATCCCGGATGACGTCTTCGAATGGAAGGTTCAATCAACGGTTGCGGGTGCGAATACGGGGTGGGTGTCTGGGCAGACACAGGCTTCATTTCGTAAAAGGGCGGAGCCCGGAAGTTTCGATACTTCACCACCATCGTCAATCGCCGGATCACGAATAAGCAGATAAGTCCCGGAACCGAGATGCAAATTGCCGTCACTATTGAATGCAAGGCTCCCGCTAATTGGCCAGGTCAATGCGCAATTCGCCAGCAACAACCGTGTGTTGCGTGTTGCCGACCTGAACGTGTGGCTTGTTGGCGACGTTGGACTGCGATTCGGTTTTGTCGAATTGGTTCAAAACGGCATTGCAGGTTTGCGGTAGCGGAACGGTCAGATTGAAGAGGCGTTTCTTACCTGTTGGTTGCATACCAAATGGTGAACAGCCACAACTCGACAGTTTTGCAGTGCACTGCTGAATAATTGCGATTTGGTGCTGTAAGAGTACTCTAATTCTATTCCTGTCGGTCGTCCGCGGCTGATTACTCTGCGATCGTGTTTCGCGGTATACGATTTAGTGTGTAGTAGGCGTAGGGATGTAATAATGGTTCGTTGTCTATGCTGCGAATTCCCTTGGCGATCAATTCGTGGACAAACATTTCCCGGAGACCTTCGACCTTCAACGAAACAACGTGGCCATCTGTAGAAATGCGATCGATGGCTAGCTTAAGGTCTTTCTTTTGTATCTCATCGCTGCCATACGTCGAATGGTACAGATAGGTATAACTGTTCATGCTGTATGAACTGATCGCGTTGGCTGTCACAGGATCGATAGGTTTTGTGAACACCAGATCAAATCCATCCGGAGTTGCTTTCATCTCTTTAATTTCGAATGGCACCCTGCCCGTCCACACCAGACGCTGCAGGCCATACGACGCGGTTCCGAGACTGCTCCAGCCTCGGTTGCTGAGCCCCACAAACATACTGCCGTCTATTCCCTGAGCCATCCGCAGTACGGCGGACGCAAAGCCTGAACGAAATGGGAAACAGGCTCCCTGGTATTCGCCAGCTACCTTTTCCAGAAACACGCGGCTCATGGATGCCTGAGTAAATTCGCCGACAAACAGCTGGCCTGCGAACGGGCCAAAGCTACCGCCGCTGTCGTCCAGCATGATATCTGTAGTCGACTGTCCCATCTTCTTATACGGAAACCAAACGGCTGGCGGCTTAAGTTGCCTAAACTGCTGAACCGCCTCCGGCAAAGGAATACCATTGGGCACTTCCGTGATTCCGCGAATGGGCGACCCCGGCAAATCCATCGATGCCAGGGCTTCTGCGTGATGAAAGAACACGCCTTCTCGCATGTGATGCAGGCTGTTTGTTGCCACCCAGTTGCCCTGCTGATCTGTATAGAACATGTCGCCGGCACTGTTGCTGCCAATGCCGCTGGGCGATCGCATGCCGGCGCACATTGGTGTCATGCTGCCATCTGCTGTGACCTTCATTCCCCAGCCGCGCCAGCGTCCCTGGCGAACATTCAGGGTTGGATTCAGAATCGTACGTTTCTGCATATCGCCTTTCAGGCCCATGCCGATGTTCAGCGTGATCCACATATTGCCATCGCCGTCAAGCTTGGGTCCGAACGCGTATTCGTGGTAGTTGCCGGTAACTCCCCAACCCTTTGCCACTGTTAGATATTCGTCCGCCACTTCATCGCCATCGGTATCACGCAGTTGAGTCAATTCGGTGCGTTGAGCCGTGAACAGCGAATCACCGTGCTTTAGCAGGCCTAGCGGTTCGTGCAGCGCCGATGCAAATCGTTTGTAGGTGACGTTGGCAGGCGGATCGTCGTAGACGCCGTTCAGAATCCAGACTTCGCCTTTGCGAATCGCAACCGCAATCCGTTTGTCGTCCAGAATTGCGATGCCACTGACTTCCAGTGCCAGTCCGTCTGGAGCAGGTTTCCAGTTTGCAGACCGCGACTCAGCGTTGACTTTGGAAGTGGATACGGAAATTAGACGATAAAAGTCGTCTTCATCGTCCGCGATGCACGCAGCGTTTGGGCACACACAAACGATGATTATCAGAAAGCAGAAGACGCCACTGTTCAGCGACAGCCGTCGTGAAACGAACGTCTTTTCGACTGCGTGCATCGTCTGCCGATGCGGGTTTGTTTCTGCCGTTACCATGAGTACCGCACCTCAATTTCCAGATCGCTATTGTTCGGCAGCGGTATGATCGACTCAGTCTTCGGGCCGTTGCGACGCAGTTCGCCGGAATTTCCGATGCCCTTGCTGACGGTGATTTGTAGACCGGTTTCGTTGACGTAAGTCTGCGGGGTGACAGGTTTGAGTTCCAGTCCCTGGTGTCCTCGCAGCCAAAGCGAACGCTGTTCCTGGCTGTTTGGCGAACGTTGCTTCAAGCGAAAACGTCGCATCAGTGACTGCCCGTCCGCCGGTTGAATTGTGTCTTCCACATCATAGTTTCCGAACTGATATAGAAACGTGGGGACACCGGCTTTGTTAAGTCGGTAGCCGCGAAATCGATAACCGGCGGCACCCGCATCGGCTGGCCATGTTTGTTTTGCATCGACCAGCAGAGCAAACGGAACGCTTTCCGGAAAAGTTGCCAGCTGTTCGCCCAAAGGGTCAGCGGGCGGGGTGAATCGTACGAACCACGTGCCCTGAGCATCCAGAAAACGACCTTTCCAACCCTCCGCCAGACGTATGTTTTCCGAATCGAAAGCGAAGTGCACGTCTTCAGGAAAGCCGACCGCAATCGCATGAGTGCCCGCTTCCGGCATGAAGGTTCTGAGCACGATGGCTCGATCCTTCGGCACAAGTTCATAGTCCTGGTTTCGGGCTGCGATAATCTTTTCCGGAATTGGAAGTTTGTCGATGTCCTTCAGGTAAGCCCACATGGCCGCGATCTGTTTTTCGGTGTCTCCATCCAGAATGTCTTTGTTTTGGCTGTTGCCGTTTGGGAAAAACGTCGGCATTCGAGTCCGCTCTTTGAGTGCAGCTGGATTGTGCAGGAAATCGTGAAACCATTGCGGATACACCCGGCCAGCAATTCCCGCCAGGTCAACTCCAACAGTTCCTGGCAATACTTCGCCTTTGAATATGTGACACTGCACGCAGCCGGCGTCCATGAGTGCCCGACCATCGTTGTCGAGTCCTTGCAAACTTCCGAATACATCTTCATCGGATGGCTGCGTTTGAAACTGATCCGCTGTGCCTGATTCAGTGTTGGCGAAATCAACTGCGGCGAATTCGGCTGGCAGGTTTTTCGTTAATTCCGCCGGGAACACGGGCATGCGAATATGCATGTGCGGCCGAATAACTGCTTTGCCAGCGAATACGTTTTTTAGCCACGGCGTAGTCAGCTTGCGCCCCACCGAAGTCAGCGACGGAGGCAACCGGCCTTCGTCACCAATGTCGACATTGCCGACCGTTTCGAAGTAAGGTCGACGAAATCTGCCAACGCCGCCGGACTTATCGCGATCATGACAGGCATAGCAATTTAGCTGCAGCATCTTTGCACGCAGTTGATCGGATAGCGTGATTTTTGTGCTGGAGTCTGGATTGATCGCCACCTGCAACGCCGCCCTTTGAGCGTCGTCGATTGCAAAGTGAGGCAGGCCGCGCTGGGGGGCTCCAATGCAGCTTGGGGCGTGGGTGAAATTTAGTGAAGCCAGTGTTTTTGCCGTTGCCGCGGGAGTGCTGCCGGCATTGGTTTTTGCGACGACGTTGGCTACTGCAACGGTGTGGCAACTGGCACAACCAAGCTTGTTGAATAACTGCTGCCCTTTTTTAACGTCCCCATCTGTTGCTGCAAACTCTGCCGATGAACTTTCGGGCGGGACTTTTGATCGCATCAAATAGGCCGCCAGATCGGCCGCATCCACTGCTCCAAAACTAAAGTTTGGCATCCGTCCGGACGTGCGAACGCTTTCCGGATTGAGCAGGAAAAACGTCAGTCCCTTTTGAGTATACTTTTCCGGGAAGTCCGGATGCGGAATCGATTCGACGCGTCGTGCGGCGGATTCCAAACCCATTTCTGCGATTTCTTCCGGTTCGAGTTGTTCCAGAAGTTGGTCGATTGGCGACGGCGCGATTGCGGGTACGTCGTATTCCGGATCAGGTGCGTGGCACGCTACGCAGCCTGTCGTGTGGTACAGTTCTTTTCCGAGGTCGGAGTTTCCTCGATCCCAGAATTCAAGCGGAACCGGATTCAGCCCGGTCGCTTTGATTTCAGGAAACGGCTTGTGCAGCGTCGCAAGAAATGCGGTCAATGCGGCAACCGTTTCGCGCTTTTCATCCGCTGGGACACCGGCCAATACGTCGGGCATTGTGGTTCCGGGTTTTGCCGTCGCTGGTGCTGTAAGAAATTTTTGCAACCAAGCCTTGTTGATTCTATCGGCCACTCCATCAAGGATCGGCCCACGCTTCGGCTGCTGAATTTCTGCGTCTGACGCGTGACAGGCCGTGCAGCTAAGTTCGCTGATTAAAAGCGAACCAGCAGTTGCGGCATCGATTGAACCGTGACGTGCAAATCTGTCAAATCCCGCAACAAACG
Organism: Fuerstiella sp.; assembly: GCA_041689795.1. Lineage (GTDB taxonomy): Bacteria > Planctomycetota > Planctomycetia > Planctomycetales > Planctomycetaceae > Fuerstiella. Next base: position 13,453 of record JBDNFN010000116.1, on the reverse strand, counting down.
GAACAACGTTTTCTTCGCTGTTCGCGAGCGGTGGACTGATAATTAGCGACCCAACAGTCAACAGCGTGTGCAGAAGAACAGTTTGTATACGACTACTCTGTGGCATCACGCGCTGCTTCCAGAAGTTTGATCCATGGTCCCACATAGTGACCATTGTCGTGAAATGTGCGGCCACTGATCAGGTTTCCGTCGATGACGCACGGTTCGTCTACGTAGATGCCACCACAGACTTCCAGGTCGAATCTGCATTTGCCGACAGTCGCCATTTTGCGTCCTCGAACACAATCAGCGTAGGCCGGAATTTCGACGCCGTGACACACGCTGGCAATGGGTTTGTTAGTGGCGAAAAAGTGCTTTGTGATTCTGACCAGATTTTCGTCGTACCGAATATATTCCGGCGCACGTCCTCCGCTGAACAGTATCCCGGCGTATTCATCTTCCTTCACTTCGGAAAACGGCACGTCACATTGAATCGTGTAGCCTTCCCATTCTTTAGTAATGGTCCAGCCCGGTTTTACTTCGTGCATCACCATTTGGTAAAGCCGCTTTTCCGGAGCCGTTATGACAGGCTGAAACCCTGCTTCAATTAGTCGATAAAAAGGGTACAGCGTATCCACCGTTTCCGTGGCGTCACCGACCACGATCAGCACTTTGTTCATAAGAACGACTTCCTGAGGAATGTATTTTGACATCGAACGTCTATTGTGGCGACTAAGTTTTCTACGTCCAGCGATTGTGCGTCTGGGATTGCCCGACCGTTGTTTGCGAGGATTTCAGAGTCTCAATGTTTCCCATTCCCGGCTAAACCACCGCACTCTCCTCGCAGCCGACGCATGACCCTGCCAGAATTGCGTTCGCACGGACTCTTTCGGCGGTGAGCCGGTTCTGGAAGTATTTCGGTGCACACGCCCAAACTCAGCGATATGATTTACGGAATTTATGATGGACGAAGTTCAGGACGAAGCAGAGGTAGCTCCGGAATCAACCGAAAATCTCGAAGTGAAGGATGCTCAGGTCATCTTCACCAACGTGTGGTCTGACCTGGAAGAGGAATTCGGCCACGAAAATCTAAGATTTTCCAAGGAATTGATTCTGCTTGGCGGTGCGCCCGGTTCCGGTAAGGGGACGAACACAGGTTTTATCATGAAAGCTCGTGATCTGACATGCGAGCCGATTGTTGTCAGTGCTTTGCTGGACACCGAAGAAGCACGTCGCGTGAAACAGTTTGGTGGGATGGTTGGCGACCGGGAAGTCGTCAGCCTTGTGTTTCGAAAGTTGCTTGAAAAAGATTATCGCGACGGCTGCGTACTGGACGGGTTTCCTCGCACTCGAGTTCAGGTGGAATGCCTGAAACTGCTGGTTCGGAAAATGGATCAGCTGTATCGCGACTATCAGACTACGCCTTTAGCCATCAATTTTCGTAAACCCACGATCCACGTGATGGTGTTGTTTGTTGACGAAAAAACGAGCGTTGAACGTCAGCTGAAACGGGGTCGGAATGTTTCAGAATGGAACACTCGCGCCCGAGCAGAAGGTGAAGTCAATCTGCTTGAAGAACGCGCAACCGACCAGGACCCGGAAGCGGCCCGGCATCGCTATCGTGTCTTCAAGGAAAAAACGTGGGAAGCGTTGCAGTCTCTAAAAGAGATCTATCACTATCATTTTGTGGATGCACAGGCATCAATCGAAAGCGTTGAACGCAACATCCGCAAAGAACTGGATTACCAGTCATCGCTGGAACTGGATCCGGAAACGCACGATGCCGTGCGACACCTGCCGCTCGCCAGTGACCTTGTCATGCACGCTCGACAGGAACTTGTTCGGCGACTCGATGCCTATCAGCTCGAACACCGAACGCTGTTTCATGGCGTGATTCAGTTGATTCAGAATAGATTTATTCCCATCGTGACTCGACACGCCATTCCCGGACTGGCTGTGGTAAATTCGGAAGACCCTTTGCTGGATGATCCACTGGCTTTGGCGATGGTGATCGACATTTTTGCGGAACGCGGTTATCGAGCAGTGGCTAACGTGAATCGAGCCCAGATTCCGGAGAGCGTTGATTTACAAACCGGTCGCATCACGTGCTCAACGAAAAACATCTACCGCTTTCAGATCAAGTTTGCCGGTTCCGAAATTCGCCGGGGAGGCGAATAGAAACTGAAGGCTGCTTCCTTTGCGTGTCCGTCGGCGACCAACGCGGCGACCAACGCGGCGATTGGGATTTCGTGTTTTGTTAACTAAGCCGTTTGAAACACTGGCTCACTGGGCTGGAACTAATGCACTGGCATTCAGACGATCTGGCCATCGCTCAGAAACGGCACGCCCAGGTGCAACAGGTCGTCGGTGCCGGGAAGGCAAAGCCGCTCCGTAGAATATTGTGTTACGTAGGCCCGCCGCATTTTGTCTGTGGTGTTTGTGCCGCTGCGGTGAAACGTCAGCGAGCTGAATACTACAAGGCTTCCGGCGGGAACGATCGCCGGAACACCTTCCTCCTGTCCGAAGTAGCCCACCTTGTCGCCGGATTCCGCGTCTCGGATGTGTTCGACGCGAGAACGTATGCCGCACTTCGAAAATGGAAGCACATAAGCCGTGCCGTTTTCGAGTGTCATATCGTCAACGGCTGCCCAGACGGTGACGTAGGGTTTGTGGTTGAAATCAAGGTAACCAGAATCCTGGTGCCATGAAAACTTTGTGCCGCGTTCCGCCGCCTTTGCGACATACTGGTCATAGAACAGGAAAGCTGTGTCGCCAATGGTCGCCTTGCAGACGTCCGCCATCAGATTGCCGAAAACGTACTCAGACAGCCGTGGAGCCTGATCGTGTTTTTTTGCAATGTGATAACGCTTGCCGCGATGACTGATGTGAATGTGGTCTGTACCCAGACGATCCATTTCCTGATGCATCAAATCAATCAGATGATCGCACGCGGCTTGCATGATTTGCAGATGCTCGCTGCAAATCGCATTTTTAACCACGAAGTAGCCTTCGTGGATGTACTGTTGGCGATGAGCTTCAGTGATAGAAGATGTGACAGCAGGCATTGTCTTTCCTTGGGGGGAACGTGCATTAACAGCGAGCGTCCAGGCAAAAGTCTACCCCATGATTTATCGAAACACCAGTATTTGCTCGTGTTGGCAGTGTGTGACTTCTAAGGTCAGTCGCTCTGTTTGTTGGCGACTGTCTGTTGGCGACTGTCTGTTGGCGACTGTCCGCTGGCGGTTTCTTTGGGGCAGTTACGTCACGGCGGCTGCGTGTTGTTTGTTGACCGCTTTTTCCACGAAGCACGAACAGCCCCGCATTTTTGCAGGTTGCTCTAAGCTGCGCGGTTTTGGCGTTCGTTTCGAGGAACAAAGTTCCCTTTTTCGTCGATCTCTTCAAATCGCACGACAAGTCGTTTTGAGATGCCGGACTCTTCCATGGTGACACCATACAGCACGTCCGTCACCGCCATGGTTGGCTTGCGGTGAGTGATCATGATGAACTGTGTTTCCTGCTGGAAGTCTTTTAACACGCCGACAAAGCGCCCGATGTTCGCATCGTCGAGGGCAGCGTCAACTTCGTCCAGAATACAGAACGGGCTCGGTCGACTTTTGAAAATCGACAGCAGCAGCGCGACGGCGGTCATTGTTTTTTCGCCGCCGCTCAGCAGCGAAATGCTTCGCAGCTCTTTACCCGGTGGGCGAGCAACAACGTCAATCGCACATTCCAGCACGTCTTCCGGGTCTTCCAGAATGACGTCAGCCTCACCACCACCGAACAGGCGACGGAACAGTTCCCGGAAGTGGCCTCGAATACATTCGAAGGACTCCTGAAACATGCGGCGGCTTTCAACGTTGATCTGCCGCACCATGTCTCGCAGTGTGTCTCGGGCTGCTTCAAGGTCTGTTAACTGAGAATGCAGGCGTTCGAAACGTGATTCGAGTTCGGTTAGATTGTCCAGACTTTCGGTGCCCACATTGCCGATTTTCTTCAGCTGGCGACGCAGCTTGCCGACGCGTTCATCAATCGATACTCGCAACTGTTCATAGCGAGTGTCATCGCGAAGAATCTGTTGTGACTGATGATCATCGATGCTGATGACGATTGGTTGATCAAACGACTGGCCGCCTTCCTGTTCGAGTTCAATTCCATTGTTTTCTGAGTTCGGGGCATCAATCAGCCAGTCTGATTCTTCGTCGGCATCGTTGTCTTCAGACGATTTTCGAGCGGGTGTGCCGCTGCTTTCGGCCTGAGCTTCTTCGGTCAGCCATGCGGCGACGGCAGAACGTCCGGCTTCCGCCGCGTCTTCAACGGAAATCTGAAATTCGTCCCGAATACGTTCCGCCGATGTTTCCAGCTGATGACCGATACTATTGATTTTCAGTTCGATTTCATGGAACTGTGTTTCATGTTGCCGGCAGATTTCTCGGGCCTGTTGTTCGGCGGTCGTCGCGTTCTGTCGACGTTCTCGCAAAAGTTTTCGAGCCGCACTGCGACGACTGATTTCCGTCGTCAGTTTGTCGTCGTAAACTCGCAGTTCCGAAATTTCAGCACCAACGTTCAGCCGACTCAGATTAAGTTCCCCAAGTCGTTCGATTCCCGCTACGTATCGTCGCGACGCTTCCTGCTGCTGCAGGCGGCGTTGTTGCAGATCGTCTTCCAGACGCTGTCGAGCGTCGTGGATGCCAAGGAGCCGTTCTTCGGTTCTGGTGAGTTCCAGATTGGATTCTGTGCGCTGTGATTCCAGAATGTCGATCTGTTGCCGATCAACTGTCAGTGAATGTTCAGCCTCAGTGATCAGTGTTTGCAGCTCGTTTTTTTCGTCTTCGGCCGCTTCCAGTGCGAGATCGCCTTCTGCGACTTCGGTGCGTAGCTGTTCAATCGTTTCACTTAATGCTTTTAGTTGTTCCGAAAGTTTTTGTTCGTTCCGTTCGCTGCTGTTAAACGTTCGCTGAATTTCCATCAACTGCTGCTGTTCTGCGCGAAGTTCGTCCGCACATTGTCCAACTGTGTTTCGGCCGGACTGTAGCCCGCTGTCGGCAGCTTCGATCGACTGAATCAGCTTCTTAAGATTTATCTCACGTTCTGAAATCAGATGTTCGGCGCGGTGTAATTCGTTTTTGAGTCGTCGAAGTTCGCTCTTGCGCGACACAACGGCGGATTCGCTGCGGACGGTGCCAGCAAACAGAGTTCCATCTTTTTCAACCAGTTCGCCCTGCAGTGTTACAAAGCGGTAATTGTCACTGTGTTCTTTTTGAAGTCGGATTCCGTCGTTGAGTGACTGTACGACCCACGTGTCCGCCAGCAACTGAGCGGCCAGTGAAGGCAAATGGCGTGGCGATCTAGCTAGACTGTCAGCGCGACCGACAACTCCGCGCTGGCCGGTCAGGCTGCGGATGGCGGTGCGAGATGACGCAAAGACTGCTCGCGCTGGCGGAATTTCTCCGTTTTCGTCAACCCATGTCACTTTCAGGTCGGGAATGAATTCGTCGCTGACGGAAGTTGAAAAGTCTGCGCCGAGCCAATCGTCGCCGAACATTCCGAGTCCCAGATCGCCCGTCCAGCCTTTTCGTTTTGGCCCGAGTTCAGAACTGTCGGACAGAATTTTTTCGTCCGCGGAATCCGGCGATGGCGCTGGTCGTTTGGCGATGAATGGTTGGGCGTCCTCCAGCGACACAAAGCCGACTCGGCCTGTAATCTGGCAACGGCCCGAGTTCATATAGTCCACCAGAGGTTGCAGGCGATCGATCACCAGCATTTGTGCTCTGCCAGACAACGCAACTTCCAGTAGTGCTGCGTTTTCCATATCGACGTCAAGCAAATCGGCGACGCTGCCGCGAATCAGGCTCCATGGTTCCTGAGTACCTTCTTCGGCGCGACGAAGAATTTCACGAGCTCCGATGCCGAAGCCTTCCTGGCGATCTTCGAGATCCTCCAGTACTGTTTTTCTGGCAACGGCGGCACTGCGTTGTTCTCGCAGACCAGCCAGAGTTTCTCGAGACTGCGTTTGTTCGTTTAGAAGCCCTTCGCGTTCACCGAGCAGTTTGTCGGCAGCCTCTTCAGCCTCACGTAGGCGCAGCTTTGCTGCTTCAACGGCTTGCTGTTGCTCAACCAGACGTTCCTGCAGTACTGCAATTTCTGCGGTCAGCACATCATGAGCGTCCAGTAACTCAGCTTGACGCTGCTGCAGAGACTGAAACTTGTGTCGAAGCCCACCAAGTTGGGTGGCCAGTTCTGAACTGACCTGGCTGTGTTGAATCAGTTGTTGGCGATTTGCCTGAATCGCAGACTGAGCCGCGTCCAGAGAAGCGTGCAGTTCTCGTAATTGTATAACTACGTTTTCCTGTTCGGCCTTGCGTTCGTTGAAACGTTTTTGTTCAAGGTTCAGAACATTGGCCAGATGGCTTTCTTCTTTTTCGGCTTCGGTGACTCGGCCATCCATCAAAGTCTGCTGGCGCTGTAGTCGTTGGCCTTCAGCCTGAAGTTCGGATTCACGAGCCGAATGGTGCCGCAGCGTTGTCGTCTGACTGGCGATGCGGTTGCGCAATTCGGCGCGGCTGCGTTCGACTTCTCGCAGTTCGTCGTCGACGGCTGATAGCGCTAGATCGGCTTCGGCAAGTTGTTGTTCGGCCTGCAGGCGATGATTTCGCATCTGCACCAGAGTTTCCGATGCTTCCTGCTTTTGTTTGTTAAGGCGTTCTCGCACCATCGACTGACGGCGAAAATCGTCTGCCACCATGCCGACCCAGAACGTTTCCAGTTCTGTTGACAGTTTGCGAAATTTGGTGGCCCGTTTTGCCTGGCCGCGAATACTGCTTACCTGAGATTCCACTTCCTTAACGATGTCCGTCAGTCGCAGCAGATTCTGTTCGACTCGTTCCAATCGCCGTTCGGCTTCGTTTCGACGCTGCTTGAATCGACTGACACCAGCAGCTTCTTCAAAGATCAAACGCCGATTGGCCGCGTTGGACTGGAGGATCTGGTCGACTCGGCCCTGTTCAATAATGCAATAGGATGCGGCTCCAGCACCAGTTCCCATTAGCAGTTCGCGAACATCTTTCAGGCGAGCGCTGTTGCGATTGATTAGATATTCTGAGTCACCGGATTTCCACAGCCGCCGGCCGACAGAAACTTCGTCATAGTCAAGTGGAAGAAATCGTGACGTATTATCGAACGTCAGACTGGCTTCGGCAAACTGAGCACCGCCACGGCTGGATGAGCCGTTAAAGATGACGTCTGTCATCTCTTTTCCGCGGAGACTTTTCGCGCTTTGATCGCCCAGAAGCCACTTAATTGAGTCCACGACGTTGCTCTTGCCGCTACCGTTTGGTCCCACGACACCAGTGATGCCTTTGTGGAATTCAAAAACGGTTCTGTCGGCAAAACTCTTGAAGCCGAAGAGTTCGAGCGCCTTGAGCATTGTTGACTAAGTAATCGGAAAAAGGGCGATGGAAACAGGTGTAGGCAGACGCCTTAACCCTGGCAAAGTTAGATTTTTCTTATTCCTGCTTTTGAAATGGTGAAAACAGGACTCGGCGAACGCGGGATCCAAATGGTTCCTGAAACTCGGTTTTTTCAAGGGTGAATTCTGTCTCTTCAACAGGTGCGTCTTCAGACAGGTCCAGCTTGTTGATGTTCAGCTTAGCAGTCTTGTTTGTGATTTCGTCGTCTGCATCGTCTTCGATCATTGAGTCATCAATCAGAGTTGATTGTTCTGTGGAATCAACATCGTCTGAATCGACTTCTGTTTCTGTAGTACCGTTTTCATCTGGCGCGGCGAACATTCGAGACAGTGCTGACGATTCTTCTCGCGGATTTACCTGGTCTTCATCTTCGATGCGGTCAAACAGTCCGGGTGTCAAAGATGGCGTGCCAAGTTTCGCTTTTTGTTTTCTGTCGCTGTCGTCGAAGCCACGGCTGAAGACTCGACCTGCCTGTGGCAGTCGGTCAACGCCCAGTTCGCCTTGCAGGTTGTGCTGGCTATCTGCTTCCAGAAGCATCTGAACAACGTCCGGATAGGTAGCTCCCATTTGAGCAACCGTGCGGATGATTTCCAACAGGTTTGTGGAAACGACGTGTCGTCGAGGCTCTTTGTTGATTTCGTATTTTGTAATCGTGACTCTGTTGTCTCCGGCCTGCCCCATCACCTTGATATTGTTGCCAACACTTAAAATGGCAGGCAGTCGTAGTTGCTGTTGGCTTCCAAAGACAACCACTTCCGGAGCACGATAGCGGACGACATGGACCGCTGGCGGTCCGGTCGATTCGATTGAGTGCAGTACAAACTGGTTGCTGAATGTTTGAGTTCCCAGAGCCAGATCGCTGGGATTGTTTTCATTGAGGGCTCGAACAGCACCGTAGCGAGTTTCCAGCGAGTCATCGGAAAGCAGGTCGCGAAGAGCCACCACGCCATCCGCTTCAGTCACGACCGAAAGTGCGGCCAGAGCGTAGACTCGAAAAGCAGGTTCTTCCAGAGCGGCCTGCTTCAGCACTTCAACTCCACTGCCGTCTTCCAGATACGCCAGAGCCTGAGCCGCATGGAACCGGACTTCAAGGCTTGGAGACTGCAATGACGACTTAAGAAACGGAATCGCGTCTCGTCCGATCGCTTCCAGTTGCAGAGACGCACTGGCTGCTTTTGACGGATCCTGAATATCCACCGCCAGATTTTCCATTCGCATGCGGCGTGCAACATCGGTTTCGCGAAGTGCAATGCTGCGAATCATTTGTTGGTATCGCGGGAAATTGTTGCGATACAAAGGATGAACCATAAGTTCCAGCATCAGGTCCGTCTTGGCTTCTGCCATCGCGATTCGCTGGCCAAATCGATTGTAATGATGCAGACGATTTGAAATCGCGGATTCGATCCGCTGGGATGTCTTCAGGCCTCGGTATTCGTTTCGCAATACAACTTCCAGGTTTCGTTCTGTGTTAGAGATCGCTCCACCAGGAATTGAACCGCGACGCAGCATTGCTGAACCGTCTTTTGTGTGATCTCCGTTGCCCAGTGCGGTAAGAATCGCTCCGTAAGCAACCGCGTATTCGTGGCCCTTGATGTTGCCTCGCCCGGCAATCGTTTGTTCTTCAGACAGACGCGTTTCCAGAAGCCAGCCACCTTTCAGGCTTGTGGCTTCGCTGTTTGGAGGCAGCATCACGCGGACGTCAAACGTCTGCTTATCGCGAACCATCGCTGGCAGGTAAGCCGTGACCATCACTAACGCAGTATTTCTGGAAGCCAGAATCTGTCCGGGATTTTCAATCTTGCGACGCGTCATTTCGTCAAGCAGTTCTTTGCGCAGATGCGATGGTGGAGGATCTCCTCCAGTGCCATCCAGTCCGGTTACCAGCCCAACTCCGCGAAGAGCAATCAGGTTGTTGCCGGTCACGCTGATGTAATCTCGCAGCAAAGGTGTTTCAATACGCGTGCCGAAGTCGTTGTCTTCTTCCTTTTGGATGTTCTTCCTGTCTTTGCCCATCATGCTGGTCAGCTTGGAACTGATCGCGCTGGCGCCTGACAGGTTCATCAGGCTGCTGGCGCAACCCGACGGCATGATCAGAATGGCAGCCAGCGAAAGCCGAAGAATCGGCGACCATTGGTAAGACACAGTCTGCAAAACGGAGTGATTATCCATCGCATTCGCCATCCGACTCACTACAGCCAGCTTCCGCACATCAGAACTAAAGACGCGTAACGTTTTTTGTTTGCTGACAGAATTGGGGGAGTGAAAACAGAAGTGAGAGAAAAGAAGAGGCATCGGTGCCTGAATAAGGCAGTCGAAGATGATTTGAGAGGAAATCCGAGGAGAAGATAGGTTTCTTCGGAATCAACAGATTCAATTTTTTTGATCGTTTGCCAGAGCTGCTGCAGTCGTGAGAAGACCACAGCGAGTTCCGTAATTTTTGCTGCAAGAGATAAAAAACGTTTGAGTCAAAGATGATTGAACGAGGAAAGTTGGCGCAACAATAGGTGTGCAGCCGACTCAGGACAATATGGTTCCGGCACGGATCCGTGCTATGCGTCCGGTGACTTACAGTTCTGCGGTAAGTATCGGCAATTCGTGCAATATGGCGGCCCGAACCGGCATTGGAAGGTATTAACGAATCCGGGCGATGTATCGGCAGGTTCTGCCGTCGCGTGTGCCAATCGGCAGCTGTTGCCGAACACTATTTGTTTGCCGGGCGACTGACATACACTATTAGCCGTCCATTTCGGCTAACGTCACCGTCTGAGTTGTTCCGACCCGGAAATTGCCCGCCGATTTCAGTGGGGCCTGTTTCTGTCGCGGCAGTTGTTGCAGACGCATCAATAGTGAACAGTTTGTGAAGATTCTGTTCCGAGGTTCTCATGCACGTTCCGATCGTGGCGTTGTCCAGCCATGTGAAATCGGCGATTGCAGATTCACAAACGTAGTGCACGTCAACAACCGGATCGCTGTTGATAGCGATGGAACTTATGTGAGTCTTGCTGCCGATTCCTGTTCCCTTGAAGCAAATTCGCTTGCTGTCCGGCGACCATGCGAAGTTCCAGTAAAAGGAATTGTAGCCTCCGCTGTCGCCATGAAAGACGGTTGAAAATTCATCTTCCACCAGATTGAAAATCCTGAAGTCTACCCCGCTGTCGATTTGCCGGGTATACGCCAGCATCTGCCCGTTTGGAGACCACTGAATCGACCAGCCCTGCTGGTCGATGAGTCGCTGATTCTGTCCATCCGCGTTCATCAGCCAAACGCCCTGTTCAGGCGAGTACTTACTGAACGCCAGTCGGGATCCTCGAGGCGACCAGGATGGCATTGCACCGGGCCCAAGGTCTTTCAGGTTGGATCCGTCAAGGTTGGAAACGAAGATGCGGGCCCCCGGTGATGAGGCTTCGCCAGGGGCAGCTCCGTCGAATGCAATTCTGCTACCGTCCGGTGATAACGTCGGTGAACTAGCTGAAGTTAGTTGCTCGATCACAAACAGCCGCTGTGACTGCCTGGTTTGCTGGTCCAGTACACACATCCAGATCTTGTCCGTGTGATCTGCCGGAACGGTTTGTGCTTTGCATGTCAGGCCGACACATAGCAGTACGGTTGCGGCAACGCAGCGCGTCGCGGTTTTGAAAATGTTGTTTTTCATTTTTGCGGCTTGCTGATGTAGACAAGAGTTCTTCCGTTATTCATCCAGGTTGCATCGCTGTTCCGTCGGTCGGGCATCTGGCCTTTTACATAAGCGGGTGGCGCTGAAGTTTTTCCAGAGATGTAATGCAGCCGTTCGCCCTCAAGGCGACGATAATCAGGAGCAAAGACAATTGTAAATGGAGCTTGCCGCCACGCAAGATTTGGGGCGAACGGGACATCTCCATGGAAGATTAGCTCAATCGGGCGAGTTTTCAATACGTTTGTGACTGCGATTCCTCGATCTGATTTAAACACAATTTGTTCGCTGTCCGGCGACCACGAAAAGTTCCCGAAGACTTCGCTGAATAAATGATCGCGCTCCGCCAGAACGCTGAAGAATCGATCTTCAACCAGGTCATAAACTGCAACGTCCTGGTGCTGGGCTTCTCGTTTTGTGTAAGCAATCATTTGTCCGTCCGGCGACCACTGACCCGACCAGCCACGGCTGTCAATCAGGCGAGCGTCGGTGCCGTCGGCTCGCAGGATCCAGACACCACTTTCCGGCGAATATCGGCTGCAAACGATTCGCTTGCCTGCGGGCGACCAGGATGGCATTGTGCCGCGTCCCAGAGTGCGGATCGATGTTCCATCCAATGCTGCAACGTAGATTTTCTTATCCGAGGTGACCGCTTCCCCGGGAAAAGTTGCATCGAATGCCACGTGAAGTCCGTCGGGTGAAACATTCGGAGACCCAGCGTTCAGGCAGTCTGGCAACACAAACAGAATTTCGGACGTCTGCTTCACAGTATCAAGGCGACAAACCCAGATTCGGTCAGCAATGTCTGTCTGTGTCTTCACGTCGGATCCGGCGATGATTTCCGGTAGCCGTGCTTGTGGTCCCTTTGTTTCAGATTGCTCTACAGGCATCTGAGCATCGCCATCCGAGTTGCGTATACGATACCGCTGTTCAAAAATATTGGCGTGCGCGTCACCTAGAATTCTTCGTGCGTCAACAAGCATCTGCCGGCTGTGAAGTTCTCTTGCTACTGTTTCAACTTTGTTGTTGCCTTGAATGGTGGCTGGTTCCGGTGATTTACTTCCGTTGGGATTTTGCAGGTAGATTTCCAGAAGTTCGACGGCTGTTTTCTGCTTATTTACCGCAAACTGACTTCGGGCTGCAGCCAATAATACAGCTCGAGTTGGCGAATCTGCCGTCGGTCCGCGCGGTGCGGTCGAGTCGTCGTTGAATAGTGCCAGACCAGCCAGTCGCAGCAGGGTTGCCGCGACGTCGGGGTGTTTTCCACTTTGCTGAATTGCCGCTCCGGCAAACGCCATCATTTCCGCCGTCTGCCGATTCATGCCTGCATGAAACATTTTCTGAATGTCGTCAGTTCGCAGGTTAAGGTCGTTGCCGTCCTGTAATTCGATGGCACACAACAATGCCAGCAGCTTTGCTTCGGCGGAGTCCTGCAACAATGCCTGCTCAAGATCGTCGCGCAGTTCTTCCAGCTTATCCGCTTTTGCAGCCCAGAAAATTAATTCCTGAGCAACACTTTTCGTTGGCGGCATCCGGTCGGGCTGCAACGGATTCACCTTCATCGGCATGTTGTAGAAAACGGCTTCGCGCGGACGCTTTGGAGGCAGCACAACTTCTTTCAAGGCACGATAAACGTCGACTGGTTCCGCTGTGTTGTTCCATTGCTTTGATAGGCGGAAAATTGTCGCTGGAATCCGTTCATGGATTTGCTCGATGGCGGAACTGGGAACTGGCAGCGACGTGTTTACTCGAGCACCGCTATGCACCATCGGGACACGGGCAGCCGCCGTGGAAACGGTTGGCGTTCCGTATCTTAGAGCCCGGGAAATCGCCTCCATCGACAGTTTCGTAAGATCATGTTGTGCCGCAAGTTCGGCGATGTCCAGCGCCTGATTAACCTGTTCGACAGTCGGCGGATCTGCCACCCCTGAACGGGCAAGCCCGTTCAGTAGAAGCAGAACCAAACACACAGTCCGGGAGCGTGAAAACGTAAACATGGTGGACTATTTGAGGATGCTTGCCAATGCCGGATGGCACACAGATGGCTGGTTACGTTATCTGTGTGTCCGCAAGGCTTTGAAGGGGCTGTAATCGCCGAGAAGTGCTGCCGTATTCGATTGCCGCAGAAGCTTCAGCAGTTCGAAAGTGGATTACAACAGGTCTCGAAGCTGGCTCAGGTACTTCGGTATTTCTTCAAATGGATGCTGTTCTTCAAACTCCAGTGTCACATATCCGCGATAGCCCGCATCTTTCAGGATTGCGATCATGCGAGGCACATCGGCAGGTTGCTTGCCCCCATTGTGAGGACTGACGGCTACCTTAATCTGTGCGTTGACGG